>CAYOVE010000212.1:0-5840 GCA_964407295.1 uncultured Occallatibacter sp.
CCGCCCTCATCGTCTGGACCGCCTTCGCCAGCGTCTTCTCTCTGCTCCTCGGCTATTCGCGCGTTCCTTACGCCGCCGCTCGCGACGGCAACTACTTCCACTTCCTCGCCGCCCTCCATCCAAAGCACGGCATTCCTCACCGTTCGCTCGTCGCCCTCGGCCTCGTCGGCGCGCTCTTCTGCTTTTTCTCGCTCGCGCAGGTCATCACCATGCTCGTCATTACGCGCATCCTGCTTCAGTTTTCCTTGCAGCAGATCGGCGTCATCCTGCTTCGAATCCGCCGCCCCAGTCTTCCGCGCCCCTTCCGCATTCCCCTTTACCCGCTCCCGCCCCTCGCCGCCATGGCCGGCTTTGCCTTCATGCTCTTCGATCCCCGCCGCGCCCAGGCAAAAGGTGGCAGCGGCCTCTTCGAGCTTTACGGCGCTATCGCCATCGCCATCAGCGGAACCGCTATCTATCTCTTCCGCGCCCATCGTCTACGCCAATGGCCATTCGTGCCCCCGCAATCCGGCTAGCCCATCTCACACCCGCCACCATCTCCGCTCCCAGCACAAAGTGCCGCAGGAAACGAAAGTGAAAGGGAGCGGCGTCCGGCATGATAAAAAACATTCACTAAGCGAACTTCAGGTGCAGCGGGGGCAAACGTGGGAACCGTAATACCTCTGGGAGACGCATCGCGACGCGGGCGCGGATTTGCGTGGATGACGGCGCTGATCATCGCCGCGAACGCATATGTGTTTCTCCTGGAGCTCGAGGGCGGCGATGCGTTCGTGAATCGGTGGGCTGTGATACCTCTGCGCATTGAGCACGGCCGCCACTTGATCACCATCGTGACCGCGATGTTTATGCACGCGGGCTGGCTGCACATTCTGGGCAACATGGTTTTTCTCTGGGCCTTTGGCCCTGCGATCGAAGAAGCGATGGGCCGGTTCCGCTACATCGTCTTCTATCTGCTGGGCGGCGTAATCGCGATGCTCGCCCAGGTCGCGGGCAGCCCCGGTTCGCGCATCCCTTGTCTCGGCGCAAGCGGTGCGATCGCGGCCGTAATGGGCGCGTTCATCGTCATCTATCCTCGAGATCGGATTCGGACATTGGTGTGGATCCTGATCTTCATCCGCGTCACGTATATTCCCGCGATACTGCTGATCGGCGTTTGGTTCTTGTTTCAGCTACTCAGCGTGGTCGGATCGGTCGCGACGGTGCAGACGGGCGGCGTCGCATACCTGGCCCATGTCGGCGGATTCATCTTCGGAGTCGTGACAGCGCGATTGTGGGTGCGAAAAGCAGCTTCCAGCTACTAGCCTTCAAATACCCATCAACTGCGACGGGGTTTTGCTCGGCGCCGTTTCACGCGCGCGCAGATTCCGTCGATGAAACATTCAAGCGCAAAATCGAAGGCGCGCGCAGGGCTCCGCGAGAATGTCCCCGAACGAAGCGCCGTCACAAGCGCGGGGTACTGGTCCGCTGCCGGTTTGAGCATCTGCGCCAGGTCGTCATCCCAGCCTTCTGCGGTGTCAGAGTAGCTTCTTATCTGCTGGAACGTTGCATGTCCTCGCACCTGGCCGATGAGGGCAAGAAAAGCAGAGTGTCTGTCTGCTGCTCCCAGGCCCGATTCGCTTAACGTTGCCAATGCGGCCTCCATCCAAAGCAATTCATTTGGACCCATGATGCTGCGGCGCGCCGAAGTGGCCTCAAGAAACCAGGGATGGCTCTCGTAAATCGCCAGGCAGAGACGTGCCCATTTCTTCAATCGCACGCTCCAGGGCAGCGTGGATTTGCCCAGGTCGGGCGCGCCTTCGCTGACGGAATCGATCATCAGATCCAGAAGGTCTGTCTTTGCCGGGAAGTAGCGGTAGAGGGCCATGGTTGTCACCCCCACTTCTCGTGCCACCCGCTGCATGGTGATTGCCTCCAGGCCCTCTGCATCGGCAAGTTCGATGGCGGCGCGGGCAATCCCAGTCGTGCTTAGCGTGGGCTTGGGACCTCGGCTTGAAGGCCGTCTCTTGCCCCATGCCCGATTCATTATCCTGGCGTCTTCATTCGGCATATTCTTTGTTTTCGAGTCTATTCGCCGCTACTCGTCTCTGCTCCCCAAATCCTGTCCGTGCATCGATCCGATAACTGTGTATATAATACACAATTACTGGAGAAGCTCATGTTCTTGATCGGTTGTGTTCTGGCTGCACTCGCCGTCGTCAGTATTCCGGCTTGTTTTCTTATCCAAAGAACCATTCGCCAAGCAAGGATCGCGTCAACCCTGAGGATTGAAAGCCCTCGCGGGATTGTTAAGGAGCGATTCGCCAGGATAGGCGGAATAGACCAGTGGATTGGAATCCGTGGCGAAGATCGCGATAACCCTGTAATGCTGGTGATCCATGGAGGCCCGGGAAGTAGTTACTCCATCTTCACGCCGCATCTGCGTTCGTGGGAGAAGCACTTCACCATCGTGCAATGGGACCAGCGGGGAACCCGCAGAACCTGGGCTCGCTCAAGCTCCCGCTCCAGCGGCGAGATGAGCATGGACAAATTCACGCGCGACGGCATTGAGGTTGCAGAGTTTCTATGCTCCCGCTTGGGCAGAAGCCGGCTCTTCCTTCTGGCCAGTTCATTCGGATCGACTTTCGGCCTTCAGATTGCCCGCCGCCGTCCGGATCTTTTTTATGCCTACGTCGGCGTCGACCAGAATGTCGGAATGGTGCGTGGAAGAGATGAGAATCATCGCGAAGTGCTGGAACGGCTGCGCCACTTGGGGCTGGGCAGGGGCATCAAGGCGATTCAACGGATCGCCACCGATCCCACCCTTTGGACATGCGACGATTTCAATGCCTTCGCGCGCTGGACCATGAAATCCGATCCGTCTGGATATCGCCGCACCATGAAGCTCCTTAAAGACGCCGTCTGGTTCGCTCCAGGGTGGAAACTGACCGACATTCGCGCGTTTGTTCGCGGGATGCACTTCTCTCTCGGGCGCCTCCTGCCCGAAATATCACGATACGACGCGTGGCAGCAGGGCGTCCGATTCGAAATCCCCGTCTTTATCTTTCAGGGAGAAGACGACGTACTCACCACACCGGCCTTGGCCCTTGCTTACTTCAATGATGTGGTTGCGCCGGTCAAGCGAATGATCTTGGTTTCCGATGCCGGCCACTTCGCGGCTTTCCTGCAGCCGGACAAATTCCTCAACCTGCTGCTAACCCACGTTCGACCGTTGGCAGAAGCTTCTCGTGCGCATCCAATTGAGACAGTTTGAACGGGGTAGAGCTTCTATCATCAGAATCATGCGGTTCGACATTGTCACCATCTTCCCGGGCTTCTTCGAAAGCGTCTTTGCCCACGGCATCGTGAGCAGGGCACTGAAGAATGGACTGGTCACAGTCGAGGCGCACGATCTGCGCGAGTACGCGCACGATCGCCATCGCACCGTCGACGACCGTCCGTTCGGCGGCGGCGAAGGGATGGTTCTCAAGCCTGAGCCTCTGGCCGAGGCGCTCCGGGCTCTCGGTGTCCGCGAAAAGACGCACGCAGAGAGCAGAGATCGGAGATCGGAGGTCGACAGCTCCAGGACCCAGGTCATCCTGCTCTCAGCTCAGGGTCGGCTTTTTACGCAACAGGTCGCGCGCGAGCTGACCGGCTACGAACGCTTGGTGCTCGTCTGCGGGCGCTATGAGGGCGTGGACGAGCGCATCAACGATCTCTATTGCGACATGGAGCTCTCGATCGGCGACTACGTGCTGAGCGGGGGCGAGCTGGCGGCAGCGGTGGTCGTTGATGCGACGATGCGCCTGATTCCCGGAGTGCTGGGCAACGAGGCCTCAGGCCAGTATGAGAGCTTTGGCGCGCCCGACGCCGAAATCGAAGCGGAATTCGCTGCCGCGATCGACGTGGATGGGGCAAAGGTTCCGCGATCGCAGCACGGAGCTGGTGGCCTGCTCGATTACCCGCAGTACACGCGGCCGGCTGAGTTTGGCGGCCTGCGCGCGCCGGAAGTCCTGATGAACGGAGATCACGCCCACATCAGGCGCTGGCGGCGGGAGCAGCAACTGCGCAAGACTTTGAAGAATCGGCCTGAGCTGCTGGACCGCGCGGCGCTCACAGCGGATGACGTGCTGATACTCGATGCGATTCGTGGTCCCGAAAAATTGTGAAGCCGAAGGGATGCTGGGCTGAAGGTGCAGCTTTCCTGTGGCCAAGCTGGTTGGGCTCGACCCCTGGTGCTTTCGGGCGCAGCATCCCGGCGGAGTGTCGGTTGTTTAGCGAGCGATGTTGACTGTCAGGTTCATGTCGACCTGCGTGGGCTCGCCGTCGACCGTGGCCGGCTTGAACTTGAACTGGCGAACGGCGTCGATGACCCGTTCGTCCCAGAACTTGCCGTAGGACTTCACCACCTGGATGTTTTCAGGTTCGCCCTTTTCGTCGATGGTGACCGCTAGGCCCACCTGGGCGCCCGCGGGGATGGAGTCAATTGAGTAACCTTGAGGAACGTCGAGGTAGGCGGAGTTGACGAGGACCGGCTGCGTAACACCGGAGCTGACACGAATGGGGGTTGGGGCAGTGGCGTCGTCCACGGGCGTGCTGGCAAATGCCGCTGCGGGAAGAATCAGCGAGGAGAGCAGTGTGCTGGTCGCGAGTATACGGCGCATAAAATACCTCCATGGCGACAATAGTCACCGTCATCATTCTCGTATTTAATATATACAGTTGTCAAGCAAAATCGACGCAATTTTAATTTTCAATGAGTTAAGTCGATTAGAATGGCTCGATTATTAAAATCAGCCCCGAAAAATTCATAGTTTTCCACAGGTCAAGTCGATCCCAATCGGCAACGCGCGGGCGCGCACCGATTCGCCGCCGGCGATCAAGCCGCAGTGGAAAACCTTCAGCAAAAGCGCTGCTCGTGTCGCGAGCCTGAAGTTCGCCAAATAAATACGCGGTCATCCTGAGCGAAGGTCGCCGCGGCGACCGAAGTCGAAGGACCTGCATTTCCGCCGCCTGATCGTGGGCGAAAGATTGTGGGACGAAAGAATGACTCCGGACCTGCAACCGCTTGCTTAAATGGTTTTGTATCAGGGCACGACTTCAGTCGTGACGCATCAGGCGAATAAACAGCGGGGCTTTAGCCCCTGAGGGAGCTTTTGAAGTCGCCTAAGCGAATTTATGCAACCGGCGCTAGAAGGGCTTTACCGGCTCGGGCTGGACCGAATTGACCTGCCCGATCGCGATCGCGGCAACGTAGAAATTCTCGCCGCGCGTCGGCGAGCCTGCCAGGCGTCGCAGCATGGCTAGCTGGCCCGCATGCGTCAGCGCGTCGGCAATGGGCCCCTGCATCAGGCGCTCAATGGGCGCGTGAACAGGATTCGACGACGCGAGGTACGCATCGAACGCGGAGAGCGCCCCAAAAAACCGCTGCTGCTCCTGCGGCCACGCCAGCGTTTGAGAGCTGTGCCAGTTGGGATTGCCTTGAGCCATCGAGAGACCCCATTGAAGGAGGTCTCCCATGTGAGCCAGGATCTGCACGGGTCGGCGGCCGGCGTTGTCGAAGTCCGCAAATTCGGCGGGAGCATATTCCAGGGCACGAGCGGTACGGTAAGCCAGCGTAGCAAGGGTGTGGCGAAGAAGATCTCGTTTTTCGTCCATTGCGGAACTATATCGCACCGGATCGTGGGCTCGAAACATGAAAGATGGCGGCCTCAACACCTGCAAAATGAAGGGCGCCGGGCGAGGCAGAGGTCGGCGATCTTTGATAAACTAAACATTCTGACTTCAATCGCAGGAAACCACAATGTCCATTCATCCCGTAATGCAGCGCCTGGCCGACAAGCTCAAGCGCACCGATTTGCCGG
>CAYOVE010000213.1:0-5837 GCA_964407295.1 uncultured Occallatibacter sp.
GAGTCCGCCGAAGGTGGACGAGTCGAAGGACCTGCATTTGTTTTCCCGGCCCTCAGCCCACCACAAAAATGGGTGCCCCATCCTAAAACTCGGAGCGTAGTGAAGAGTTTTAGGGTGGGATAGCACGAGCCCACATGTTGAATTTGTCATCCTGAGCGAGTCCGCCGAAGGTGGACGAGTCGAAGGACCTGCATTTGTTTTCCCGGCCCTCAACCCACCACAAAAATGGGTGCCCCATCCTAAAGCTCGGAGCGTAGTGAAGAGTTTTAGGGTGGGATAGAACGGCAATTCGTTACCTCAACTCAAACTGACGGCTGATAGCTGAGGGCTGACGGCTATCTCGTGTACGCAAAAGTCCCGCACAACGCCGTCGACTTCGCGATCGCGTCGAACGTGAACACCGGCATGTCGTCTCCCGAGAAAAACGCCACCTCGAGCGTCTTCCCCGCAACGTATGTCGCCATCCACTGCGTGTCCTCGCCCCCGCACAATGTGTTCTTTTTCAAGAAGCGCTGCGCCGCCGGGATCTTCAGCCGGTAGAGCATCCCGCTGATGCCGGCATTCACATCTGCGTCGAATACCGCGCTCACCTCCACCGGCTTCAAGGGGCGGATCGATGCCAGCGGATACGAGATGTAGTCAATCGAAACTCTTTCTTTGGCAATCGCAATATCGCCCGTGATCGACGTCGCGTTCGTGCTCGCCGCAATCCATGCCCCGCCGTCCTGAGCGTTGGCCCGCGTCGCGCCCGGAACCGCTCCCGCCAGCAGTAGGCTCACCGCCACGCCCACGACTGTCCATCTCCGCATCCCGCTCTCTAATCTCTGCTCTCTGATCTCTCTCTCCCTATGGACCCGTCTTTCTTGGTCCCTCGGTCCCCGTCCATCTACCACCCCAGCACGTACGCGAACACCAGCGGCGCCACAATGCTCGCATCGCTCTCGATAATGAACTTCGGCGTCTTCTCTCCCAGCTTGCCCCACGTAATCTTCTCATTCGGCACCGCGCCCGAATACGATCCATAGCTCGTCGTCGAATCCGAAATTTGGCAGAAGTACGCCCACAGCGGCACATGGTCGCGCTGCAAATCCTGGTGCAGCATCGGCACCACGCAAATCGGAAAATCTCCCGCGATCCCGCCGCCAATCTGGAAGAATCCCAGCGGAGTCTTCTTCGTCGTCTCCGTGTACCACTCCGCCAGTTCCATCATGTACTCGATGCCCGTCCTCACCGTATGCACCTTCTTCACGTCGCCCGTAATGCAGTGGCCCGCATACATATTCCCCAGCGTCGCGTCTTCCCAGCCCGGCACAAACATCGGCAGATTCTTTTCCGCCGCCGCCAGCAGCCAACTATTCTTGGGATCGATTTGGTAGCTCTGTTTCAGCCCTCCCGACAGCAGAATCTTGTACATGAACTGGTGCGGAAACCACCGCTCTCCGGCCTTGTCTGCCTTCACCCACTCCGCCAGCACCTCGTTCTCAATCCGCCGCATCGCCTCCATCTCGGGGATGCATGTATCTGTCACGCGGTTCATGTGCCGCGCCAGCAGCGCCGCCTCGTCCGCCGGTGTCAGGTCACGGTAGCCCGGTACGCGCTCATAAAAATTGTGCGCCACCAGGTTGAACACATCCTCTTCCAGGTTCGCGCCTGTGCAGCAGATCCCGTGAATCTTGTCCTGCCGGATCATCTCCGCCAGCGACAAACCCAGCTCCGCCGTGCTCATCGCTCCTGCGATGGTCACAAACATCTTGCCGCCGTCCGCCAGCAGCTTGTTATAAGCCTCCGCGGCATCCACCAACGCCGCGGCATTGAAATGACGATAATGATGCCTGATGAACTCAGTAATGGGTGCCATAAAATTCCTCTTGAGTCAGTCGTGTGAAGCATGTTCTAGAAGCAGCTTTGTATCAGGGCATGACTTCAGTCATGCCGCCCCAGTGCCGGAAAATACATGGGATTTAGCCCCTGCGGCCATCTCACTGCCGCTTCGCTCTGAGCCACTCCAAATTTCCAACCTAACACAATGAAATCAGACCCCTGTGAATCGCTTCGACGTGTAGCGCCGGTCTCCAGGCTGGCTGTCGTGCGGGCGTCCTCGCCCGCACCCGGGCGCTCAAAATCACACCCTGTCATCCTGAGGTCGCCGCGGCGACCGAAGGATCCGCGGTCGTCTTGCGAGTCGAGCATCTCTACCGGAATTCGCCAGAAAGCCGAAGCTAGAGGCTAGAAGCTAGGAGCTAGGAGCTGCTTTTGATTCCAGCAGCGCATTCACCTTCCCGATCACTTCAAACGCATCCGCCACGTACACCACGTCCGCCTTGCCGCGCGTCCATCCGCAATTCGCATCGAGCGACACCGCTCTCCGCTCGCCGATGAATCTCCAGCCCACCACGTGCGGCTCTTCGCCGTGGCAACAGGTCGAAAGCCCTTTCGCGTGCCTCGGCGTCGACCCTGTTTGCCCGACTTGATTGAGATGCGTCAGAAATGGAAGCACTGAGTTCCCTTCACCGCCCTGGTCGACAAGTGATTTAGAACTCCCCAGCGACGCGCCCGACCCTTTCAGAAACTTCAAGATCAATTCGCCCGCCTGCTCCACGTGTATCTGCCCGTCCGGTTGCTTCTTTGTCCATCCCGCTCCCGCAACAAACAGCAGTTTCGCGTCCGGCCGAATCGTCTGCGCATCCTGCTTCGGCGCGCGCATCCCGGTCACGTTCGTCCGCATCTCCGGCAGATCCACGACAATCTGTTCTACCTGCACTTGCCCCGCACCGCCCTCAAAAGCCGCATGCGTTCCCGCGTCAACCAGCAGAAACCACGGATGCTTTTCCCGGCTCACCACCGCCTCAATCCTTTGGCGATAAAACCACCGAGTCGCCTCCACGCCGTCTGCGCTGCCAACCGCAGTAATGTGTGTGTCGATAGAGCCGCCCATCCGATGCGCCACCGCCGCCATCACCCGTGCAAAACGCGAGCTCCCGGGCGCCACCACAATCGCCGCCTGCGCCGCGCGGCACAACGCCTCGCAAGCCGCCGCATCGCTCGCAAACCGCGCCTGCGCGAACGCCTCTCCGTGCACCGCTAGCAATCTCTTTGCCGCGCCCACCACCTGCGCCGCCGCGCCGCTCGCCTCCTTCGCGACAATGCCGATCGTCAACTCCGCGCCTAGCCGCGCCGACAGCTCCCTGCCCGCAGTCACCGCTTCCAGCGACCCCTTGCTCAGCGCCGTGCCGCTTTCATCCGCATGTGTCAGTACGAGAATCGATTCCATTGTTCCTCTTCCAACTTAGATCTGTACTTTAAGGTCTGGGCTTCTGCCTCGCACCCTCCGGCGCCTGATTCTCATTACTGGCTGCGAGTTACCGCTCACCGACCACCGACCACCGTCCACCGTCAGCTTTCTCGCCCGATCCACTCCACAAGTTCAGCGGCAATCTCATCGGCGCTCATGTTCTTCTCGACGCGCGTGGTCCGCTGCTGCTTCGGCAAACTCACTGAAACATACTTCAATCCATTCGCGTCGAGCGCCGCCGTCTTCGCCTTTTGCAAAGCCGGCATAATCGTCCGCATGTTGGCCATGCCCACCTGCGGATTGTTCCTGGGCTCGGCCAGGTTTCCCGTCGCCCAACCCAGCACCGCAGGCGCGCCCACGCACACGCTCACCTGGTGTTTGCCGCCCTCCACGCGTTCCAGCACCTCAAAAGATCCATCTTCGCGCAACTCAATCTGGTCCACGCCCTGGAACTGGTCCGCAATCCCCAGCCGCTCGCCCACAATCTGCAGCGTCACGCCCGCGCCCCTCGTCGCCGATTCCCACCCGCCGAAAACCAGCAGCCGCTCTCGCTCTAGCCCCGGAATCGCGCCAATCGCCTCGGCCAGTGCCGCCGCCGTCGCCTGCGCATCGGGGAATCCTCCAATCGGCCCGTCAATCGGAACCAACTCGAAACTCACCTTCTGCGCCACGCTCATCATCACCTGCTGCAATTTCGCCTTCGGCCCCATTGAAACCAGCCACACTTTACTCCCGGGGTTCTTTGCGGCCAAACTCGCCGCTTCATACAACGCGCTCGCCGCCCACGGATCGAGCACCGCAGGTAGCACCATCTCGTTCTTGATCCCCGGCCCGTTCGGTCCGGTCGTCGGTTCCAGCGTCTGCAGCGGATCGGGCACAATCCCCGCGCAAACAACAATGTGGAAACCCATAGCTCATAGCTCCTAGCTTCTAGCTCTTAGCTTCTTCTTGCCAGCAGTTGAATTGAGAGTTTGAATAAAGGAAGAAAGCATCTTGGACACTTCGTTGCTGAGAAGTCCAGTCTCGGTAAGTGTATTCCCGCTCGCTAAACCGAGCCTTTTGACGACAATGAGTTGAGTTTGCAGCTCGTAAACCGATCCCTGCGCTAGCCCAAGAAACTGCCGGAACTCTGCCGAGCTCAAGCGTCCTCGTCCTTCTGCAATATTGCTGGCAACAGAGACGCTTGCTCTTCGCATCTGCGAAATCAGTCCATACATTTCGTCTTTCGGAAAAGCTCGCGTGAGTTGGTAGATGCGCACTGTTAAATCGATCGCCTTTTGCCAAACCACCAGATCGCGATAATCTTGCGCCATTCTCAGTCTCTCTCCGATTTCGATTGCCTAGCGTTTTATTGCACCGGTCAGCACTAGGTAGCTAGCAGCTAGAAGCTAGAAGCTGTTTCTTCAGTTTTCAGCGCTGTGTAATCCGCCGCTCCCGGCCGCAAACTCAATGCTGCCCCGCTCACCATCAGGCGACTGAGCGCAGTTCCACAGGCAAGCGCCGCAATGTACGCACTTCTCGCGCTCGAACTCGGGTGAGCCGTCAGACCCCAGCATGATCGCCTGGCCCGAGCACATCGCCACGCATGTCCTCTCCTCGCACGCAATGCATCGCTGCCGGTCCAGGAACACCACGTGGTCTGCGAATCCCGGCATCGCCTGCACCTTGCCGCCCATCAGCAGCGCATCCTGCTGCGTCACCAGCAGTTGCCCATCAAACGGAATCTCCGGCCACCCGTGCGCGCTCATCAGCGCATCGTGCAACGGCCGCCCGTCTGCCATCGCAACTCTTGCCGCTTCCCTTAGCTTGAGTTCGGCCTTTCCATTCGCTCCAACCCGCAGAATCTGCTTCGGCGCAGGCGGTATCTTTCCTCTCAAAGCGAGCCGCCCGCCGGTCAGCCCCGCCAGCGCCATCCCCACCATGCCGCGAATAAACCCGCCGTGAAATCCGTTGCGCGCGTTCTCCGCCTCCCGCGCGCCTCGCTCTACCCAGCTTGCTCGCCGCCGCGCCTCGTATGTCACCGCCAGATTTTCCTGCGTAAAAGCCCGCCCCCCGCGCAGCAACTCCAGCACCGCGTCGCCCAGTTGCACACCCGTGGTCCACGCCTCGTCCACGCCGGAACCCGTCAGCATATTCGTCGATCCCGAACCCTCACCGATCCGCGCAAATCCATCACCGCACAGGAACGGCTCGCCCTGCTTGCCCGATTCTTCGAGCGACTTTGCTCCCCACGACCGCAGCGTGCCGCCCTCCAAATGCCGCCACAACAGCGGATGCTGAATGTAATGCTGCAAATATCGATAAGCCGTGCGTTGCGGATTGCCCAGCCACGACGGCACAAAAATCCCAACCGAAACCAGACGCTCGGGATGCACGTACAGAAACCCGAAAATCTCTGGTTCCGGAAATCCAAATGTGTGCCACACCGTTCCCGGCTCAAGCTCCGAACCTTCCGGCAGCTCGATCACCATCTTCATGCCCAGCGCCCATTCGCGCCGCGCATGGCCCTCAGGCAAACCGAATCGCTCGTCCAGCTTCTGTCCCA
>CAYOVE010000214.1:0-5820 GCA_964407295.1 uncultured Occallatibacter sp.
GCCAAAATCACGCGGCGAGCGAGGGCTTCGTCACCGATGGCGAGCAGCGCGGCGCGGTCGGCGGTGATATCGGCCTGGCGCGACCACGCCATGAGCGGGATATCCACTGCGTCCTGAACCCATTTGGTGGGGCTGAAGCTGATGGCGTTCAACACGCCGCCGGAGAGCAGACCTTTGCGCACGCTATCGTCGCCGACAAGAAAACGAGCCACCGTCTTCCAAAGCGCGTGGCCCGCTTTGCAGTGGCCCATCTCGCGCGCGAGAACGAAGAGCAGATCGTCATTCTGGAAGTTGTTGAGGATGGCTGTGCCCAGAACGATGAATGCGCTGGTGTCAGTGCCATAGGTATACGTGTTCCATTGTGAATCGCCTGAGATGTAGACATCGGGCATCCTGGGCAGGCCGAGAATGCGCGCGGCGAGAACAGCTCGAATCCAAATGTCAGCAAATTGCCTGGGGCCGAGGCGAATGCCATTGAATGTCGATTCGATCCAGGGACGGCCCACCTTTTCCGAAACAGACTTCGCGGCTGTATGCAGAGCGGAGATGCTTTGCAGATGGGTCATGGCCTGGCCGTCTTGCGCCCACAGGAAAACCGAGCGATCGAGCTTGTAGCCGGGAAGCAACGGACGCAGCCAACTGCATTCGGGACAGACCAAAACGTTTTCGCTGAGCCCGGTTCCAGCGTTCCCACACGTTTTGCAGGGGACCGGCTGATTTTGGACGATCGGCGCTGCCTGCGCAGGCGCCGGCGCGGGAATTGGACTTGAAGAGGGCGTCGGCATTGGCGCTGCGGCCGGGGGTTGCCACTGCGGCACAGCGGGCGTCGATTGCGGCGGTCCTGCATTGACCGGTTGCCATCCGCCGGCGGCTGGCGCTGTCGCTACAGGATTTACGGGAGGGGGCTGTCCCGGCGCGGCCGGAACCACAAGAGTCGCCCCGCAGAACGTGCAGAATCGCGAACCAGCCACTCCGGGGCCATGTCCCTGCGGGCAAATCAGCGGAGGAGCGATGGTCGCCATAGGAACTCCTTTTCCGAATGAACGGCGGAGAGATCAGTAACCCGCGAACTGAAACTCCGCTAACTTAAAAATCCAACTCACAAGCAAAAGTGCAGTTGAAGCATAGACAGCCTTGTTGAACCAGGCGTGGTCAGTAATCCGGCGAAACGAAATGCGGCGCAAGAGCAAAACCATTGCCGACGGAATGAGAGACACTGTCCCGAAGAATGCCAGAATGCCGAACGGATTGGCGAAGAACGCTTTCCGGAACTGAAGTCGGATAGCCCACGCGAAACAGGTCGTCATGCCGCACGTAGGGCAGGGCAGATGCGTGAGGCGCAGAAAGTTGCAGGGCGGCAAACCAAGCTGCATATGCGTGCCATAGCCGATCGCCGCAGGTTTGAGCCACGCAGCGACGGCAAGAACCGAGCAGGCAAAAGCCAGCAGTCCCACAGCAACCGATTTGTCGGTGCGGCCGTACATGCAGGCCCTCCGAGTGAATTCAGAACGCGCGAAATCCCCTGCCCCAGAAGAACAAAATCCCGATCACAGACAGAACCAAAGCAGCGATATTCAGATAAAAGGCAAGTTTGGCCGAGCCTTCGTTCAAATGCGGAGCGCGTCCTGAGGCAAACTCGTCCATGTCTTTCTTGGCAAGAAATAGGCCCGGAATGGCAGTGAATGGTCCGCAGCAGAATAAGGCCGCAATGCCCAACCCGATGGCCCATTTGGTGTTCTGACCCATCACGTTCGCGCCGGGGCCCATGGGTGGATAGACGCCGGGGGCCGGCGGATAGACTCCAGGAGGCGCAGGAATCGCTCCCGGCGGAGGCGGCATAAAGGCGTTGGGCGGCTGTGGCTGGTTCGATGCGGGTGGCTGCGGCGCTCCGGGAGCGGCAGACGGTTGACCTGCAAGCGGCGTTCCGCAGGTTCCGCAGAACGCAGCATTGGACTCGTTGGTTCCCCCACAATGTGGGCATCTCACTTCGCTCATTGCAAGGCCCCTCTAGGGACGGGTGAAAGAGATCGGATCAATAACGGACAGCACACCCCACAGCGGCGCAATCAAGGCGTCACAAAGGGTGCGGCGGGAGGGAGCCGTTGGGGATTACTCTAACCGGTTTTAGCGGCAAGTAGAAATAAAAATCTGAAATGCCGGCGAAGAGGTCGTTGGCCCGATGAAAAAGCCGTTTGGTGCTCCTGCATTCGGGTTACTTTGGCGACGCGATGCGTACCAGCAGGATGTCGTGGCTCGCGATCTCGAGTGGCATATTGCCGGTGAGCGCGATCTCCTCGCCGGTCCACAGGTCTTTTCCCGTTTGCGCGCCGTGCAGGCCGAGCCTGGCCAGGCTCAAGTGAAACGGATGCGTGGAGTAGCGGTCGGAGCCGGCGTTGATGATGGCGATGGCCATGGCGCCGCCGGAGAGATGCCGGGTCCAGACGTCCACTTCACCATCCGAGTAGGCGTGCGTGGCCTCGCGGCCCAGGCGATCCTGATCGATGGCGATCACGTCGCGATTGGTGAGGATGGAGCGGACGTCTGGCGTCATGTTGGGCAGGTCGTTGCCGGCGAGCAGCGGCGCGGCCAGCATGGCCCACATGGAGAAGTGCGTGCGATTCTCAGCCAGCGAGAGCTTGCCGTTGCCGACTTCGAGCATGTCAGGATCGTTCCAATGGCCCGGTCCGGCGTATTGGGCCAGCCCGGCCTGCTCGTTCAGGATGGAGTAGATGCTCTGCCAGTTGGGCTGAATATCGCCGGTGGTGCGCCAGAGATTTGCGCCGACGCTTGGGCCCCACTCCCACACAGCGTCCCAGCCGTACTGGCACAAAGAGTAGACGATGGGACGGCCGTTGGCTTTGAGCGCCTTATCCATCTTCTCGTAGGCTGCGATCATCAGGCGCATCTGCGCGGCCTTGTCGCCGGGCGCCTGCACCGACATGACCGACCAGCCATAGCTGCACAAGTCGTACTTCAGATAGTCGACGCCCCAGGAGGCGTAAAGCTCGGCGTCCTGAGTCTCGTGATCGAGCGAGGCTTCGAAACCCGCGCAGGTCTTTGGCCCCGGCGAAGAATAGATGCCCAGCTTGAGACCCTTCGAGTGCACGTAGTCGGCGAGCGCCTTCATGTCAGGGAACTTTGCGTTCGTGTGCAGCACGCCATCGGCGTCGCGCTCACCCTCCCACGTGTCGTCAATGTTGACGTAGACATAGCCGGCGTCTTTCATTCCGGTAGCCACGAGCTGATCGGCAGCGTTGCGAATGTCCTCGTCAGTCACGCGGCCGGCGAAGAAATTCCAACTGTTCCAGCCCATGGGCGGCGTGAGCGCCACCTGCAACCCCTGCGCAACCTGCGGTGGGGCAGCCTCTTGGACGATTTTCCTGGCAGGTTTAAAGGCGGTCTGCGCGGCAGCAGTGAGCGAGCCCAAGGCAAAAACAGAAGTGCAGAGAATGGAAACAAAACGCACGGCGGGTATCTCCTCAAAAATCTTTTCCGGGCCATCGTACTCTGCCGGCACACCGCTCATCAACGACGGTCGCGGATCTTCGAGCGGCTCAGGACCTTCCTTGCGGCATGCGAGATACTTGAAGCAATGCCTTTTACCTTCTCGCATGCGGCCGCCGTATGGCCTCTTCAACGAACGCGCCTTGTCCTGTCGGCCCTCATCATCGGATCTTTCGCGCCCGATTTCGCCTACTTTTTCTTTCTGACGCCGCGCGGACTGGGCGCCCATTCAATCCATGGCATGTTTCTGTACGATTTGCCTCTAAGCCTGATTGCGCTTTGGGTGTTTCATACCTTTGTGAAGCAACCCGCCACCATGCTCTTGCCCAAGGGTTTTCGCGCGCGACTGAAACCGGAGAAGAACCGTTTCACCTTCTGGCCGCCGGCGCGCCTGGCACTGATTGTGGTCTCGATCCTTGTTGGTATTACGACACATCTCCTTTGGGACTCGTTCACGCACGTGTTTTATTGGCCGTATCGCCATTGGAGCTTCCTGAGGCTGCCGGTCTATCTGCCCATCGAGGGGAATGTGCAAATGTACAGGGTGCTGCAGGACGGCAGCAGCTTATTTGGCCTGGTTGTTGTTGCGGTGTGGATATGGGTCTGGTATCGCGCGACCGAGCCGCATGAGTTGCCTTCAAAGAAGCCCTACACGCAGACACAAATTCGCGTCATCACTGTGATCGTGCCTGCACTCGCGCTCGCCGTCGGACTCCTCAAGGCGTATCTGCACATGGGCGTCCCGTCCATTGAGTTTCGACCCATCCTGCACTTCTCGCTGAACGCCGGAATCACTGCGACTACATTCCTGGGAATTGGACTGCTGATTTGTGGAGTCATTTTCCGGAAGCAGGTCGCGGTTGCCGAGCCGGTATAGGCCGGGTCATCAGCCCGCTCAGGGCTGCTTGCCGGGCGTTTCCTTTTCCTTCGGGCCAATCAAGACTTGAAGACCCATGTAGGCGATCCAGCTCGGCTCTCCGTTATCGCGCGTGACTGCCTGAATGGCACGGCCGGCCATAAACAGCATGCGGAGATGGCCGGAGCGGCCGAGAGTCTGACGTCCGCCAAGATCAAGCGTGAATGAGCGCTGCTTGGGCTGGTTGCCGATTTGATTGATGGCCTGCAAGTCATAGAGCTCGGCATAAAGTTCGGTGCGGTCGTTGAACTGGTGACCCGCAATCAAGCCGCGGCCCCACTGATCGGGCGCATTCTTGTTGCCAATCCATCGGCCTACCTCTCCATTCAGCGCCAGCCATCCGAGCTGTGCCGTGGCCTCGATGGGCAGATAGTATTGCGGGCCAGGCTGAACGATGCCGCGCCGCACAGAGCTGGTGGGATTGTTGATCATGACCTGCGGGTACGTGCCCAGCGAGAAAAGCAGATTCTCATCTGTTTTGGGCTGGCCGGGGCGATGGTATTCAAAGTAGCGCCACTTGATACCCGGGTACGATTCTCCGAGGCCGACTCCCGTGGAATTGTTCGGATCGGTTGCCGCGGCAAGAGGCAGCTCGTATTTGAGCTGGATGCGATCGCCCCAGCCGTAGTTCAGGTCGACGTCGGGAACTTGGTAGTACGACTGGCCGGGATTGTGATTGGCAATCCAGCCAAAGTTAATCTCCCAATGGTGATTGCCGGGCGTGCCGGGGTCATCGGTAATGAAGGGTGGCCCGCCCTGCGCGCGAGCGAGCGCTGCGAACGCAACAAGCGCGAACAGCAGAAGAATTGGAAGCAGGCGGCGCATCGATAGATCGAGGGACTTGTGCAACATTGGGTTCCGGGTGGTCACGGGGGTCCAGAGACCACGTTAGCATTCTGCGTCCCGTCGATGCGGAATCGACATGTCTTGCAGGCTCTTGATCGGCCGCCGCATTCCTTTCCCACGGCCCCATGCGCCAGCCCGCCCGGCTCTGCGATACTTATTTGTTATGCCCATTGACGACCTGCAGCAGTCTGCACAAAAAATTGCCGGATTCCTGAATACCCTGAACAAGTTGGGCGGGCTACGCCTGAAATACCGCATCAGTGCGAGTGATGGCGCAAGCGAAGGGGAAGGCGCAGCGCCGAGGCAAATCTCGGTTGAATTGGCCGGCCCCGATGTGCCGCTGGTGATCCAGCACAACGGCGAGCTGCTGCGTGCGCTGGAGACCCTGGCCGCGCAGATGCTCCGCCTCGACCACCATGAGCACCACATGGTCAGCTTTGACGCGGGCAACTTCAAGGCTCTGCGCGCCGAGGAGCTACGCCTGTCCGCCGAAGCAGCCGCGGAAAAGGTGCGCCAGACCGGAATGCCCTATAGTTTTCCGCCCATGAACAGCC
>CAYOVE010000215.1:0-5812 GCA_964407295.1 uncultured Occallatibacter sp.
GCCACATTGAACTGGGGGTCGAGCTGCTTGGTCAGCTTCCACGCCAACTCGCTGAACACGGCGACCATGTCCTTCATCTCGCCGCGCGCGCTCACCTGTGGCAGCATCCGAAGGTCTGGCACATCCACCAGCGTCGCCTCGGCCACAATCCCGCTGCCGTCGGTGATATAGCTGCCCACAACAATCGAATCGGCGTCCAGCGTTTGCGCCAGCTTGAGTGCGCTCGCCCGCGAAGGCTGAAAGCCCTGCGGCAGCCCCAGGTGGTCCAGCGCGTACATGCGGTCGGCGCGGCTGGTTGGCTGGAAACCTGCTGAAGCAAAACGCGTGCTCAGGACCTGCGCCGCCGCCTCGCGCATCCACTCCAGGTTCGGCTGTCCGGTGCGGTTGTCGAATGGCAACACCAGCAGCACCCGTGAGCCGCCCGCCGCTGAGTCCCCGGTGTTGCCGCCCGAGGCATCCGCGCTGGTCTGTCCCCACGCGCAAATCGCGAAGGACAAAGCACACAAAACCACCATCGCCGCGCCGGAAGAAGTCCGCCGCACCCACCGCAACCGCATTGATTCATGTCGAAGCACGTCATGGAGATTATAGGCGTTGTGGCTTTTAACCACGCGTCGCGCGAAGGCTCTGCGCCGCGCCGCCCATCCGATTTCGCTTGGCCGCCTGCATCTCCGCCGCTATCATCGCTCCATGACGCCGCTCACTCCTCCACCGAGACTCAAGCCGATGTGGCGAGCCTTCGTCGAGGTTGCCTTTATCGTCTTCCTCTTCTACTCCAACCTGCTCATGGGCGAGTTCACGCGCGCAAACGGCCAGGGCAAGACCTTTGCTGTCGCGCTCGCCGACGTCGTCACGCCGGCCAATTTCGCCATCGCCATCGTCAGCGGCTTCATCGGCTACGGCGTCTTCGAATTCCTGCGCAAAAAGCTTTAGAGCCTGCAACGACTCCGCTTATCGCGAAAGTCATCACAGGCTCCAAACCACTGTTCCCTAATCCCTATTCTCTGTTCCCTGTTCTTCAGTCCGCAAACACCGGCTCTTCAACCCTCGCTGCCGTCGGCGGTAGCTCCGGATAGTACGCATTGCGCGCGTACTGCTTCACCATGCGGTTGGTATTGAAGTACGAACCGTTGAACGCCAGTGTCGTCCGCATCAGACGCGCCCACTTCTCCGGCGTATCGCGGTAGAGCGGAACCACCGCCGTCTCCAGCTTCGTATAGAGCGAGTTCGCTTCCTCGGCGTCGTTGGCTCCATCTTCGATCGCCCATCCGGTCACGCCTTCAATGCACCCTTCGATCCACCATCCATCCAGAATCGACAGGCTCGGCACTCCGTTCATCGCCGCCTTCATTCCGCTTGTGCCCGACGCCTCATACGGCCGCTTCGGCGTATTCACCCACACATCCACGCCCGCCGTCAGTTGCGCGCCCAGGTCCCACGCGTAATTTTCGAGATACACAATCCGCAAATCGCTGTTCGAAAGCTTCGCCGCCTCCTCCACAACCTGCTGGATCAGCGCCTTTCCCGGCTCGTCCTGCGGATGCGCCTTGCCCGCATACAGAATCTGCAATCCGCCGGCTTTCGCCGCAATCTCCTTCAGCCGTTCCGGATCGGTGAACAGCAGCGTCGCGCGCTTGTAGGTCGCCGCGCGCCGCGCGAATCCCAGCGTCAGTACTTTCGGATTGAGCACCAGCCCCGTCCGCGAACCCACCTCGGCCAGTAGATTCTCCTTGGCCCGCGCGTGCGCCTCCAGCATCTGCGGTTCCGGCACATCGATCATGTTGCGCAAATACAGGTTGTCCCGCCGCCATGCCGGAACATGCTCGTCCAGCAGGTGCTCCACCGGCTCGCTGATCCACGTCGGCGCGTGCACGCCGTTGGTGATCGAGTCGATCGTAAACTCCGGGAACATCGCCTGCGAAACCTTGCCGTGCTTCATCGCCACGCCGTTGGCATAGCGCGAGAAGCGTAGCGCCAGCAGTGTCATGTTTAGCAAGCCGTCGCGGAAGCAACCCAGCTTTTCCAGGCGCGCCGTTCGCTCCCCGCCCAGAATCCGAATCGCCTGCTCGGTTGAAAACCTGTCGTGTCCAGCTGGAACTGGCGTATGCGTCGTGAACACGCACTTCCTGCGCACCACCTCCATGTCGGAGTCTGTCGCCGCGCCCTCAGGCCCGCCGCCCAACTGGCTCTCCAGCAGTGCCAGCGTCAGCAGCGCCGCGTGGCCCTCATTCATGTGGTACACGTTGATGCGCAAACCCAGCGCGTGAGCCATGCGCACGCCGCCCATCCCCAGCACAATCTCCTGCTGCAAGCGGTAATTCGTGTCTCCGCCGTACAGGTGATCCGTGAGCCCTCGATCCCAGCCGGAGTTTTCGTCCAGGTCGGTGTCCAGCAGATAGATCGGCACCACGTGCCCGAACTGCCCCGCCAAATCGTACCGCCATGCGCGAACCGTTACCGTGCGTCCTTCCACTGAAACCGTCACCCGCGCTGGCTCTTCCGTGCAATAGTCCGCCGGGTTCCACGGCTGCACTTCTTCGGTCTGTGCGCCCTTCGCGTCCAGATGCTGCTGGAAGTACCCCTTCCGGTGGATGAGCGAAAACGCCGCCAGCGGAATGCCCAGGTCCGCAGCCGATCGCAGCGTGTCCCCGGCCAGCACACCAAGACCCCCGGAGTAAGTAGGCATCTCCGGACGAATCGCGATCTCCATGCTGAAGTAGGCCACCAGGCCCGATTGTGGAATGGCTTCGTGCAAAGATGATTTCGAAGGAATGGATTCCATATATTTTTGTTTCCGGCCAATCAGTCGCGTGCTGCCTTCAATCAACTCGAACCCGGTTGGGTCAGAACAGGTGCCTAGTTCATCGGGGCAAATACCCCACAAGTTTAGCAAGGAATCCGTGACGGAAAATGTCACGGCCCAGTTGCGAACATGGTTCTTTTGTGTCAGTTACTTGCAGGTGTCTCGCGACGAGATAAATCTTTTCAAATCGATGGCATGAGTCGCAGCCGCGATGCCTGCGCACAGATCGATCAGCCCGCTCAATGCCGCTAACTTGCTGTCTTGCTGCTTTCCTGCTATTCCAGCCTGTGTGCCCCGCCTGACGCGTGACAAATATGAATCTGCGGCTCGATCCCCGTCTTTGCCGCGTACCGCGCGCCAAGCGCCTTGGCAAAATTGCCCGCCTCGCTCTGTTCCACCAGATTGATCGTGCAACCGCCGAACCCGCCGCCTGTTAGCCGCGCTCCAATCAGACCCGGCAAGTCCTGCGCCAGCTCCACCATCGCGTCAGCCTCCACGCAGCTGCCTTCAAAGTCCTGGCTGTAGCTGCGATGCGCCTCCGCCATCAGCCGTCCCAGCTCTTTCATGTCTCCACGCAGCAGCGCGTCGCACGCCGCCACGGTTCGCAGGTCTTCGCTGATCACATGCTTCGCCCGCAGGTAGCTCTTCGGCTCCATCTCGTGGCCCCACTTCTCCAGGTCCTCAAGCGTCGCGTCGCGCAGAAAAGGCACACCGGGCCGATGGCTCGCGATCACCGCGCACGCCGCCTCCGACTCCCGCCGCCGTGTCGGATAATCTCCGCCCGCCACCGAATGCTTCACCATCGTATTGGCGATCACCAGCGCCACATGGTCGGGAATCGGCGCCAGCTTGAAGCTCAGATCGCGGCAATCCAGCAGCAGCGCGTGATTCTCTTTCCCATTCACGCTGATGAACTGGTCCATGATGCCGCAGTTGGCGCCCACAAACTCGTTCTCTGCCCTCTGGCAAAGCCGCGCCAGCACCGGACCCGGATAGCTCGCTCCAACAAGGGACAAGACTGCCAGCGCCGTCGCTACCTCCAGCGCCGCCGAGCTCGACAGCCCCGACGACAGCGGCACATCGCTCCAGATGCTCAGGCTGAACGCGGGAATCTTGTGGCCCTCGCCCGTGAGGATTGACACCACGCCCATCGGATAGTCGCTCCACTGCTTGCTGCCCTTCGCCGGCAGCGCCGCCGCGTCAAACGTCTTTTCCTCGCCAAGGTTTTCGGAATAGACAACAATTTTGCCGTCGGTCCGCGGCGAAATCCCCGCCAGCGTGGCAAAGTTGATCGCCGCCGGCATCACAAATCCTTCGGCATAATCGGTATGCTCGCCGATCAGGTTCACGCGCCCTGGCGCAACAAAAATCGCCGGCTCCGCGCCAAAGCGCGTCCGGTGCATCGTGCGAAATACTGCTGGATCGTGCATCTTCCTCAACTCCCGTCTTTAATTCAGGCTCTCAAATCCTCTGGGTGCCCCAGGTCTCGTCCGCCGCAGCGGATGAGACTTGGGATAGCAAGAACGCCGGCCTCGCTGGAAAGAGCAGCAACCCCTGGCCCTGCCCATGATAACGTTTTCTCGTCGATTCAGGCCAACCCCTCCCGACAATATCTCTCACGCTCCTAGGACTTCCTGGGCCGCAGCGTCCAGCCGCTCCCAGATCTCGCCCATCCACGCTTCATGCTCCGGCTTCATCAGCACGCTTCGCAGACAGGTTACCGTGCCCTCTTCATTCTTCGCTTTGCCAGCGCCAAACCATTTTACGGGCAGTTGTACCAGCGCCAGATGCAGCCCTCTCGCCGCGCAAGCGTCGAACACCTTCTGCGCGCGATTGGATGATTCCTCCGCAGTGTCGGCCAGGACTGCCCACACAACAATGTCCAGCTCAGGCAAACTTGGCGGGTGCCCCGGGTCCCTCGCATTTGGGGACCCGGGAAGCGATGCTCCCAAGGTCATAAACCGCGCGTCGCCCCGCACTCTGCGGTCCAGTTCCACCGCCGCTCGCCGCCCCTTCGCAAGGTCCTCCGCAAATTCCCCGCCAGGTACAAGCGGCAACAGCCTTTGCGTCGCCCACAGCGCTACCGCCGCCGCGCCCGCGCGCGAGCACTCCAGGCTGATCTCGCCGAGATGAAGTTCATGCGACGTGAAGTACGTGTAGGGAGAGTCATGCTTATAAAACCGCCCCACGGCCGGATCGCGAAACAGCACGCATCCACAACCATAGGGTTGAAGCCCATGCTTATGCGGATCGATCACAATGGAATCCGCTTGGCCGATTGCTGCGTACGCATTCCGCGCCGGCTCCTCAAGCGACTTGGCAATCAGCCCAAAGTAGCCGCCGTACGCTGCGTCCACGTGCAACCTGAATCCATACCGCTCTTTCAGCTTCAGGATTTCGTCGAGCGGATCCACGGCTCCCATCGCAGTCGTCCCCAGCGTCGCCACCACGGTGCCCACATCGCCCTTGCGCAGCTCGTCTTCCAGCGCATCCAGATTCATTCGCCCGCGCTCATCGGCCGCCACGCCCGCAAATTCCAGCTTCAACACGCCGCTGATCCGCTGGTGCGTGTAGTGCGCCTGCTCCGACCCCACAATCCGCCGTCCAGGCGCCAGTTTCCCCGCAATCCAAAGGGCCTCAAGGTTCGCGATCGTCCCGCTCGACGTCAGGTGGCCCACGAACTCCTTCCACCCGAACATCGCGGCAATCTCCTTCACCGCCTCCACTTCCATCGCCGAGCTCGCCCGCCCGCCGTCCAGCGCATGGTTGTTGGGATTGATCTTCATCGCCAGCGCATACGCCGCTCGCGCCACCGGATGCGGCGGCTTCAGCATCTGCCCTGCATAGAGAGGATGGAAATAGGGATAGTTGTCACCCAGGCGGCGCGCCGTCTCTTCCAGGACCGCGGCCAGCCGGTCTTCGGCCGTCACTGAGTCTCGTCCAAAACCAGGAGAAAACTCGGCCTCAAGCGTCTCGGTGGCGCGGGCCAGCAATTCGGGAACAGGATCC
>CAYOVE010000216.1:0-5750 GCA_964407295.1 uncultured Occallatibacter sp.
GTCCCGTGTCCGCTGATGATCACGACCTCAGGCCGCATCTCCGGTGAAAAATCGCGAAGTTCGGCGAGCAACTCGAGACCGTCGCGGCCCGGGAGCCAGATATCGAGCAGAACCACGTCGTAGGGCGTGTCGCGCAGCAGAACCATGGCCTCATCGGCGTCAGCCGCGCCCGCAACCCCGTAGCCCTCCTCGCGAAGAATCTCTTCGAGTGAGTTGCGAATCTCCGCTTCGTCGTCAACCACCAAAATGTGATTCATGAGGCCGCGCCCTTCACCGTCTCAGCATCTTCCGTGCCGGCTGCATGCGACGGCGCCGGCTCAACCAGCGGCAGGCGCAGCAGAAAACGTGCGCCCTTGGGCACATTCGATTCAGCGCTGATGGTGCCTCCGTGTTCCTGAATGATCTTTGCTGCGATGGAGAGACCGAGGCCCGTCCCGCGGCGCTTGGTAGAGTAGTAGGGCAAAAAAAGCCGCTCGCGGATTTCGTCGCTGAGCCCGGACCCGGTGTCGGAGACAGTGATTTCAGCGGCGGCGCCGTCTTCGCTCAGCGCGGTGCGCACACCCAGAACGCGCAGCAAGCTGCCCTGCATGGCTTCGGCGGCGTTATCAATCAGGTTGGCGAGAGCCCTGCGGATGGCCTCCGGATCGGCAAGCACGGGAGGTAAATCGCGCTCCAGATTGCGCTGCACCGTGATGCCCTCCAGCCTGCCGCCAAACAGCGCAATGGCTTCTTCGATGATCTGGTTCATGTTGCAGGGCCTGGGCTGTGGCGCGGGAAATTGCGCCAGCGCGGAGAACTGGTCAACCAGCGTGCGCAGCGTGGCCACGCAACCCAGAATCACTTCGCTGCACTTGCGAATGATGTTGGGAGAGTCGGGATTGCCGCGATCCAGATGCCGCGCGATGCGATCCGCGCTGAGGGCAATGGGCGTGAGCGGATTCTTGATCTCGTGTGCCACCTGCTGGGCAACTTCTTTCCATGCCAGTTGCCGTTGCGCGCGCAAAAAATCCGTGGTGTCTTCAACCACCAGCACCGATCCGGTTTTCCCGCGCCCAAGATTAAGCCGCGCGCTGGTGATGGCCAAATGGAGAGTGCGCCCGTGAGCGTGAAACTCCAGCTCCGTTGAGGCTGCGCCCATGCGGCTGGCGCGGCGAATCAGCGTAGCCAGCTCCTCGGCGCAATCGGCAGGCAGCAGCGACGCGATGCTCTCGCCGGCCAATGGCGCGTCCAGCCTGAGTCCCATCAGCGCGGCAAAAGCCCGGTTCGACTGCAGCACAACGCCGGCCCCATCCAGCGTCACGACGCCCGAGGGAATGGTCTCGACGATCGTCTCCAGTTCGCGCCGGCGCTCTTCCAGGGCCAGGTTGGCAGCGGTTAGTTGCGCCTGCGCAGTTTGCGCCAGTTGCCGGCTGGTCTCAAGGTCCGATGCCATGTGATTGAACGACCGAACCAGTTCTCCCATCTCTCCGGTCGCAACGTCTGTCACTCGCTGCTCGTACTTGCCGGCGGAAATGGCATCCATCGCGTCGGCCAGGGCTTCGACCGGATAAGTGATCTGCTTGGAGAGAAACACCGCGAGCCACACGCTGGAGAAGAAGACGAAGACTGTGACCAGGAGCAGCGTGAGCGACAAGGTGGCGCGAATGATCTTCCGGGAACGATAGAGCTGCAAATACTCGTCGGCGCCGGATCGGATACGAGCCGTGCTCGCATTCAGCCCCTGCGGCATGGGCAGAACAGCAACCACGATCTTGCCCGAGGCAGCAGCCGCCATGCCCACCGCGTACTCCGCTCCAGCAACATTGACCACCGCGTTGTTGTTTCGCTGCGCGGCAAAAAGGAGAGCCGCCGAGAGCGGTCCGAGGAGCGGTGTTTCTTTCCATTCAGACTCGGGAGTGGACGCGCGAAGAGAGACGCGGCTTGACTCGGGCGGAGCATTGAAGCTCGCGAACATCCGCTTGTCGCCGCCATAGACCAGCAAAAAGCCGCCCTGCAAGGAAAGATGGCGCGAGATCATCACCTGCTGCAAAGCCTGCGGAGTCCCGTCAACCGCTCCGCTTTCGACGACCGACTGCGCCTCGGTGCGCGCATTGCTGGCCACATATTCCACCAGCTCCTCAACCACTCGGGTCGAGTCATCGCGCAATTGAGTAGCGTCAGGCGAAAACCACCGCTCCAGCGAGCGGTTAAGCAGCAGATAGCTGAAGATGGACATGAGCGCGGCGGGCATGAGGGTGATAATGATCGCGCCCAGCACCATGCGTGAACGCAGGCGCGCGCCCACCCCGCTGCTTCCCTGCCCCACGTAGACCTTCAGGACGGTTCTGAACAGCAGCAAAAGCAGCAACAGCAGCAACAGGAAGAGCAGAACCTCAAGCACCGTGAGCGCCATCGTCTGCCCGTAGGTCTCTGGATTGAGGAAATTTACGCTGGTGGTGTTGAACCAGTTCAGCGTTCCCAGCAAAACAAAGACCAGCACCGCTCCGCCTGTGAGCAGAGCGATCGATCTGCGCCGCGGATCGGCCAGGAATCGCATGGGCCGATTATAGAAGGAAATGAACTAAGGGGCTTTGAAAAGCAAGGACTTCGGGATCGGGTATTGGGTCAGTCTGAACGGGACTTGCTTCACCGGCAGCGAAACGGCTCGGCGTCTTGAATCGGCACGGCCTCAGTTTCACACGTCATCCATAGCCAGGAATCATCAATGAAAGAGAAGTTTGCGCCGTAGGCGCAAGGGAAGTTAGCCCCGCGCTTCAGCGTGGGGAACGCGATGGAAAATTAGTTCAGGGAGTCCCGTAGGGACGACGCCCCTCGACGACACCCGGTCAAACCTGCGAGCAATCCAGCGGGCTCAGGATCAGGTTGGTGATGTTGGTGACGATCGCGTCGAAAGCAAAGCGCGGGTCTGCGGAGAGTTTCTTCCACGCCGGATCGTTGCGAAAGACGTCCCACTTGGCGTCGAGCTCGGCCAGATCGGTAAAGCTCACCATGTACGTCAGGTTGGGCATGCGCGATCCAATGAGCGTATGGCCGAAGAACACGGGATGGAAGCCCGCGTTCAAAAACATCTCGAATTCGCCGGAGTGGAACATCTCCACCTTGCGGACGTGCTCTCCGTCGCTCGGGCTCTCGTATGTCCGAAGCTGAAAGATCCGTTTGGCTTTGGTAGCGGCGGCAGCGGGCGGAGTGAGCTTTGGCCAGCCGGCGAATGCGGCGAGCAGTGAAATCTCCGCGCGCTGAAAGGCCGGCGTCACTGAGGTGGCATTCCAGAAGGCACCGGCGGCCTTCAGAAACTCCGCATCCTCCGCCAGGCGCAGATCGAGTCCCGCAAGCGCCTCAATGGAAGGGCCCGGAATGAGCAGGTAGTACGCGGGCGTTTCCGGTCCGATATCGAGCTTGAATGCGCCCACCGGCCCCAGCCCCATGCGGGCCAGCGCCGGAATCAACGCACCTGCGAAGTAGCTCTCCATGGTTTTGAGCTGTGGCCCGCTGACCAGGTTATAACGGCGCAGTTGGTAGTACTCGCGGCGCGGACCGGCAGAGGCCTCGGGGGCAGCGGCCGAAGGGGACGATACCTGGCCAACCGCTTCGCCTGCTGCGGCCAGAGTTGATGCGGCTATGGATGCGGCGATAAAACGGCGTCGTTTCACGCGGTCCCTCCGAAAGCGATTGTACCCGCCGGAAGGAGCAGGGGCCTTCAGGCTCCTGAGTCAAATTGAACAATTCCGTCAAGCCCTCAGGCCCGGGGCGAAAAAACCGCAACTATCGCTGCGCGATCGTGTTTTTGAATACCAGTGGCTCTGCGGAGCTTCGATGATTTTTCGGCACTCCCGCCGAAACCTGTGCCGCCGTTCCCAAAAGGACGGCGGCATTTTTTTGGTGGCCTGTTTTGGGGGTTCAGCGGGATGAGGAAATACTGTTTGAGAGGAGCACGAAGTGTCAGGGCACGGCTTCAGTCGTGCCGCAAACGCTGCAAATCGGGTTCGGCTTTAGCCGCCGCCGCTACGGCAGCTCCCGAACCTTGAGATCCTTGAACGTGATCGGATAGCCCTCGGATTCCAGGCCGACGTAGCCCTTGTCGAGGCCGATTTTGGTGGTGTTCACGACTTTGCCGTTTACGGCCAGTGTGCACGTATCGCCCACGCAGCGGATGTCGTAAACGTTCCATGCGCCGGCCGGCTTCACGCGGTTTTCAATCATGTCTTTTTTCAGGTCGAACCACGTGAGCTTCCCGTCGATCGGCGTTTGCCCGAAAATATATCCGCCGTCGAGCTGCGTTTGGGCCTGGTGCCAGATGGAGCCGTCGAGATTGTTGCGGAAGAAGACGCCGCTGTTGTATTTGGGGTCGGGCGTCGAGACCGGCGTAAAGCGCCATTTCACGTGGAAGGTAAAGTTGGTGAACTCGTGGTTGAAGCGCAGCCACTCGTGGCCGCCATTGCCGTCGCAAACGATCTGGCGCCTGGCGGAATCGATGTGCCACTGCGCGATCTGGCTCACAGGGTGGTCGGGCGGAATGGCCACACGCGTCCAGGCCTCCTGCTCATTCGCCGGAAAGAAGTTGATAGTTTGGGCCGCGGCGGGCAGGGCAACCAACAGCAGCGCGAGAAAAAGCAAGCCGTTGAAGTAATCGGTGACTCTTCCGGCGCGGCATCCTGATTGGCGAGCATTTCGGTTTGTCATTGATTTTTCTCCCAGGGGCCTGGTTCCCAAGGGCAGACATCATCGTGCGATGAGGAACATCACCCAGCTAAACACGATCACCGAGCCGATGAAAAGCGCAAAACAATAAGCCCCGTAGCGGAACATCTTGCGCGGCGTATCGCGCATGGTAATGCCGAAGACGGTCGATGCAAAGAGCGCGAACAGAAACACCGCAGTGAAGTGGGAGGGATGCATCAGGACTTCCTCCCCGTGCGCAGGTTGTGCGCGTCAACCGCCGCGATGACGTTGAGCAGACCGGCCACGACGATGAATTTGGTGCCGTAGTCGGCGACGGTCGTCTGCACCGGCGTTCCGCCCAGGCCTGCCGCGCGGCTCAGAAAGTAGAGCAGGCCGCTGCCCAGGTCGCCGGCCACTCCCAGCATGTCCAGAATGTCCTGCGCGCTGGTGTAAAGCCTGCCCTGCATGGCCAGGCCGAGCGCGAACATGGAGATGATGGAGACCGCGAGCAGCGCTCCGCGAATCGGCTTGCGAACGAGAAAGTGTCCCGCGCCCGGAACGAGCCATCCCGCAATGAGCGGCAGGTAGACGAATCCTTGCTGGGTGTTTTTTGCCGCGGCAGGCTTGCCCGCCGCGTTGGGCTTGTTCGGGGTGGTTGCCATTCCTCTAACGACTATACAAGAGCGGGGGCAGCATCTCTCGCCAAGCGCGCAGGTCCGTTGTCAAGTGGCTCCCGCCTCCGATTCGCCGCAAACCATTGAAAACACCATGCAAATATCGCTCACCAAGTTTGCCGATTATTTCGCCGAAATCTCTACACTTGTCTTAGGTGGGCAAACACGTGGATGAGCAGCCGAACTCCGGATTTTCCGCCGCCGGGAGGCAGGATTCGGCAAGGAGTGATTTTCCTGCCTCAGAAATGGTGCAAATGCCACTTAACTCTTTTAGCATCAGCATATTCTTGTTGAAACCGTCGACAAATTTCGCTGATTTTTGTCGATTTTATGATCCAAATAGCGCCAAATCGGCCCGATTGCTGGGGGCGATGGGCGCCGCGGCTAGATTTGCACCAGCTCCTGCTGAATCCGGCC
>CAYOVE010000217.1:0-5701 GCA_964407295.1 uncultured Occallatibacter sp.
CGGGCTCAGCGGCAACGACTTCCCCAATACACTTGGCATTGGATTCACTTACAACATTCCCAAACTCGTGAAAGGCGACACGCTGCTCGGCCGGTTCGCAAACGGATTCCTGCTGAGTGGCATCTACCGCTACCGCAGCGGCCAGGTCTACACTCCCTATCAACCTATCGATCTTGATTCGAACACGGGCGACACCAGTTTCTGCGATGGGGCCTTCAACAAGGACGTAACTGGGATTGATAGCTGCAGGCTTGTGGTTTCAAACAAGAAAGCGCCCATCAATTCGGTCGCCTACCTGAATTCCTACACGGGAGGTCAGAACCCCACTCCGGGGCCGAACCAGGGGGCGCCCCTTCAGGGCACGCCGGAATATGTGATCTACGGGAGCGACGGTTTCAATAACGACACCTCCGTGTATCCCACTGGTGTTTATTCTCCCGGCACACCCGTTGATCCCTCAACCACGCACTGGATCATCAACAACCAGGCCTACGCGCTTTCGGTGAACAATCCCTATCCGGGTTGGAGCAGAAGCTTGCTTCGCGGGCAGCCCTTCAGCGATTTCGACGCAACCGTTGTGAAAACCTTCCCCATCGCTGAGCACATGAACCTGCAAATGTCCATGGCAGCCTACAACGTGCTGAACCAGCAATTCCGCGGAGTCGGCAATGCCTTCGTGGGAGCAAGCAACTTCACGAGCAATGCTGAGAACACTTCGGGAAGCGTATCCGGCTCGACTTCGGGCAATCGATTCGTGATTCTGGGCGGCAAAGTCGTCTTCTGATTGCTCTACGCGCAACTTTGCTTTCAACCAACGGCGGCGTGCCCGCAGCGCCGCCGTTAACAACTCGCTGAGAGCACCACTGCTGCCACAACTTGCGCCGCAGTGATTCACAATCCTGCTTCCATTCGAGTATTTGTGACCAACCGCGCGCGCCCCGTGACCGACCGCCATGGGTCGGGTTTGTGATGGCCGGTTGGCGGTGCGAGACGATCCCGTAAGCCGTTCAAACTAAATAACATTCGGGCATAATCAAAGTCGAACACGCGTCAGCCGTACCTGACCGGCCAACTCACCGGCCGTTCCCCGAATCACGATCTCACAATCGGAGAAGACCAATGATGCTCCTACAAAGTCGTCGTCGCCGCGCCTTTGCCATCAGCCTTGCGTCCTGCTGCGTCTTAATCTCCGCACCAACGAAGATGCTTGCCGAACCTGCTGCCGCCGACATTCCGTCTACCACTGTTGGTCCCGAGCCCCGCTCCGTTGACCAGCAAATCAAACTCGCCGGAGATTACCTCGCTGGCCGCGGCGTCGCGCAGAATTTGAACCTCGCGGCGTATTGGTACGAGAAGGCGGCAGGCGCCGGAGATCCTCTCGCTGAACTGCAGATCGGTTACTTCTATGAGGCTGGAATCGGTGTCCCCAGGGATCCGGCGCGCGCCGCGCACTGGTATCAGCTCGCCGCCTCCGGAGGGCTGGTTCGCGCCAAGGTGAATCTTGCCGTGGCCTACTTGTGGGGCACCGGAGTTCCGACCAACAAAAGGCTGGCGTTAAAACTCTTGAATGAGGCTGCTGCCGATGGCAGCGGACTGGCTGCTTGCTATCTGGGAGATTTCTATGCCTTCGGAGTCGGAGTGCCTGTCGATCGGGCTGCCGCCGAGCAGTGGTATCGAAAGGGTGCAGCGCTACACGATCCCTTGGCGGAGTACGATCTGGGCACGCTTCTGTTCGACGGCGCAAACCACGCGCACGACCTCAGCGCCGCCGCATCCTTCTTCCGCGAGTCTGCCGCGTCAGGCTATGTTCCCGCCATGCACAGCCTGGGGTTGCTTCTGGTTCGCAATCCCGAGTTGGCCCGATCCCCCGGCGAGGCGGCAGAACTTCTCAACCGTGCAGCAAATGCAGGCAATTGGAGGTCGTCAATATTGCTAGGCGTCCTGGCGCGGGATGGCAACGGTGTTCCCAGGGACACCAACGCCGCGTACTATCACTTCCGCGTTGCATGTCTGCAAGGCGGGGACGTGGCGCAAAAACTCCTTGCAACCGATCTGCAGATTCTGTCCGCCAGGCTGGGTTCGTTCCAGGCTCAGACCATTGCTTCTGAAGCTGAGCACTGGTTTACTCAGCACCATTTCGCGCTGGCGTTCGTCGATAGAGAAGAAGAGACTCCGGAAGGGTTCCCAGGGCTCGCTTTGGCGGTCCCTGAAAACGGTCAGCACGCGGTGCATTTGCTGACGTCGCCGGACAATTAGCAGCAGCAAAACACCGCTGCCATGCGCTGGGCTTCCGGGTCCCATTCCCATTCGGAATTTCGAATCACCGGCGGTTTTGCGCCCGCACCCTGCTTTTTTGTGGAATTGCTGCCGTTAAACGGCAAATCGGTGACAATGCAATCAACGCCAATCTTAATGTCGGGGAGGCAGGTTCGTGGCAGCACTCAGGACTTTTGGGTCTGATTCCGGCCGCAGCATAGCGGCCGGTGATTCCTCCGGCCGCTCCGTGCTGACGCACCCGATCGTTTTTGTTGCAGCATTCACACTCATCGGAATTCTGTTCGCAGCGCAGGAGTGGCTGCATCTTTATCACTCGGGCTATCGCATCAGCGCCGCCCTTGTCTTCGAGTCCTGGGGGTCGCAATATTTCATTTGGGGAATCATCTCGTGGGTGCTTTGGCGCCTGTGCCGGCTCTTCATCCAGAAGGCAAGTGCCATCCAGATTCTGACCATCGTATTCCCGGTCAGCCTGATCACGTGCTTGATACAGGAGATGATCTGGGTCATCTTTTTTCCCACCATACCCATCGACCGGCCGCCGATGTCGTATTGGCAAAGGGTTTCATTCAACTTCAAAGGTGACCTGGTGGAGAGCATGGTCATTTTCTGGGGAGCCTTCTTCTTCTTTCGCGGCTTCGGCTACTATCAGCAGTTTCGTGAAAAGGAGAATTTCGCCGCACGGCTTGAAGCGCAATTAGCCAACGCGCAAATTGCGGCATTGCGGATGCAGCTGAATCCGCACTTCCTCTTCAACACAATGAACAGCATCTCCAGCCTGATGCGGAGCGACATTGACGCCGCCGACTCCATGCTGGAACAAATGAGCAGCCTGCTTCGTATGACACTGGAACGAAGAGACGTTCAGTTGATTCCCCTGCACGATGAGGTCGAATTCATTGAGACCTACCTCGCCATGCAAGACAGGCGCTACGCGGGACGAATCGTTCGGACGCTCTCCGTCGATCCGGAACTGCATGACGCATTGGTTCCAGCTATGATTCTGCAACCGATTGTCGAGAACGCCTTTGTCCACGGTTTGTCAAAACTGGATCGAGGCGGCGAATTGATGGTTGAGGTCGCCAGGCACGGCGACCACGTGAGGACCTGCGTCACGAACAGCGGTGTGGGGCTCTTGAATGGCGCGAACGGCCCCTGCGCCGGACATGGCGTTGGATTGTCCAATGTGAAGAACCGGCTGCGCCTCCATTACGGAGAAGACGGCTCTTTCCTGATCGGCGAAGTAGATCCAACCCGTGTGCAGGTCACGATTGAGTTTCCGCTCCAAATTGCGCAGAGCGATCTTGAAGATGTCACAAGGTTCGGTGTGTGATGATCCACGCAGTCATCGCGGATGACGAAGTTCTGGCCCGCCAGAAGTTGCGTCAGCTTCTTCGCGACGAAGCCGACATCGAAATCGTTGGCGAATCTGCTACCTCCCTTGAGACCATCGAGCTGGTGCGCGCCGCTAATCCCGAGCTCTTGTTTCTCGACATCCATATGCCCGGCATGGATGGATTTGACGTTGTGGGAGCGCTTAGCAACCAGCCGGCGAATCCGGTCCCGCGCATCATCTTCACCACGGCGTACGACCAGTACGCAGTACGCGCATTTGAAGTGAATGCGATCGACTATCTGTTGAAGCCATTTACGCGCGAAAGGTTATGCTCCGCGGTCCAGCGGGTCCGCGAGCAGTTCGTTCCGCCGCAGCAGAATGCCGGCTCAGGCGGTAGTTCCGCTTCCGCTCTCAATCTGTACACCAACCGCATTGTCTTTAAGTCTCGGGGGCGCATTCTCTTCCTCCCCGTCTCCGATATTCGCTGGATCGGCGCCGAGGGCAACTACGTCCGCCTTTGCACGGCTACTGAAACACATCTCCTGCGCGAGACCATGGCGCACTTGCAGGATCGTTTGGACCCGCGGGGATTCCTTCGCGTTCATCGTTCATTCATTGTGAATCTGAAGTATGTGAAGGAAGTGCGCAGGGAAATGAACGGCGACTCCGTGGTCATCCTCGACAACGGCCAAAAGGTCGCAATGGGCCGCAGCTACAGGTCATCCCTCGGCGATCGCCTCCATCGCTCCTGAATCTTCCGTTTCTTGAAGAGCGCGTCCAGTTTCGAAGGGCGGTTCATTCGCTCGATCTGCATCCTGGCGAAGGTTTCCGGCCGTTCGTCACTCTTACCCGGCGATCCAACCCTCAATCCCTCTATTGGAAGGCAAAGCACGCGAATCTCCTAAATGGAAGAAGCCGGCAACTTGCGGCAGTTTGTTAGCTTTCATCCATTCGTGCGGCTCCTCCCGGCCGGCTGCGATTCATCCCGTCGCAGATTGTATTCGTCACTCTGCACGAACAGATGCGCATTGTGGACTGCGGCGTGCACATCCTCATGAGTGAGGTCATTGTCGTGTTGGAGACACTGGAAGCTTCCCCAGAGCAGCCGGCGCAAAGACTTAATCACGCTGTCCTTCCTGCGCCTAAATTAGATTGGGCCATCGCCCTTTCGATCAGTGTCGACGCGGATGCGCGCCGCATCTCTCAGGCTCTCACCGAGCCGGAGTATCTCGAGGCCTGGATCTCCATGCCCGATCAAGTCGAAGGCTCGTCGATCGTAGCCTCGAAAAGGTCATACGGCTACGGGCTCGATCACTGGTGCGCCGGCCGTGTCGTCACCAGTATCATCGGCGCCTTCCTCTTTTGCCACCAGCGAAAGATGCGCCTGTCCTGGCGTAACTTATGCCGGCCGAATTTTGCCGAGAGCTTCGTCGATTTCCGTATTCGGGGAAACTTCGGCAGCAGCGTTCTCGAGCTCCGCCAAACCGCCCTTGTCTCCGCGGACGCCTACCTCTGGCATCGAACACTTTGGCAACGTTCCCTTGAGACCTTGGCCCTCATATTGCGGTCCATGTGATTCCGGCAGCATCCAACCCTGCGCTCTTTACCAGCCGGAGCCTTCGACAACAACCTTGCTCCCAAGCCCCGCCCGTTAGATCTCAACTGGATATAGATGATTTCGTAACAGACAACGCGTTCATGTTTGAACAAATACTCAATACAGACGGGGGATTCGGAATGAGGGTACTCGGTCAATACCAAACGGCGGCGGCGAGTTAACTGATTCACCTTCCGCGCTACACTAACAATCTCGCTGGTACAAAAAACCGGGCAGGCCACATCCACAATTGAGTGAAAATGTTTGCAACAGGCGCCGGGGGCTGCACCGGTTCCGAGCAATCGCCCTTGCGTGACGGAAAGCGAGATCTCCGCTCGCGGGCGTTTCTACTTTGCTCCGGCATTACATGTTGCGCAAAGTTCCGCAACGATTCCCTTGCCTTCGGCGACCGTGAAGATGCGATCGACGGCGGGCAGCTTGATGCTTTCTTTCGCGCCTGATGGCCAGTGAATCTCCGCCGTTCCGGCGTCGGT
>CAYOVE010000218.1:0-5681 GCA_964407295.1 uncultured Occallatibacter sp.
AACCAAAACCGGGAAACTCCAGTTATCAGTGGTTGAGAAAACGGGGGCAGGTCATTCGCATTCAAACCGGCAGAGAGTTTTGGTTGACAGGACACGGGCCGGGGCAGGATGGAAAAGTTGTCATGGGCCGTATTCAGAAACTCGCGTTTGCAGTTCGCAACTTGCTTGAAAAAGGTTCGCTGTCAATAGACATGAATTGAAGGTCGCAAATGTTCTCTTCATCCGGTGGCAGCACAAACGTTACAGACGTAGTGGCAATTGTGGGCGCAATCGTGGCGTTGTACGGGGCCATTCTATCCACGTACAACGCTTGGAAGGCTCATCGTAAAGACAAGGCGCATGTTCGCGTTAATGTTGCTTCCAATATGAAAGCTGTCGGTGAGCCTAGGCGTGCAGGCATGGTGTTTACCACCGTTACTGTGACAAACATTGGAAACCGTCCAGTGAACATTACGCACGTCGCCTCATCAACGTTGGATTCCAACACTGACGGTCTCTTGACAGACTCGCAGCCCTCATTTCCATGTCTACTTACCGAAGGCCAATACTTGACGGCATTCAGAGACAAAGCGTTGGGTGGGCTGGACACAATTGAATCGTGGTACGCCATAGACAGCACAGGACGCCGATACAACAAGCACATGGTTCCGTGGCATCGCCGTCTGCTGTCTAGGTATCGTAGGCGTAAGGCGTGGGCAGTCAAAAACAAGAAACTCTGACTTCCTAAATACGATTGTTGTGGCAGACGGAATTCGCTTTGCAGTACCGTTTTAATGAAGGGGTTCAGTCGATGAAAAAGAGAGAGCGTTGCCCCGGCAGTAAACATCCCGTGCTAGGTGCTGATGAACCGCCAACAAACTTTGTGTCTTGCTACTACTGTCACAACAACTATTTGTTGGTGGTAGCAACGAGAGATGAAAACGGAGTGAAACATTTCGCTGTTCCGGTGCATGATCGCCCTGTTCCAAAGAAGCCACGCCACAAACGACTGCCGCAGGATCGCAGCCGGTATCAAGGACGCAGCCGGGGCCGTTAGCTAATCGAGAATCCCCCGCTCTGGAATCAGGCGTGGTCCCAAACCATCGTCTTTTGGCTTGGGACGGTCTACCAGCGTCATCCGGTCTGGTGTCACCCAATCAATCATTGCCCCATTCAAGCCAAGCTGAATTTGATAATGATTCGGTGGCTGTCCGGCTGTGCCTGCTGAACCCTTCACCGTCCACACGCCGTCTTTACCTTCCACCGTTACTAGGTCTTCAGATCGGAAAACAAAACCTTCAGCTTCGGGCATCGTTTTTACCTCAAACGCGATATTACCCGGTAGTGTCTACAGCTAGTCCAGCCGCTCCACCTGTTCCCGCATCTTTTCGATTCCGCGAATCATGCCATCGCGTCCACCCTTGTCAAACCACATGTCAGGTCCACCGCCGCTGGCACCTTCAAATTCCTTGTCAGTCCTAGCGATGTACAACTCGTCTGCGATCACTTGTAACAGCAATTCAATTTTTTGGGTATTCATGCGGCCAGAGTAGCAGCATTCAGCGTTGCTGCCTACAGTATCGGCATAACAGTGGAAGGCCAGCGTACACCCCCCGGCAAACGGTGACTACCTGCACTATCAACACTGTTTAACTATTTTTTAATTATGACTGGTTTTGTAATCCGGCTTTTGCTTCTAACTTCTTTATTTTGTTGGCGTCCCCGACGGGATTTGAACCCGTGTTATCGCCGTGAAAGGGCGGTGTCCTAGGCCGGGCTAGACGACGGGGACGATTGGGAGAGCATTGCGCAAAGGTGAGATTGGCCGCGGGTGCCCTTAACTGAAAGGCTATCAACTTGATGATGGCGTGTCAAAAAAAGGAGGCGGGCAATCGAACGCTCCGAGCCGGCGCCATACCGGAAGGCAGATGGCGACGAAATGACCCCACAAAGGGGGCCAAAGGCAGAGAAAAAGGCGGGCGGAGCGGGCCAGAGAACGCCGGACGGATTCAGCCGCGGGCCGGAACCATGGGCGTCACCGCCGCGGAGCCGCCCGGTGCGCTATCCTCGATGAAGATTCAAGCATTTGCGCGCGTCCCGAGTCTAATTCTTGCGCAGTTTTTTTGTATCGATTACCCGCATCCGCGTATCAGATCAATCAAGCGATCACGGCACCAAAGCATCGCAGAGACGCATTACAGCCTGCAAACCGGCCTGCCCGCCCCCATGTTCAATCGCAGAGTGCGGCGGCTGCAGCCAGAGGAAGAATCGAGTGACCCAGAGCAGATTCCAGCGCATTCATGCGATCAGTTGGGTGGTCCTGGCGGGACTGGCGGCTACAGGCTGCCAGAAAAAGCCCGCAGCGGGAGCCGGTGGGCCGCAAATGCAGGCCTTGCCGGTGCAGACGGTCACAGTGGCCATGGCGCCGGTGGCGCAGAGCAGCGAGTATGTGGCCACCATCAAATCACGCCGGTCAACCAGCGTGTTGCCCCAGGTAAGCGGTCAATTGACAGAGATTGCGGTTCACTCCGGCGACCAGGTGAAGGACGGGCAGTTGCTGATGGCGATCGATGACCGGCAACAGCGGGCCACCGTGGACTCATTGCGGGCGACCGAGCGGCAAAAGAAGGCGATGGACGACTACGACACCGTCGAGGAGGCGCGGCAGCAAAAGTTATTTGAGGCCGGAGTCACCAGCCGCGATGCGTACGAGCAGGCGCAGCAGGCGTTTCAGAACGCCAAAGCGGATTATCAATCGGCAGTGGAAGCGCGCAAGGCCGGGGAACAGTTGCTGAGCTACTACACGATCCGCGCGCCCTTCAGCGGTGTGGTGGGCGATATTCCGGTCCACATCGGGGACTACGTTTCTCCCAATCAATCGCCGGCCACTGTGCTGACGACGGTCGATGAGAACAGCCATCTCGAGGCGTATATCTACATTCCCACCGAGCGCGCCACCGAAGTGCGTGAAGGGCTGGGTGTGAACCTGATGGACAACAACGGCAAGCTGCTGGAGAAGACGCGGATCGATTTTGTTTCGCCCGAGGTAGACAGCACGCTTCAGGGAATCCTGGTGAAGGCGCCGGTTGATGCGCAGGCGGGTATGCTTCGCAACGCGCAACTGGTGAAGGCCGACGTTATCTGGAGCACAAAACCCATGGCCGTGGTTCCGGTGCTGGCGGTGACGCGGCAGGGCGAAGAGAGCTTTGTTTTCGTGGTGAAGCAGCAAAATGGAATGGCCATGGCACACCGGACATCCGTTGTGCTCGGCGACGCGGTGGGGAACAACTACTCCATTGTTTCAGGGCTCAACTCAGGCGACCAGGTGATTGTTTCGGGCATCCAGTTCCTGGTGGATGGCATGCCTGTGATGCCCCTGCCGCCGCAAGCAGCGCCCGCGCCGGGAAAAGGGACTGGACCCCAAAGCAAGGCGGAAGGAGCGCCCGCGGAGAACAGCGGCGCGCCCCGCGCGGTGGCCTATCATCCTCACCAAAGATGGCATCACGGGGCTCGGGTAAGGAACAGTAAACACCGGCAGCCCGCGACAGTCTCGTAGGAAAGAGGGCTCACAAGTGTTTGTTGACTTCTTTATTCGTCGCCCGGTCTTCGCCACGGTTTGCGCCCTGCTGATCATTCTTGCGGGAGCGATCTGCATTCCCAATCTTCCTGTAGAGATGTATCCGAACCTGGCGCCGCCGGTGGTGTCAGTAACCGCGGTGTTTGTGGGCGCCGACGCGGAGACCGTCGAGAAGGCCGTCACGATTCCGCTGGAAGAGTCAATCAACGGCGTGCAGGGGATGCGCTACATCAGCTCGTCGAGCACGAACAGCGGCGTGTGCCAGATCAGTATCACCTTTCAAACCGGATACGACCTGGACATTGCGGCCGTAGACGTGCAGAACCGCGTGGCCAGCGTGGAAGGCCGCCTGCCCGGCGAGGTGGTTTCAACGGGTATCACGGTCGACAAATCCAACTACAATTTCGTCTTCGGCGCGGGCTTTTTCACGCGCGACGGGCGCTATACCGACGAATACATCTCCAACTACCTGGATGTCTACGTCGTCGACGCTCTCAAGCGAGTGCCCGGCGTGGGCGACGTAGAGAACTTCAGCGCGCGCAAATACGCCATGCGCGTGTGGCTCGATCCGGTGCGGCTGGCTGCCCGCGGCCTGACCGCAAGCGATGTTGTGAGCGCACTTCAAGAGCAGAACGTTGAGGTTCCCGCCGGACAGCTGGGACAGCCGCCGGCCGACTCCAAACAGGCCTACCAGATTCCCGTGCGCGTCGTGGGCCGGCTCACTAGCCCGGAAGAGTTCGACAATATCATTGTCAAGAATTCGCCTAACGGCCTGGTGCAACTGAAGGACGTGGGCCGCGCGGTGATCGGCGCCGAAGGTTACAGTACGGCACTGAAGTTTGCCGGCCACGACGCGATGGGTCTCGGCGTGGAGCAACTGTCGAACGCGAACTCCCTGGATGTTGACAAGAAGGCCAAAGCTGCTCTGGAACAACTCTCGAAGAACTTCCCGCCCGGCCTCGAGTATGCGGTCGCGTTTGACTCCACAACGGCTGTGGGCCAATCGATTCATGAGGTGCTGATCACTTTGGCCGCGGCCATCGTCATCGTCATCGCGGTCATCTTTTTGTTCCTGCTCGATTGGCGCGCGACGATCATTCCCGCGGTCACGATTCCGGTCTCGCTCGTGGGGACTTTCGCGTTCATAAGGATCTTCGATTTCTCAATCAATTCGCTCACGCTGTTCGGCATCACGCTGGCCACAGGCCTGGTGGTGGACGATGCGATTGTGGTCATCGAGAATGTGCAGCGGCACATTCATATGGAGCACTCGGATGCCCACGAGGCCACTTCGCGCGCCATGCGCGAGGTGACCAGCGCGGTGATCGCCACTTCGCTGGTGCTGATCGCTGTCTTCGTGCCTGTTTCGTTCTTTCCCGGCGCTACTGGAATTCTTTACCGGCAGTTCTCGCTGACCATCGCGTTCTCCATCGCTATCTCGGCGTTCAACGCGCTTACGCTTTCTCCGGCGTTATCGGCACTTTTCCTGAGAGGCGAAGAGGCGCGTCCCCGCCAACTGGATTTCTTGCACATCAAGCCGGTCTCGCGGGCGTTTGCCGCATTTATTCATGGCGCGGATGCCTTCGTCAGTTGGCTCGGCAGCACATACGCGCGCGTCATTCATGTCGCGCTGCAATTGCGCTATTTGCTCCTGCTGGTCTTTTTCGTTGGAATGGCGGCCACGGTGTGGATCTACCGAACGGTTCCGACAGGCTTTATCCCGCAGGAAGACCAGGGCTACTTCATGGTGATCGTGCAAGCTCCTCCGGGCTCCTCGCTTGCCTACACCACAGCCCTGGCCGACGAGGGCGCGGCCATCATTGCACAGAATCCCCACGTGGGGGGGCTGTTTTCGATTTTGGGATTCAGTTTCGCCGGCAGCGCGTCCAATGCAGGCATGATGTTTGTGAACACCAACACCATCGACGAGCGCGCCGATAAGACCTACTCTACGGCGGACGTGATTAAGGATATTGCGCCCAAACTGCAAATGCTGATGTTTGCGCCCAATGGCGGTCTGGTGGCCGCAATCGAGCCGCCGGCGGTCTCGGGTGTAGGCGCCTTCGGCGGATTCCAGTTCATGCTGCAGGACCAGGGCGGCAACACGTTGAGCGACCTGGACCGC
>CAYOVE010000219.1:0-5675 GCA_964407295.1 uncultured Occallatibacter sp.
ACGACCTGGGCGGGCTGGCGATCCACGGCGAAGTTCCCGCCGATCAGCATACGGCGCTGGTGGAGCGCATCATTGCGGCGTACCAGCAGATCGTTGCGCGTGCTCACGCGCACGGGCTGCGCGTCTATGGCGCCACCATCACACCGTACACGGGTTCGGGCTACTACCATCCTGGAGCTTTGAGCGAGGCGGACAGGGAAGCGGTGAATGCGTGGATTCGCGCCGCAGGCCACTTTGACGCGGTGATCGATTTCGACGCCGTGATGCGCGACCCCGAGCATCCGGATCACTTGCTGCCCGCGCTCGATTGTGGCGACCATCTGCACCCGAACCCGGCCGGGTACAAGGCGATGGGCGATGCGATTCCGCTGAGTTTATTTGAGAGGTGATGGACGAGCAAGTCCGACGCAGAACGTGGGCAGAGGGAACGTCTCGTCTGTGCCGGTGACTTCAGGATCATCTAGGCCGCGACTCCTTAAGCTTTTTTCGATTTTCTTAAAGGAGGAGGGGGCAGTGAAGTTCGTAGTTCGAAAATCCCGCATATCTCTCATAGATGGTGCGATTGTTGTTTGGCTGGTCTGCTGGAGCGGATTTGACTTCGTTAGAGCGTGGCGGCGGCACAGTCCATATACGATCGGCGAGGGAATCTTCTTCGCGCTCGCCATTGTCCTGATGCTAATACTTCCGTTTGAACTCAAGGATCAAAATACAATTCCAGAGAAGCGAGCTGGCCAGGAGGAGGAGAAGGCCGGTGGCCCACCCTAAGGTTTTTGGCCCTTAAGTGAGCACGACAAGGGGTGCCCCGTCCTAACTTTGTTAGGGCGGGAAGCACTGAATCGGGCCTGGGCGGGTGGCACACCCTAACGTTTTTGGGCGCTGAATGTAGCACGACATGGGGTGCCCCGTCCTAACTTTGTTAGGGCGGGAAGCACTGAGCTGGGCCAGCCTTGATTCCGGGCCTTATTCCAATCTGCTCTCGCCTTCGCGCCGTCCATTCCGATTCGATCTCGGCTCTGGCGGGTGGCACACCCTAACGTTCTTGGGCGCTGAATGCAGCAAGACATGGGGTGCCCCGTCCTAACTTGTTAGGGCGGGAAGCACTGAGCTGGGCCAGCCTTGATTCCGGGCCTTATTCCAATCTGCTCTCGCCTTCGCGCCGTCCATTCCGATTCGATCTCGACTCCGCCCTCCACGCCGGTCAGGTAGTGACTGTAGCTGGACCACTTCCAGTCTTCAGGCCGCGCAACCAAGCCACGAGCCACCGGATTCCGGTGAATGTACTTCAGCTTCTCAACGCGCTTGCTGTTGCTCCATACGTTGAAGTCATAGTACCTGGCCTGCCAGAAGGGCTCCGGGCTCCGCAGCGCAAGCCGGCGAGCCACCGACTGTTTCAGGGCCTGAATCGCATTGGAAAGCAGTACTTTCTCCGGCTCGCTCACCAGCAGATGTACGTGCTCCGGCATCACGACATACCCCAGAACACCTAGGCCGTAACAGCGGCGTATTTGCTCCAGAGATTCTTCAAACCGGGAGCGCGCTGCCGATGTTCCGAGTTTCGGCTGGCGCCGGTAACAACTGAAAGTGATAAAGTGCAGGTGTCCGCCTTGCTGATACCTGCGGAGACTTGGCGGCATTGCCGTAGTCTGTGCGAGGGAAATGCCTGTTGTCTGTGATGGTTGAGACTCTCGCTTCCCGCCCTAACGAAGTTAGGACGGGGCACCCCATTTCTCGGGGGAACGCATGCCGCCTGAAGATTGGGTGGGCCACCCGCCGAAAACCACCTCAATGTAGGAAGAACCACGAAATACTCTTAGAAGGGAGGGGACGATGTTTCCCGGTTCTGGGTTCTACAATTATTGGATAATTCTCTTCGTATGGCCTTTAGCCATTACGTGTCTCTTAACCCTAATGATATCGATTGCGGTCGCTGATGTACAGCGCGATGAGAGGGGCAATCCGACTAAGGGTGGAAAGCACTTAATCCGTTCTCGTACCTACCTGATTTCGGCTTTTGGAGCATATGCTTTAATTCTCGTACTTGTACATGTTTTAATTGATCCACAGGAATATCGATTCATGTTTTGGGATAAGTACGAGTTCCCGCTGTTATTGCTTATTTTAACAGGCGATGCTCTTGCTGTTGTCTCTGCAATTTATGCGTTCAAAGCCCAAGCCAAGGGAGGGTGGGTGCTTCGGATCGGTACTCCAATTGTTTCTATTATATCGATCCTGGCAACGCTCAGCTTTCCATATAGAAATTGATGTATCTCTATATCGACTCCACGGCGGGTGGCACACCCTAACGTTTTTGGGCTCTGAATGCAGCAAGACATGGGGTGCCCCGTCCTAACTTTGTTAGGGCGGGAAGCACTGAGCTGGGCCAGCCTTGATTCTGGGTCTAATTCCCATCTGCTCAGAAGACCGGGGACAGACGGAAAACCGGGGACAGGAAACTGGCGACAGACGGGACGTTCCCTCGTTTTCGGAAGGCGCTCGCCGAGCGTTAGGCGCGCGGCTCAGTATTTTGCGGAGAGCGATCTCGCGGCTTCGGAGAATTCCGGTTTCTGCGCCGGGGCGGGGCGCGCTTTGCGCTTCTTGCCAGCAGAGGCGTTCTTTCCGGCTGAGGAGGTATTCGCGTGCGCGCCGGAGTTTTCGCCCATGACGTGCAGGCGAAGGAAGTTGGTTGAACCGGATTTGGTGCGGGTGCCGGCCACGATGGCGATGACCTCGCGCGGACGAACGTAGCCGCCCTTTTCCAGCAGATTCTCCGCACAATCGACCATGGCCTCGGTTGAATTGACCTTGGGGCAGCGGATGGGAGTGGTGCCCCACAGCAGGTTGAGGCGGTTGACGGTGACGTCAAGCGGGCTGAGCGCAAAGATGGGCGCGGTGGGGTGGTATTTGGAGAGCTGGCGCGCCGTTGCGCCCGACTCAGTAAAGAGCGCGATGCCGCGCAGGTCCAGGTCGTCGGCGGCGTGGGCGGTAGCCTCGCAGATGGTTTCGGCGATGGTGAGGCCGCTGCGTCGCTCGCGCGGCGCCCTCTCGAGGTTCTCCCTCATGTGCCGTTCGGTTTCGGTGACGATGCGCGCCATCATCTCCACCGACTCAACCGGATACTTGCCCACGGCGGATTCGCCGGAGAGCATGACGGCGTCAGTGCCGTCGTAGATGGCGTTGGCCACGTCGGAGACCTCGGCGCGCGTGGGCCGCGGGTTCTCAATCATCGATTCCAGCATCTGCGTCGCGGTGATCACCGGCTTGAAGTACTCGGCGGCGCGACGGATGATGAACTTCTGAATGGCGGGAACTTTTTCCGGCGGTACTTCAACGCCCAGATCGCCGCGCGCGACCATGATGCCGTCAGCCACCTGCAGGATGGCGTCGAGATGCTCGACGGCCTGCGGCTTTTCCAGCTTGGCGATGATCCATGTATTGGCGCCGTGCGCGGCCACGCGATTGCGCACCAGGCTCACATCCTCGGCGGTGCGCACGAAGCTGACGGCGATGGCGTCAACGCCGTGATTGAGCGCGAACTCGAGATCTTCTGAGTCTTTTTCGGTGAGCGAGGGTGTGCGCACCAAAACGCCGGGGAGATTGATGCCCTTGCTTTCGCCCAGCATGCCGCCGTTAACGATGTCGCAGACCACGTCATCGCCGGAAACCTCGTGTACACGGAGCTCGATGAGGCCGTCGGAGAGGAGAATGCGCGAGCCTTGCTCAACGTTTTCAGCAAGGGTTTTGAAGGTGGTGCCAACCAGGGATGCGGTGCCTGGCACTTCGCGCGGTGTGATGGTGAGTTTGTGGCCGGCCTTGAGGAGCACGGACTGATGATCCTTGAGCAGGGTGGTGCGAATCTTGGGTCCTTGCAGGTCAGCGAGAATGCAAAGCGGCTTTTTCTCTTCATGGCTCACTTTGCGAATTTTCTGAATCACTGCGACTTTTCGCTCGTGGGTGCTGTGCGAGAAATTCAGGCGGACGACATCGACACCGGCGTGAATCAGGGCGCGAATGACAGGTTCGGTGTTCGAAGCGGGCCCCAGCGTGGCGACAATCTTGGCGCGGCGTTGCGAGGGAGATTCAGTCAGTTTCAGATCGGCAAAGGACATGGGGGCGGCTCCAGACACGATTCTTGTTGGTCAAAAGTGGTTTTCAGCGGATCAAAGGGAGCAAGGGGACGCGAATGTTTCTATTGTAACTGGCCGGCAGGGAGAATCCGGCACCGAAGAATCAAGGTAATCAGGGAGCGGGGACAAAGGTGAACGGCGATTCCAGCAGTCGAAGTATGCACGATCGGATCAGCGGGAAAGCTGGGCCGGCCGGCGTGCGGAATCGTCGGCGATTTGATTCTGGCGTTCCCAGTAGAGAACGCCGTTCAGCTCCGCGCCCAGCAGCACACTGAACGAAGTGATGTAAAGCCACACCAGAGTCGCGATTCCGGCAGCGAACGATCCGTAGAGCCGTGTGTAATTGGCGACGCTGGTTACGTACCAGCCGTATGCGAGCGTGGCGGGGAACCAAATCATGGTGCCCGCAATGGCGCCGGGCGCGACCCAGAACCAGCGCTCCGTCCGGCGAGTGCCGAAATGGTAGAGAGCCGTGAGAACAGCCACGATGGCGGCAAAGCTGACCGCCCAACGAACCGTGCGCCACAAGAGAACGACGAAGCGGCGCATATCGTGGCCCGAGTTCACAATCATCCAATGCTCGATCTGGTGGCCGAAGACGATGAGAAGCGAGGCCAGCGAAAGCGGAATGAGCGCAATAAAGACCAGCAGCAGCGCGCGGGCGCGCCGTCCCCAGAAGGTCCAGCTCTCTGGCGGAAGCCGGTAGGCGCGACGAAACCCTTCCATCAGCGACAACATGACGCCGAGTCCCGCGAAAAGGCTGAGACCGGTGGCTGACAGGATCAGCTGACCGGAGTGGAACTGGTGATTGAGAATGGCGGACTGAACCAGATCGAGCGTATCCGCGGGGAGAAACTGCTCGAGGACGACGCGCGTTTCGCCCACCAGCGACGGCCCCTCTTCCACCTGCGCCACCAGCGTGGTGATCACCAGCAGGGCGGGGAAGAACATGAGCATTCCGGAATAGGCCGCGGCTTTCGATGTGTTGACAACATCGTGGATAAAAGCCTGAATCAGCGCTTCCCGAATTCTGACCAAATAGCCGCTCATCGACGTTACAAGCCAGAGTAGAGCATCGGCGGGGTTTACGGCGATAAAAACAGAGACCGAGGGACCGAGGGAACAAGGAAAAACAGCTCAGCGGGACAGCCGGCCGTCTCACGAATCGAGGGACCGAAGCGGCCGGCGATCTGAATTCGGATCAGAATGCTCGAAACGTCAGCGATCGGTGCAGGAGTAGCAAGGATCGATGGAGGCCTGGATCAGCGGCGTATCGGCGAGACGCGCTCCGCGCACCATCCAGCGCACCGCGGGCATGTTCGCATAAGTGGGCGTGCGCACGTGGACGCGCGCGGGATTGCGCGAGTTTTCCTTCCAACTGACGCTGTACATCACTTCGCCGCGCGGTGCTTCAACGCGGCTGGTGGCCGTGCCGGTGGCGAAGACCAGCTTTTCCGGCGCCGACGAGATTTCGCCGGGCGCCATCCTGGCCAGCGCCTGGCGGATGATGTTGCAGCTCTCGATGATTTCCAGAGCGCGAACGAAGAGCCG
>CAYOVE010000220.1:0-5631 GCA_964407295.1 uncultured Occallatibacter sp.
CGAGCGTCGGCGTCTTGAAGTTCTTCGCGTAGTACGACGGCGAGAACTTGCGGAACGGGTTCTCGCTATCGGGCTTGCCGTAGTAGTCCCACGGATGGCCTTTGAACTCAAAGATGTTGAACCAGTCTTCTTCGGTCGTTCCAAACGCCGACTCCGCGTTGAACATGCCGTCATGGCTCACGATGCACTTGAAGCGGTCCGTATGGCCGAGGATCCAGTTGGCCATGAATCCGCCATAGCTCGCGCCGAGCGCGCACTCGCGCGTCTTGTCGATGAAGTTGTAATGCTGCTCCGCGTAATCCAGCCCCGTCATCAGGTCGGTAAAAGGCTTGCCGCCCCAGTCGCCGCTCACGCCCTCTACAATCGCCTGCCCGTATCCGGTCGACCCGCGCGGATTGATCATGACGACGACGTATCCGTTGGCGGCAAACAGCTCCGCGTTCCAGCGGTAGCTCCAGTCGTCGCCCCACGCGCCCTGCGGGCCGCCGTGGATCAGGAATTTCACCGGATACTTCTTCGCCGCGTCGAACCCCGGCGGCCGGATGATGAAACCCTGCAGCTTCGTCCCGTCCTTCGCCGTAAACCAGAAGTCTTCCATTTTCGGCAGATCGAGCTGCGCGAGGAGGGCGTCGTTGAGGTGAGTCACCTGAACGAGCTTGTCGTTCCGAGGGATGTCCGATGCGATGCTGACAGCGCTCATTTCGGCGGGCGCGTCGACCTTCATTCGACTGGCGACGATTGTGTAACCGTCGCGAAGTGGGTGAATGTCGCTAAACGCCCCTAGGCCCGGGACTAGCTTGGGATCCAAAACGTAGGCTGGATGCCCGTCGATCGTTGTGAGCATTAACGGTGATTCGCCTTGCTGGCCGGATGTAAAGTAAATCATTTTCGAATCTGGAGCCCAAGCGATCTCGTCGACCCAGTCGTCGAATCTTGGAATCAAGTTTGCGACCGTCTTCGCCGCACGGTCGTACACCGCCAACCCGAACTTGTCGCTCTCGTATCCGTTCCGCGCCTGAGATCTCCACGCCAGATACTTCCCATCAGGCGAGTAAGCCGGATTGAAGTTGCCACCGGCCGACGTACTCACCTTCACCGGCTTCGCTGCAGGATCGGTCAAATCCAGTGTGAAGATGTCCGCGTGGGTCGAGACGGCCGGCACGGGATCGAAGTTCTCTGTAAACGCCAGCTCCTTTGAGTCGGGGGAGATGTCGCATCCGCAGCCCTGCTCGATCGATGCATAGTCGGGCGGCACATAGTGCGTGTCGCCAGGATTCAAATCGCGCATTCCACCACCATCAACCAGAACCTGAAAGAGATGGAGTCTCTTGTCATTCGTGAAGTGGTCCCAGTGCCGATACATCAGGTGCGTCCAGATCTGCGCCTTCACCTTGCTGGCCGCCAGCGCCGCATCGCGACCCGCATTGCACTTGTTTCCGGTGTCGAAGTCCGCCATTGAAATCGCCGGGCAATCCGGATAAACCTCCGACGTGAACACAATCGAGTGGCCGTCCGGCGCCCACTTGGCGTTGTCGGCCTCGGTCGCAATCGCCGTCAGCTTCTTCGCATTGCTGGTCGCGCCCGTCGCCGCGTCGAAGTCCGCGAGCCACACCTGCTGCCCGTTGTCTCGACTTGAGAGAAACAGAATCCGCTTTCCATCCGCGGCAAATTGCAGACCGCTGTCTCCCGCCTGAGCAACCGCCAGCTTCATCGGTTCACCGCCCGCAATCGCCTGCAGCCAGAGCTCCGCTCTTTTAGTGTTTTGGTTGAGGTCCACGCTTGTAACTGCATACGCCAGCCACTTGCCGTCGGGCGAAACGGCCGTATCACCCAGCCGCTTCATCTGCATCATGTCCTCAAACGTCATGGGCCGCTTGGGTCCGGCGGTTGGCGCGGCCTGCGCGCGCGAAAGTGCTGGAAGGACGAACGCAAGAGCAAACATCAGGAGAACGGAGAATCTGCGCATGGAATGCCTCACCGCGCGTGGCGAATGATCTCTCCACGCGAAGAAAAAGTGTACACCGGAAAGGCAGTTCGCAGTTCTTAGTTCGTAGTTCGCAGTCGAGTGCGTCCGCATCGCCGCGAAAACCCGGCTCTATGCATGACCAACTGTGAACTACGAACTGCGAACGATGAACTGTTTCACTTGTTCTCGTTGCCGGTCAGGCGGAAGGTGATGGTTCCCCAGAAGAGCCGCGCCCGCATCTGCACCGGCAGATGACGCTCATCGTCGGTGTACCAGATCCAGATGTTGCCGCGGTTCTTCACCACGCCTGCGTCGGCGGTGGGCTGCACCCGAATCGTCTTGAATGTGCCCAGCGGAGTCTTGATCTCCTCGCGCCCCTCAACCTTCATGGTCACTTGCACCGTGCGCTGAGCGTCGGCTACGGGGATCACAAGGCTGCTTCCCACGACCAGTTGCTGCGAGCCGGGGTAGAACACGCCCGTCAACAGATCGGTCTCGCAGCCCTTCACTGGAGACTCCGCATGCTTGGCCTGGCCGGTAACCATATTCTTTTCGTCGAGAATCGATTTGGACGCGCCGTAGTCAATGTGGAGCGTCGAGTTGAACTGGCGCCGGCCTTCGACAGTCTGCTTGTCGAAGTCGTACGTGCAGCCCTTGGCCAGGTCGAAATCGGATTGGAAGTTATCGACTACGTGAAAAATGAGATTGATGGCGCCGCTGGTAAACGCCGAGGCAATCACGCGCTCGCGATCCCCAGCCGCTTCAAAGTGGACGACGGCAGTACCCGCGGGAAAGACACGCCAATCGACCGAATAGGTAAGGGTCTCTTTCTGCGGAAAGCTGAAGCCGGCGCGCGGCGGCGCGAGGATGCCGGCATCCTGGCCGGCCGCTGTGGCCGCCAGCGTAAGCACGAACATGAGGGTGACTGCGACAGCGCGTGTCTTCAATGTTCGGCACGGCTCCTGATGGCACGGTTTCTTATGAATTGACCTGGCCCCTTCTCTTTGGACTTCACTTACGCGGAAAGCGCTCACCAGGCCCGGTGCAAAAGGATCTCCAGCACCGGTCGCAGGCAGAGCAGGCTCAGGTACAGCAGTGCGGCCCCTAAAGCAGAATTGTACTCGCGGTGCTTGAGGTAAAGGGCGAACGAAAAGCCGCCCGTAGCCGCCTGGTTAACTGGCTGGGAAACAGCGGATAGGCCCGACTCGCGTGGCAGCTTGGCAGGTGTCAGGCGCGGGATAAAACGGGGCACGCTGCGGCAATAATTTTCGAACTCTGGAAATGCGCTGCGGAGGAATTGCTCCTCCGAAGCGATGACCGGAATGTAGATTGCGGCGAATCCAACCGCGAGCAGCAGCACCAGGGGCCAACTGAGCAGCGCCACCGCGAAACCGGCAGCGATCAGTGTCGATCCCAGATAGAGCGGATTGCGCGTGTACGCATAGGGTCCTGAGACAGTGAGCTCCTGATTTTTCTTCACGGTGCCGGATGCAAGCGCGCGTAGTGCCAGTCCCGGAAGAACCAATAGCAGACTCCAGGCGATCGCAGTTGGATGCGGCGCGCGGCGAACGACCTCGACGAGATAGACGGCTGCGGTGAGAAACCCCAATGGGACGCGAATGCGGCGCGCAACCTTCTGCCACCGCCACTGCATGGGGCGGCCTTTTGGAGGAGAGCTGTGGCCGGTCGGCTGATTCATCGGGCGCCCTCCTCTCCCGGCAACTCATCGCCGATCAGCTCGTCGGCGGCGCGGAGAACATCGTCCGGCGCGATGGTCAGAAGGCCGGGATCGGGCGCGGAGCGGCGCGAGTGGTCGCGACGGCTCTCCGGATTGCGAAGGACGCGGGCGCGCGTGCCGTAGGGACCGTTGCGGCTCGGATCAGTGGGGCCGTAGATGCCGACCACCGGACGGCCGAGCGCGGAAGCCAGATGCAACGGTCCTGTGTCGCCGCCGATGCAGAGAGCGACGCGGCGCGTGAGCGCGATCAACTGCGGCAGCGTTGCGGTAAGCGTTACGGCACTTCCTGAAGCGATGGCAGCGGCGAGCGGCTCTTCGCCCGGCCCGGCGTTGACCACGACGTGCAAGCCGCGCTGCGCCAGCCCCTCGGCAACCGAGGCATAGCGCTCGGGCGGCCAGCGCTTGGCGCCCCAGCCGGCTCCCGGAGTGATGAGTGCAATAGGCCGAGCGGCGCCTGGAAAAGTGTCGGCGAGCCATGCGGCGCACCAGGATTCCGCATCTGGATCGACAGGCAGTTGCGCGTCCACCGAAGAAAGCACGTCGCCCGCGACGGCAGAGGCGAGTTCCACATCCTGCTCGATGACGTGCGCGCCGTGCGTGACGATGCGCTCGGTGAAGAGCCACTGCGCAGGCCACTCGCGCGGTGCGGCCTCGCCGATGCGGCGCGCGCAGCCGCTCATGCGGCAGATGACCGCGGAGCGGATTGCACCCTGAAGGTCGAGGACGGCGCTATACTCCGCGGCACGGAGCTCACCGCGCAACGCTTTGATCGATTGGCGTGTTTTGGCGCTCAACGGATGGCGCTTCCATTCCCGGCTTGGAGCGAAGTGCAGACGATCGACGACTGGCATTGCCGAATCTCGCGCGCACGCTCCAGTGCTTCGGGCTGCGCTGATCCCTGATCCCTGTCCGTTCGTTTCCTTGGTCCCTTGGTCCCTCGGTCCCTCGGTCCCCGCTCTTAGCAGCGCCTGCCAGCGCGGCTCGACAACCCAGCCGATTTGCCAGCCGGGATGAGCCAGACGTAGCGCCGTGACCGCAGGCAGCGCGTGAAGAATATCGCCCATTGCACCCAAACGGACAATGAGCAGGCGGAAGTTGGACTGCGTGTGCAAAGATTGATTTTCGCACAGCCGAGTTCAAGTTCAGGTGGAATGCAGCGCTGAGCCGTGCGGTCCACTCCGGCGGTACAAGCAGACGCACCGGAAGACGAGCGCTGCCTTTACGCCTCTTCGGCTTGGTCGGAGGCGGGAAGAATGTCGGTTGGGCGCGCCACCCACACGTAAAGCGTTGGCAGCAGGAAAATGCTCATCAACAAATTTGTGATGAGGCCGCCGACAATCACAATGGCAAACGGCCGCTGCGAATCGGATCCGATGCCGTGAGACAGGGCGGCCGGAAGCAAGCCCAGCGTGGCGACGAGCATGGTCATCATGATGGGGCGCAAACGTCCCACAGCTCCCTCCACGGCTGCGTCTTCCACGGGCAGGCCGCGAGCGCGCAACTGGTTGATGTATTCCAGCAGGATGACGCCCGATTGAACGGAGACTCCGAAGAGCGCCAGGAAGCCGACTTCAGAAGAGACGCTGAATTCGGTTCCGGTCACCAGCAGGACCAGCAAGCCGCCAATGCTGGCCATGGCCACCGTAGCCAGAATCAGGATGGCCCACTTGAACGACCGATACATGGAATAAAGGATGATGAAGATCAGCAGCGCCGTAATGGGCACGATGATCAGCATCCGCGCTTCGGCGCGCAGTTCGCTTTGGAACTCGCCTTCCCAGCCAATGTGATAGCCGCGCGGCAGCTTGACTTGCGCATTCACTTTCTGGATGGCTTCACGGACGGCGTCGCCCAGAGCCCTGTCGCGCACACTGTACTTGATGGCGACGTAGCGCTGGTTGTTTTCGCGATAGATCTCCGAGCCCTC
>CAYOVE010000221.1:0-5566 GCA_964407295.1 uncultured Occallatibacter sp.
CCCATCTGGGTGAGCTTGACGCTGATGTTGGCGTCAAGGCCGCGTTCAGCGATGGCGTCGAGGAGTCGATGATAGACGTCGGCGGCGCGATGCGCCTCGGTGGGCGAAGTGACGCTTTCGCCAAGGGAATCGAGAGTGACGGAGATGCCCTGGCGATTGACGGTTTCGGCGACGCGGAGCGCGTCTTCCGGCCGCATGCCGGCGATGAATCGCGCATTGAGGCGGGTGCCCAGCGCGGAGTGCTCACAGAAACGGCGAAGCGGGCGGTTATGCGAAAGTGCGATGAAGCCGGAACGAAGAAGAGCCATGACTCGCCTCTGCTCAAGAATGCGCCCGAGAGAGCGTACAAGGCAGACAAGCTAGTTTCGCACAAGGGAACAGGGAAAAGTGTGGCGGCTAACACGTTCGTGTCAGGGGCGACAGAACCTGTTTGCGGCGCACTCCAACCGCGCTGCGATTTCCCCGGTCTCAAAAGCGAGACCCGGGGCACCCGCATTGAACCGGCATGGAGGCCGCGAACAGCTATCGGACTTCAAACAACGCGCAGCCGTGAGGCGGTAGCGTGACGCCGATCTCCTTTGACTCTTTGAGGGTTGCGTCTTCCCACACGTTGCGCGCGGAGTGCTTTGCTCCGTCGAGACCGAGTTGGCTCCAAGTTGTGCGAAGAGAGGCGGGAGTGTCCGCAAGATTGAAGAAGGCGAAGTACTCGGCGTAGCCGCGATCGCCAGGCTGGCCAATGGAGGCGCGCCAGACGCGGGCATCCTGAAAGCCGGGGCCGAGGGTAGAGACGTCTATCGGACGGCTGTAGGTGGCATTCTGATTGATGAAAATTACGGTCTGATTGGTGATGAGAGAGCGGGTGTAGTCGTCGAGGCGGGTAAGGTTTGTGCCCAGGATGAGTGGCGAGCGTGCGACGGACCACAGAGTGAATTCGGTGCGCTGCTCGTCGGGAGTCAAGTGCGACTGGCGGGCCGGACCCATGCCCGGCTTGGGGCCGAGCCAGCCGTCGGGAAGCATGTCGGCGTCAGGCCAGTTGCCGGGATTGGTGTAGGTGTACCACTTGGCGAGGACATCGAAATCGCCCTTCAGTCCGAAGGGATATCCGTCGGGAGTGTGGTGCTGGAACTCCCAGGCATCCCAGTGATCGTTGGTGATGCGCCACATCTGCGCGTATTGGGCGACTTCGGAGGCGTGTTCAAGCTGCGTTGGGCCGGGAGAGAGCGAGAGCACGATGGGCCGGCCGGATTTGCGGATGGCCTCGGCAATCTGGCGAATTTCAGTGGGGCGGTAGGGATGGTCGGAGATGCAGTCGACCTTGAGGAAGTCGAGTCCCCAGGAAGCGAAGAGGCGAATCATGGAATCGTAGTAGGCCTGACCGGCGGCGTTGTCTTTGATGCCCCAGTTGCCTTCGTCCCATGGACAGGGAGAGGTGAGGTCGGCCGCGTCGGTGGCGTTGAAGGCTGTGCCGGCGATGGGCAGGTTGGCCGCGACTACCTGGCGGGGAATGCCGCGCACGATGTGAACCCCGAATTTGAGGCCTCGCGCATGGAGCCAATCAGCCAGCGGTTTGAAACCGGCGCCGTTGGCAGCGTCAGGGAAACGCGCGGGATCGGGGATCAGCAGGCCGTTTGCGTCCCAGATATATTTGCGCTCCTCGACGTTCTTGCCAGCGGGGCTGGTCATATACCAGCCTTCATCGATGACGGCATACTTCCATCCGAACTGCTGAAGCGACGCAAGGACAGTGGCGTTGGCTTTGAACTGATCCTCGTCGATGGTGAAGCCGTAGGAGTCCCAGCTATTCCAGCCCATCGGCGGAGTTGGAGCGACGGTCTGCGCGGGAAGGAGAAAGGGAACCAGAGATGAGGCGGCGAGGATTGCAGCAAAGAGGAGGGCTGGTCTACTCATGGAGAAAGGATAGTGCAACGGGGCGGGAATTGGGTTCGCAGGATTTCGACAGAACTGGGTTCGTGGTATCCCACCCCTGGCGCGAAGACAAATCCGCGCCAAGGATGGGGTACCCCGCGGAGTTTGCAAGTTAGCGTCCGTCGCGGGGTACCGCAAGCGAGACGGCAGCAGAAGAGAGTTATTCTAGGCGAAGCCCGCAGAGAGACAGAGACGGCCGGACCAGTTGATAAGGAGAGAATTCATGACCAGAACCCGAGGGGCTGGTGTGCGGTGCGGAGCTCTCGCGTTGGGTGTTGCCGTTTTTCTTGTGGTCGCGGCGGGCATAGAGGCGCAGGGCTCGGCGCCAATGGGGAAGAAGAAGCCGGCGACAGTCAAAGCTCTTTTTGTGAGCGATATTCATCTTGATCCGTTTTGGGATCCGAGCAAGGTGGATCGTTTGAAAGATGCGCGCGTGAGCGAGTGGAAGGCGATTCTTGCTGGCCCCGAGGCGGCGGATCGAGCGGAGCGGTTTGCGCAGCTCGAGCAGGCCTGCAAGATGCGCGTGTCGCCGGACACGTCTTACGAACTGTATGCTTCGAGCCTGCGCGCCATCAGCAGGGATGCGAGCGGAGCGAAGTTTGTGGTGCTGAGCGGCGACCTGATGGCGCATGAGTTCGAATGCAAGTTCACGACACTCGTACCCCAGGCAAAGCCCGGCGAATATCGCTTATTTGCCGAGAAGACGATCGAGTTTGTGATGCGCGAGCTGCGCGGGGCGCTGCCGGGTGTGCCGGTGTATGCGGCGCTCGGGAACAACGATTCCGATTGCGGCGACTACCAACTGGATGCGAACGGCGCATTTTTGAAGGTGGCCGGCGCCAGCATGACGAGCGATCTGCGTGCGGGTGACCGCGCGGAAGCGCTGCGAACATTTGCCGAGGGAGGATTCTTTACCGCTCGGCTGCCTGCACCGCTGGAACGAACCAGAATCCTTGTGCTGGACGATCTGTTTATGTCGCAGCGGTATGAAACCTGCGGTGGAAAGGACGATCCGGCACCGGCGGCATCGCAGATTGAGTGGTTGAAACAGCAACTGGATGCGGCGCGGCGGAACCACTATAAAGTTTGGGTGATGACGCATATCCCGCCGGGGGTGAATATTTATTCAACGATGACCAAAGGAATCGATATGTGCGGCGGGGGCCAGCCGCAAATGTTTTTGAAGACGGAGGCGCTGGCGGAAGCGATTGCCGGATACGGAGATGTGATTCAACTGGCAATTTTTGCGCACACGCACATGGACGAGATGCGGCTGCTGAGGCCGAAGGAACAGGGTGAGCCGCCGGAGGGCGTAGCGATCAAGATGGTGGGATCGATTTCACCGATCGGCGGGAACAATCCGTCGTTTACGATGGCGCAGATCGATGCGGCGACTTCGGAGATGAAGGACTATCGGGTCTTTGCGGCATCGGACAAGAACGGCGCGCATTGGAGCGAGGAGTATGACTTTGACGAGACCTACAAAGAGCCGGCGTTTACGGCGGCCACTGCGGGAGATTTGATTGCGGGATTCAAAGCTGACCCGAATGCTCAGGCGGAGACGAGCGCAAGTTATATACAGAATTTCGATTCACACGGTGCGGGGTTGAAGGCGCTCAAGCCGCTTTGGAAGACCTACACATGCGAGCTGATGGGCGAGGACGCGGAGGCGTTCAAGGAGTGCGTGTGCGGAAAGTGAGCTTGGCGGGTTAGCAAGTTAGCGGGAACGTGCGAGGGTTTGGTTTGTGAGATCCCGCTCTAGACGCGAAGAGCGCGCTTTGGATGGGGCACCCGAGTAGCGGCGTCGGCGTTTAATTCTACGCGGGCGCTGAGCGGCCGTTTTGATTTTGACGAGGTTGCGATGAAAAAAGGATATTGGGTGAATGCGTACAGGGCAATTCATGACGATGCGGCGCAGAAAGCCTACTCGGCGCTGGCTGTGCCTGCGATTCAAGCGTACGGTGGACGTTTCCTGACGAGCGGCGCGAGCCAAATCGAGGTCTTCGAGGCCGGGTTGAAACAGCGGACGATTCTTGTGGAATTCGACAGCTACGAGATCGCCCTCGCGGCGCGCAAGAGCGAAGCGTACCAAAAGGCGCTTGAGGTGCTGGGCAATGGTGCGGAGCGCGATGTGCGGATTGTGGAAGGGGCGTAGGCAGCTGTCAGGCGTCAGCTTAGTTGTGGTGGGTTGACGGTGGTGCTTGATCGCCTAGATTTCTTCGCGGTGGTTTGAGTTTGAGGGTCGTGCATCCCTAAATGCGGGTCCTTCGACTGCGCGGGTCGCGTGGAGCGCAACCCGCTTCGCTCAGGATGACCGTCCGATTTATTTGCGCCGCGGGGAGTCAGCGCGATGAAATGGCCGCCTGGCGAGAGCGGGCGGGTGCCTTGTCTTCTTTCGCGGCAAGGTACTCGTTGACGGCGGCGGCGGCTTTGCGGCCCTCGGAGATGGCCCAGACAACGAGCGACTGGCCGCGGCGCATGTCGCCGGCGGCGAAGATGCCGTCGACCGAGGACATGTAATCGGTGGTGGCGATGTTGCCGCGATTGTCGAGGGCGAGGCCGAGTTGCTCGATCATGCCGTTGCGGACGGGACCGAGGAAACCCATAGCGAGAAGGACGAGATCGGCGTCCAGAATGAACTCTGTTCCAGGCTGCGGTTCGAATTTGGGCGGAGGGCCGACGCGCACACAGTGAATCTGCTTGACGTGGCCGGTGTCGTCGCCGGTGAATTTGACGGTATTGATCGACCAGTCGCGATTGCCGCCTTCTTCGTGCGAGCTTTCGGTGCGCAGTTGCAGGGGCCAGAGCGGCCAGGGCGTTGAAGTGGCGCGCTCGGCGGGCGGACGTGGCATGATCTCGAACTGATGGACGCTTTTTGCGCGCTGCCGATGGCTGGTGCCGAGACAGTCTGCGCCGGTGTCGCCGCCGCCGATGATAACGACGCGCTTGCCAGTCGCGAGGATCGAGGCAGCGGCTCCCATAGATGAAAGCAGCTTGTCTTCTGAGTCGCCTTCATTGCGCCGATTCTGCTGCGGTAGAAACTCCATGGCGTAATGGATACCCTTGAGCTCGCGTCCGGGGACGGACAAGTCGCGCGGATGCTCGGCGCCGCCGCATAGAAGAATGGCGTCGAATTGTTCCGTCAGAGACTCGACGGGAATGTTGACGCCAACGTGCGCGTTGGTCTGGAAGATGACGCCCTCGGCCTTCATCTGCGCGATGCGGCGATCGACGACGTGCTTTTCAAGCTTGAAGTTGGGAATGCCGTAGCGGAGAAGGCCGCCGATGCGGTCGTTTTTCTCGTAGACGGTGACGGAGTGGCCGGCGCGGCGAAGCTGCTGTGCGGCGGCGAGACCCGCGGGACCGCTGCCGACGACGGCGACGCGCTTGCCGGTGGCCTGCTCGGGCGGTTCGGGATGAATCCAGCCCTCGTCAAAGCCGCGCTCGACGATGGAACGCTCAATTAGCTTGATGGAGACCGGCGGCTGATTGATGCCCAGCACGCAGGAGGCTTCGCAGGGAGCGGGGCAGATGCGGCCGGTGAACTCCGGAAAATTATTGGTGGAGTGGAGGCGGCGGACGGCGGCCTGCCATCGATTGTTGTAGACGAGATCGTTCCAGTCGGGGATGAGATTGTTGA
>CAYOVE010000222.1:0-5527 GCA_964407295.1 uncultured Occallatibacter sp.
CCGATTCGCAGACTGAGGTCGAAGTCCACGTGCTTCAGGGCGAGCGGCCCATGGCCGGGCAGAACCGCACTCTGGGCAAGTTCAAGCTCGGGGGCATCATGCCCGCGCCGCGCGGCATTCCTCAAATCGAGGTCACTTTCGACATCGATGCCAACGGAATCCTTAACGTGACCGCGAAAGACAATGCCACCGGCAAGGACACGCGCATCACCATCACCTCGAGCTCGGGCCTTTCGAAAGAAGAGATCGACAAGATGGCCAAGGAAGCCGAAGCGCACGCGTCTGAAGATAAAGAGCAGCGCGAATCGATCGAGGCTCGCAACTCCCTCGACGGCATGGTCTACAACATCGAGAAGATGCTCAAAGACGCGGGCGAAAAGGTGCAGGCGGCCGACAAGACGGAAGTCGAGTCAGCCCTGGCCGATGCCAAAAAGACACTCGAAGGCTCGTCGTCAACGTCTGAGTTGAAGGCCGCAAACGAAAAGCTCACCCTTGCCAGCCACAAACTGGCCGAGGCCATGTACAAGGCCAGCTCCTCGCAAACGGGCACCGGGTCGGACGCGTCTGCCGGGGCACCACCCGCCGGTGAGCAGAAGAAAGACGAAGGCGTCATCGACGCCGAGTACGTCGACGTCGACGACAAGAAGTAAGCCTGCCTCGGTACGAACAGGGGTGCCCCATCCTAAACGTCCCGTTGACGCGGGGACGTTTAGGGTGGGATAGCTTGATGCCAGATACTCGGGGTGGGCGATTTCCGATCGTCCACCCCGAATTTCTACTTCCTTGGGTCTGTCATCCTGAGCGACCGGAGCGCAGCGAAGGGAGTCGAATGATCTGCGGTTCGGGATCCAGGTGTTGGCAGTCCGCTTGCTGAAAGCGAATAGGAATTCATCGTAGGATGAAGCTGAGATAAGAAAATATCCATGGCCACAACAGCCAACAAAGACTATTACGCGACGCTCGGCGTCAAGAAGACGGCCACGCCGGAGGAGATCCGCAAGGCCTTCCGCAAAGCCGCGCGTAAGTACCACCCGGACGTCAATCCCAACGACAAGCGCGCTGAAGAAAAGTTCAAGGAGATCTCCGAGGCCAACGACGTGCTCTCGGACGAGAAGAAGCGCAAGGTTTACGATCAGGTTGGCTTTTACTCGGATCAAATAGATCCCGCGCAGGCCGAGGCCTATGCCCGGCAGCAGCGCTCGGGCGGCCAGCAACAGCCTCCTATTGATTTCGGCGGTTTCGACTTTTCCGATTTCGCTGGCAGCGCGGGAGCCCAGCAAGGCTTTGGGGCCGGCGGATCGGGCAGCTTCAAAGACATTTTTTCCGGCATCTTCGGTGGCGCGCAGCACCACCGCCAGCCGCGCGGTCCGCAGCCCGGCACCGATCTCGAGTACCAGGCTACCGTCGATTTTTGGACCGCCATTCGCGGCGGCCAGGCGCGCATCCAGATCAACCGCCAGGAAACTTGCCCCACCTGCCACGGCAAGGCCCACATCGGCGGTAGCGCGGAGTGCCCCGAGTGCCACGGCACCGGCCAGGTCACGCAGATGGGCGGCAACATGAAGTTCAACATCACCTGCCCCGGCTGCAACGGCACCGGCCACACCTCGAACGACTGCTCCACCTGCCACGGCGAAGGCACCGTCGCACGCACTGAAACGGTCGAATTCCGAATCAAGGCTGGCACGCGCGATGGCCAGCGGATCCGGCTTCAGGGCAAGGGCAACGCCGGCGTCAACGGCGGGCCTGCCGGCGATCTTTTCCTCATCGTGCGCACCGGCGCCAATCCCGTCTTCACGCGCGTGGCCGACGACATTCAGATCACCGTCCCCATCACCGTGGCCGAAGCAGCGCTCGGCGCCAAGGTTGAAGTGCCCACCATCGATGGCCGCGCGCAATTGAAGATTCCGCCTGGCACGCAAAGCGGGCAAAAGCTGCGTATGCGGGAGCGCGGCGTCGAAAGCGCGTCGCATCCTGGTCAGCGCGGCGATGAAATCGTCACCGTTGAAGTTGCAGTGCCTCACTTAAAGGACGAGCGCAGTCGCGAGATCATGCGCGAGCTCGCCAAGCTGAACCCCGACGATCCGCGCAAGACGCTGTTTGACAAGTTGTAGGATTCACGCGGAAGCAACCATCGGCCAAAGTTGGATTGGCTAGGCTGACTGGAGAAAGTACGATGGCCACAAAACGCAAATCCAAAGGCGCCTACATGATCTCGGCCGTGGCCGAGATGTACGAGATCCATCCCCAGACTCTGCGCCTCTACGAGCGCGAAGGACTGCTCAAGCCCTCGCGTACCGAGGGCAACACGCGTCTTTACACCGATGAGGATCTCGAGCGCCTTGAGTTCATCCTCAACCTCGCGCGCGATCTGGGCGTCAACATCGCGGGTATCGCGATCATCCTCCAGATGCGCGGACGCATGGAAGAGATGAATCGCCAGATGCAGGGCTTTGTCGAGTACGTGCGCAGTGAGATGCTGACCCGCTTCCAGCAGGCCGCGCCTGGCACATCCGGCGCCATCGTCCCCATCCGCAAGCCCGTTGCTTCGCCCGCACGTTCCGCGGCAACACGCAAGCCTTAACGGGCCCGCTTTCTATTCAGTCAATTTGCGCAGGCGCCCCTCGGGCAGCAACTCGTACGGGTCGCCTCGATAGCGCAGCCGCCTTGTGGCTAAGTAGCTCCTCACCCAGAAGATGAATCCCATCAGGTCGCGAAGGGGATAGAGCAACGCCTTGCGCGCTGTTACTCTGTCCTGCACTACCACTCTGCTTACCAGAAGACACAGCAACACCCGGACCAGAATCGTAAACGCCAGCAGTCCCGCTCCCCACGCCCAGTGCCCAGCCAGCGCCAGCCCAATCCACGCCAGCAGGCCGAAAGGAACCGCGTAGGTAAGCACCTCACCGAGGTGACCCCACGGCCGGGAAAACCGCGTGCTCGTTGCCCATCCCTGCTGGTGCGCGATGCTGCTCTTGAAAGCAGCGTTCAGCACATGGTGCTCGACAATATAGTGCGAGAGCACAACGATCTCGCCGGCCGCCGCCGTCCAATTGCCCAACACAAAGTCGTCGGCGTAATACTGGGCCACCTTCTCGAAGCCGCCGATTTTTTCCACGGTGCTCTGTCGCATCACCATCGAAGGTCCAAGTGCGAACTTCATCCCCTCGAGCATGTTCGCCACTAGCACGCCTGAGGTCATTTCCACGCTCATGCCCATCGCCTCCAGCCGCGCCCACAGTCCGTGCCGCGTACAGCCGCGATAGAGGCTGGTAACCATGCCCACCTGCGGATCGCGCATCGGCTGCACCACCGCGCGCAGGTAATTCGGCGTCACGCGCACATCGCTGTCCGCCGTCACCAGGATTTGATTCTGCGCTTCGCGGCGCATGATCTCCAGCGAAAATGTCCGTGCATTCGGCCACGGCGGTTCGCCGCAAGTCAGGATGCGCGCTTTCACGCGCGGATACCGCTCCATCACTCGCCGCGCTGCGGCCAGGCCCAGGTCGCTCTCCTGCCGCGCGCAGAAAAGAATTTCGAACTCCGGATAATCCTGTTCGAAAAAGCTGGCAAGGTTTCGTTCCAGGTCAGGCTCGTTGCCATGCACGGCCTTCAGCACGCTTACCGGTGGGATAAATGCAGCCTCCTGCACTTCGCCTGCGCCGCGCCTGAAGCGCATCACTCCCGCAACCACCATTAGGCTATAAATTGTCGAGGTGATTATGCCGAAGACACCGAGCCCAATCAGGCAGTCAACGGCGATCTGGCTGACGTTCATGCTCGAAAGACTCTCACTTCACTGGCCGGTCCGTCCACAACGTCTTGTCGGCCAGCGTCTGCACTTCATACAGCCGCCCGGCCAGCACTTTCTCCACGTTCTCCCGATCCGGATCTTCGGCGAAAATCCACTTGCGTTCGCCTGAACCCCATATCGCCGCCAGTTTCGCGGGGCTCAGGTAGATGTCCGGCGCGTCGGGATAGCACGATCCCCACAAGAGCGTGGTTCCTTCGCTGTTCTGCCCGCAACGCGGCAGCACCAGCATCGCCGGCCTTCCCTTGAAAAAGTCGTTCGTGTAAAAAATCACCGATGAACCCGACGACTGCTCGCCGTAGACGATGAGGATGTCGTTTACCGAGCCGTCGCTCATGATCGTGTCGGCCATCGGCTTTGAGCTCAGCATGGGCTCAAACCGCGCAAATGCGATGTGCGCGGCCACAAAGAACACCGTCATGGTCAGCGCCACGCTCACGGTGGCCGCGAGGTGTTTCTTTTTCAGCCGCAGCAACCAACCGGGCATCGGCCCAACCAGCAGCGTGATCGCCGCTAATCCTGCCGGCAGGCGCAGCGCCGCAAATGACTCGCCCGTCAAATCGAACAGGTGCGACATCGAAAGCGTGTAGTCGCCCACGCCGCGATGCGCCAGCACGGTTCCAATGTCCGCAACGTAAGGCAGGTTGCGCGAGGTCCACAATCCCCACGCCAGCGTCGCCGCAGCCGCCACGCCGATCGCCGCAAACAACCCCTGCGCGCCTGTCAGCCACGCCGTCGAGAGCGTCGGCCGTCCTCCATTCACGCCGTCGTTCTCTTCTATATCAGCGATCACGCCCGCAATCAGCATTACCAGCGGCGGCCACACCATAAACGTGTAGTATTCCTGATTTGTTGAAATCGAAAAGAAGATCAGCGTCCACGCCGAGTACAAACTCAGCAGCCAGATGGTCCTGGTGCGGAACTTGATCCGATTCACGTAGCTGCCCACATCCTCGCGCATGGCGTGATCGAGATAAAAATCCACCGTGTCGCCGGCATCGTGCCGCAGGTGCTTCAGCCAGCTGCGTCGCGTCTTCCAGGCCATTGCCGTCACCGCGCCCAGAAAAAGGCTCCACGGAAAAACCCAGATTAGTTCGCCCAGCCAGTACCAAAGCGCCGGCATTTTGTTGTAGTCGTGCGGATAGCGCAGATTAAAGAAGCGCAGCACATGTTCGTTAATGAAGTACTGGTAAAAGAACCCGTGGACATTCCCGATCGTCGGATGATTCCCCGCGGCGTGTCCCTGGTCGTGATTGATAATGCCGCACGCAATGTGCCAAGGCGCGGCGATAGCCAGAAATAAAAGGAATCCCGTCACCGGCTTCAGTGCCTTCCACCGCCTCCATTGTCCAGTCAGCAGCAAATACGCAATGGCCGCGCCACCGAAAAATACCGGTGCGATCAAGCCCTTTGTCAGCAGCGCAAGCGCTACTCCCGCCCACGCCCAATACATCCGCGCAGGCCGGTTGTCTTCGAGGCTCGTAATGAGGGCGTACAAGCTGATCAGGAGAAAAAAGGCGAGGATTGCCTCGGGAATGATGAACCGCGTAAATAGAAAGCAACCCACTGACGTCAGCACGCTCAGGCCGGCGTAGAACCCCGCTCGCTCGCCCCATGCCCGCCGTCCCCACAGCCAGGCCAGCCACGTCAGCCCAAGCATGGCCAGCGCATTGGGCAAATGCGTGGCAAAGGTGTTCTCGCCGAACACCTTGTACA
>CAYOVE010000223.1:0-5516 GCA_964407295.1 uncultured Occallatibacter sp.
GCAGGATGGGATGCCAGTCGCCGATCTGCTGCATGGTGCGCGGGTCCATGTGCGTCGACAATTGGCGCGCGTAAAAGACAGCGACCAGAGCGACGAAGAACATCATATCGCCGGCGAGGATGATGAAGACCGAGGTGCGGACTCGGTTGAGGGCCTCGCGGGGACCGCGGCGCGGACTGCGCCAGTCGTCGTCACCCCCGCCGCCGCCACCGCCGGTGGGACGGCGATCGACAGGCGGCTTGCCTCCGGTGCCGGGGGCTTTGCGCTCAACGTCAGACGGGATGGGAGTGAAGATGGAGGGCATGGGGAACCCTGTGAGGATGAGGTTACCTCACTTTTGATTGGACGCGCGGAAAATCAGAAGAGGTGGCTAGAGTTTTGAGAAAAGAAATCCTAGCCGCGCGTGCGGATGGAGCAAGCATCCTATGTTCTTTCGAATGTTTGCGGCGCTCCGTGACGATGCATTGAATAACGGCACCCGCAGTGTGCGTGTGCCTTCGGAGAGACGAGCTGAGTCAAAGAAGTCGTTGCGGGCGATGGGCCGCCGGCTGCCCATCGCAAGTGGCTACCAGCCGCGGGTTTGCAGGAGCTGCGACTCTTCAAGGCCGGCGGCGGCGAGGCCCTTCATGGTGCCTGTGACCTGCTCGGCGACCTCGGCGAGAATCTTGGGATCGTTCCAATGCGTGGTGGCGACAACGATAGCCTTGGCGCGCGAGACGGCTTCTTCGCGTTCCTTGGGCGAGTTCTCGACGTCGAGCGGTGTGGCGCGCTCCTTCATGAAGATGCCTGAGCCAACGAAGATCGCCTCGGCGCCGAGCTGCATCATGAGAGCGGCGTCAGCCGGTGTGGCGATGCCGCCGGCGGAGAAGTTGGGCACGGGCAGCTTGCCGGTTTTTGCGACCATGCGGACGAGCTCATAGGGCGCCTGCAGATCTTTTGCGGCAGCGTAGAGCTCCTGCTCGCTGAGCACGGTAAGGGCGCGCATCTCGCGCGTGATGGTGCGCATGTGCTGAACGGCGTGAACCACGTCGCCGGTACCCGCTTCACCTTTTGTGCGGATCATGGCCGCGCCTTCGGCGATGCGCCGAAGAGCTTCGCCGAGGTTGCGCGCGCCGCAGACAAACGGAGTGGTGAAAGCATGCTTGTCAATGTGGTGCGCCTCGTCGGCGGGCGTGAGCACTTCACTCTCGTCAATATAATCAACGCCCAACTCTTGCAGAATTTGTGCCTCGGCAGTGTGGCCGATGCGTGCCTTAGCCATGACGGGGATCGAAACCGCCTGAATAATTTGTTTGATGAGCGAGGGGCGCGCCATGCGGGCTACGCCGCCTTCGGCGCGGATCATGGCGGGAACGCGCTCGAGAGCCATAACGGATGTGGCGCCGGCTTCTTCGGCGATGCGCGCCTGTTCGACGGACATGACATCCATGATGACGCCGCCCTTGAGCATCTCGGCGAGGCCAATTTTGAGGCGCAGGCTGGTGCCGGCAAAACCGTTGTTTTCTGTGGATTCAGGCATTGTTTTGGACCTCGGCGAGCGACAGATTCCGCTCTGTGCGGGATGAAAGCCGCAAAGTCTTTCCAACTCTAAGTGTAACAGCGATGTGAATGGTGCGCAGCAGCGCGGCCCGGGCGCGAATGCGAGCGGCAGGCGGAGTGGCGCCAGGACGGAAATCGTCGAGCGTTGCGCGGGCGCAATTCTTACTCCATTCCAATCTTCTCAACCAACCTCTGGACCCCTTGCTGCAGAGTTCACTAACGCGATGGCCTCCTCTCAACCAGTTGCGACGGGTGGGCAATCTCCGGCGGGTGGGCAGATTTCGGCAGGTGGGCAGATTCCGGCAGGTGGGCCGAATCAAGCGGGAGCGAGAGCGGCTCCGGCGAGCGCGCAGTTCCCGGGGAGCACTCATCCAGCAGCGACGGGGGCGCGTTCGGCTGGAACGGCTCAAGCGAATGCTGCTGGCGGCGACACGGGGACAGCGCTGGTACCCGCGCCGCGACAGTTGGGCGAGGACGAGAAGGAGCCGGGGTTTGGACCGCTGGTTGCGCGATTGCCGGTGGAGATGGATGTGGCCGTGCCTGTGCGCGCGTTTCGCGTGCGGCATCTGCTGGCGCTCGAGCCGGGAACAGTCATTGAGTCGCAATGGAATCACGGCAACGACCTGCCGCTGGCGGCGGGGGATGTGAAGTTGGCATGGACCGAGTTCGAGGTGATTGAGACGCAGTTGGCGGTGCGCGTGACGCGGCTGGCGTGAGAGCAGCAGGGAATAGGGATTAGGGAATAGGGAACAGGGAATAGGGGCGAGGGAACGGAAGCAGTGAGTGGAACTGGTGGGATGGCGGAGAGAGTCGGAGGGCTCGCGGGATGGTTGATGGCGAGGTTCAGCGGCCGTCGGCGCAGGGCTGAGCCGCGGCTGGCGCTGGTCGAGCGGATCGCGCTGGCCCCAAGGCAGTCGCTGGCGCTGATCGAGGCCGAAGGGCGAAGGATTCTGGTGGCGACCTCGGCCGAGGGCGGGCCGGCATTCTATCCACTTGATGAATCTCCGGGAAACGCTAACGGGAGTGTGCGAATCGACGCAGGCAGATCGGCACGCGCTGAGAACCGCCGGCCGCCGAAGTTCTCGCCGCAGAGGGTTTCATGGTGACGGTCTGTTTCGCAGGCTTGATAGGGGGCTGGTTGGGCGGCTGGATGGGAATGCCGACGGGCTGGGCAACATTGCTGGCCGCAACCGCTCCCGGGAGCCTGCCGCTGCTGCCCGATTTAAATAGCAAGCTGCACCCTTCGGACTCGACGCCGTGGACCATTCTGCTGGTCCTGACGTTGATCACGCTGCTGCCCGCGATTTTGATGTGCATGACGCCGCTGGTGCGGCTGCTGGTGGTGTTTCACTTCCTGCGCCAGGCGCTGGGCACGCAAACCGCGCCCTCGAATCCCACGCTGATGGGCCTGGCGCTGATGATGACGTGGTTTCTGATGACGCCGGTACTCACGCAAGTTGACCAGCAAGCGGTGGAACCCTATCGCGCCGGTGAGATTACGGGTTTGGATGCGATCGATCGCGGCGCCGCGCCGGTGAAGCACTTTCTGCTGCGGTATGCGCGCGAGAAGGACCTGGCGCTATTCGCGGCAGCCGGCCAGATTCCGCGCCCGCAGATGCCTGACGACCTGCCCATGCGCGTGGTGGCTCCGGCCTACATTCTGTCGGAGCTGAAGGCCGGCTTCGCCATCGGCGCGGTGTTGTTTCTTCCGTTTCTGCTGATCGACATGGTGACGGCGGCGATCACGACTTCAATCGGCATGTTCCAGCTGCCGCCGGTCGTGGTGTCGACGCCTTTGAAGATTTTGCTTTTTGTCATGGTCGACGGGTGGAACCTGCTGGCCAGCTCGCTGCTGAAGAGTTTCTGAAAGGAATTTGGATGACGCCGGATCTCGTGGCCGAGCTGATGCGCCAACTGATGCGCGAGGCGATTGTGCTGGCAGCGCCGCTTTTGATTGCGGCGGCGGCTTTAAGTTTTGTGCTGAGCCTGGTACAGACCTTGACCAGTTTGCAGGACCAGTCGCTGACTACGGTGCCGCGGCTGGCGGCGATTGCGCTGATTCTGCTGGTCGGCATGCCGTGGTTCCTGGAGCGGATGGCGGCGTATACGCGGCTGCTGTTGGGGGACTTTCACCGGTATCTGGGCTAAACGAAGCCGTCAGCCATTAGCTCCTAGCTTTTGGCTCCGGGCTTGCGGGAACGAAACGAATTCGACTGGGGCCGGGAAAAACGAACTGGAGCTAAGAGCTAACGGCTAAAAGCTAAGAGCTAAAGGCTGATAAATGCAGGATTGGCCGACATTTCTGAGTGCGATGACGCTGGCCCTGGTACGGCTGAGCGGCATGGTGGCCTTCGCTCCGTTCTTCTCATCGACGGCGCTTCCGATGCGCGCAAAGGCTGTATTTGTCGGCGCGGTGGCGTGGCTCGTTGCTCCTCTTGTGGCAGCTCTGCCCCAGGCGCAGGCCACGCTCAGCTTTTCGGCCATCATCGGCGAGCTCGCGGTGGGGCTGGTTTACGGGCTCTCGCTCACGCTGCTGAGCGAGATGCTGATCTTCGCCGGGCAGATCGCGGGCTTGCAGTTCAGCTTCTCGCTGGTCAACCTGCTCGATCCCGAGTCCGCGATTCAGACGCCGTTGCTTGGAGATTTGTTTCAACTGATGGGCACGCTGGTTCTGATCACGGCGGGTCTTGACCGGATTTTGCTGGCGTCGGTCGTTCGAAGCTTTCGCGCGGTGCCTCTCGGCGCTTTCACTCTGGCTCCGGTGGCGGCCTCGGCGATTGTCCGCGCCGCCGGGGGAATCTTTCTGGCCGCGCTCGAGCTGGCTGCGCCCGTTCTGGCTTGCACCATGCTGGTCGAGATTGCGGTGGCCCTGATTGGAAAACTGAGCCCGCAACTGCCGGTGATGTCTTTGACCGTGCCCATGAAGACGCTGACCGGATTCGTGATTCTGGCCAGTTCGCTCGCCTTGTGGCCGCGCTTTATCGAAACACGCTTCGCCAGCCTGCTCGACATGGCCGAGCGGCTGATTGCGGCGCCGGCCGCGGCGCACGGCGTCGCGCATGGATTGGGGGGCTAGGCGATGGCCGGCGAGCGCACCGAACAAGCCACGCAGCATCGTCGCGAAAAGGCGCGCAAGGAAGGCGACATCCTGCACAGCCGCGAACTCACGGCGGCGGCGGGGACCTTGGCGGGCGTGATCGCTCTGGGCGTGTCAGGTAGCCGAACCATCGAAGCATGGCGGGAAGCGTTTCAGGGATTTTTGCTGTTGGGAGCCCCCGCGCGGTGGGAGCCGGCAGTGCTCGCGCCGACGCTTTTCGCCATCCGGCGGCTGATGCTGGCGGTGCTGGCCGCGCCGGCCGCGGTGATGGCCGCAGTGGCTGTGGCGGCGCTGGGCGCAGGGATCGCGCAGACCGGCGGCGTGACGGTGCATGGGAGCGCCATCTCCTTCAAGCCGGAGCGCATCAATCCCGTCGCGAACATCAAGAATCTTTTCTCGCTGCGCGCCGCATCGAGGCTTGGAAAATCGCTGATCCCGGCGAGCTTCCTGGCTGTCTTCGCGGTGGAGCGGATGGCGCACCAGTTGAGCATTCCGCCGTTTTCGACCGAGCGGCTGGAGTTGTTAGGCAGGGACGTCTACGGATTGCTGCTGGCCGCGGCGTGGCTGCTGTTTGGATGGTCGGCGATCGACTACATGGCGGAGTGGCAGTCGCGCGAATCGCGGTTGAGGATGAGCCGGCAGGATCTGCGCGACGAGTACAAGGAGACCGAGGGCAGCCCGCAGATCAGGAGCAGGATTCGCAACCTGCAGCGCCAGATGCGCCGCCGCCGGGTGAAGGCCGACGTATCGCGAGCGGCGGTGGTGCTGACCAATCCCACACATTATGCGGTGGCGCTGGGCTTCGACTTCGTGAGCATGGAAGCTCCGAAGGTGATGGCCAAGGGGAGGAATCTTCTGGCCGAGGAGATTAAGGCTGAGG
>CAYOVE010000224.1:0-5487 GCA_964407295.1 uncultured Occallatibacter sp.
CCATGCGAAGTTCCTTCTCGGGGACGGCCTCGCCGGCGATGTAGCGATCCATCATTGCCTGATAGCGCCCGTTGCCGCTCTCGACGACAATGTCGTTGACGACAGCCTGAAAGCGAGGATCGCGATAGAGCTTCGCGCGGAACGCCGCGCCCTGCTCATTGCCATGATTGCCTTCGCCGAGCGCCACGACATCGTGCGTTTTGAACGCATCGATAATGCCGTCGATCGGATCTAGCGGCTTCGCGGCCTGCGCGAAAGCGCCCAAAGGGAAGACAAACAGTAAAACTAGGAGCGCGGCAGGCAAGATAGAGAGTGCCTTGTAGAAGATCGCGATCGATGACTTCATGTTTAGAGCCTTTAGGAAAATATTGGCGGGTGCCCCATCCTAAAACTCGGCGCACAGCGGCGAGTTTTAGGGTGGGATCGCACGGATCTCAATTCCTGATTTGTATTGCGGTTCTGAGTCGCCGCTTTACGCCCCCGCCAGCGCCGCCTCGCCCATGCCGCCATTCGCCGCGTTCTGCGCCTCATTCATCTCCGGCGCTTCCACCGGCACATGCGCTAGTTCCCACGCCGAGCGATCTTTCAACAGTCGCGCTACAAATGCCGTGTGCATCGCGTGTCCCGCACGAACGGCCACCACGTGACCCTCGATCCTTCGCCCCGCCAGCGCCAGATCGCCAATCAGGTCCAGCACCTTGTGCCGCACGTATTCATCCGGGAAGCGCAGTGGCCCATTCTCCGGCCCATGCGCGCCCAGGATGATCGCGTTATCCGGCCCGGCGCCGCGAATCAGTCCCATGTCGCGCAGCTTGCTCTCATCCGCTTTGTACCCAAACGTGCGCGCCGGCGCAATCTCGCTCCCATACGTCTCCGCCGCCAGATCGACACACGTCTGCTGCTGCCCAATCGGCTCCGGAAAGTCGATGGTGTACGAGATGCGATAGCCCTGCCCCGGATACACGCCAATGAACTTTTCGCCGTCGCGCACCTCAACCGGGTGCAGCACGCGCAGCGTCTCGCGCTTGCGGCGCTGTTCGCGGATGCCCACGCTCTCGAAAGCTTTCACGTACGGCAACGCGCTGCCGTCCAGGATCGGAAGTTCCAGATTGTCAATCTCCACAATCACGTTGTCCACGCCCATCCCGATGCACGCTGAAAGCAAGTGCTCGGTCGTCGAGATCAGAACGCTCTGCCGCATCAAGCTGGTTGCGTAGCTCACCTTGGCCACGTTGCGGCCATTCGCCGGGATCTCAAAGTTATCCAGGTCCGTGCGCCTGAAGACGATCCCCGAGCCGGCCGGCGCGGGTAGCAATCGCATGGTCACAGGCGCGCCGGAATGCAGCCCCACGCCCGCGAATTCAAGCGGTGCTGCGATCGTCTGTTCCTGGCGTGCCGGGTGACCCAATGTGCCTCTCTGCTCTAAAAGCCTTTGCCGTCATTAGAATAGACGGCGAGCCCAAATCGGGTTGTGTGGCATTTTTGCCACACCATGGGCCAAATTGTCCTCTGGAACCTCGCCAATAACTCCTGCGGCAAAGGGCCTTAAGTGTCGTAGAATCAAAGCGCGTCTGCCATTCAATCCGTGAGAAATCGCCTATGTCGTCGCCGGCCAGCTCGAAGATCTCCATGCGCGCCCTGCTCGCCGGTGCCCGCCGTAAGCAGCCGGGCCTCATCGCGCTGACCCGACAGTTGGTCTCCTCCGAATCCCCCTCCGACTCGAAAGCTGCCGTCGACGCCTGCCTCGCGCTCGCTGCCTCGCACGCCCGCGCCCTCCGCGGCCGTGTCAAAATTCACCGTAATTCCAATCTTGGCAACGCCCTTGAAGCCCGCTTCGGCCCGCGCAACGCAAAGTCGAAGCCCATCCTGCTTCTTGGTCACCTCGACACGGTTTGGCCCCTCGGCACTCTCCAAACCATGCCCTGCCGGATCGGAAACGGCCGCGTTTGTGGCCCCGGAACGCTCGACATGAAGGCCGGTGTCGCCATGGCGTTCACCGCCCTGGAGCTGCTCACTGAAGCGGGACTGCTCGAGCGAGAAATCGTACTCCTTCTCACCGGCGACGAGGAGATCGGCAGCAGGGCCGGACGCCCCATCGTCGAAACCCTCGCCAAACAATGTTCCGCCGTCTACGTCCTCGAGCCGGCGCAAGGCCTGGCCTACAAAACGGCCCGCAAGGGAATCGGCAATTGGCGCATCGAGGTCGCGGGCGTTGCCGCCCACGCCGGAGTCGACTTTGAAAAAGGCGCGAATGCCATCCGCGAACTCGCCCGCCTCGTTGAGAAAGTTAGTTCCTGGACCGATCTCAAGCGCGGCCTCACCGTCAGCGTGGGCGTCGCCGGCGGCGGCACAAAATCGAACGTCATTCCCGCTCATGCCTGGGCCGAAGTCGACGCCCGCTTTGTGCGCCTTGCCGACGGCCCGCGCATCGAGCGCAAATTCGCCGCCCTCAAAGCTCACGACCCGCGCTGCAAGCTCACCGTCACCGGCGGCATCAATCGCCCTCCCATGGAGCGCAGCCGCGGCGCCGTTCGCCTCTTCCACCAGGCGCAGGCACTGGCCCGCGAACTCGGCCTCCCGCTCAGTGAAGCCTCCACCGGCGGCGGCTCCGACGGCAACTTCACCGCTGCTCTCGGAATCCCCACGCTCGACGGCATGGGCGCCGTCGGCGAAGGCGCGCACGCTCGCCACGAGTCCGTCCTGATCGAGCACCTCGCTCCGCGCACCGCGCTCCTGGCGGCAATGTTGATTGCGCAATATTGATGCATTGCTGCGCGCATCGCACGCGCCCCGCCTGATAAACTCGCCATTGGAATTCAGCCGGAGACATCTCTCACCATGAATCGCTTTATCCTTTTCCTGTCCTTCGCGGCCTTCACGGCTGCCGCATCCGCCCAAACTACCCCTGCAAAGCCCGCAACCGCTGCCAAGCCTGCTTCGTCCGCGGCGAAACCTGCCGCCACAACAACCCCCGCGTCCGCGCCCGAACCGCAGCCATGGATCAAGCTTCCCGCGGGCGTTCCCAGGGTCGTGCATCTCCCAGTCAAAATGCCCTTCGCGCTCCGCTATGAGGACATCACCGTCGGCAAAGGTGCGGAAGGCGAGACCGGAAAGCTCTGGCACCTCAAGTACACCGGGTGGCGTGCGGCCGACGGCGTCAAGTTCGACTCGTGGGACATGCACTCGCAGCCGGACATGGGGCCGGACGGCAAGCCAAAGATGGGTCCCGATGGAAAACCCGTGATGAAGGACCCGGAGCCCATTGCAATTCCGCAGGGCGTGGGCCGTGTCATTCCCGGCTTCGACTACGGCCTCGAAGGCATGAAGATCGGTGGCAAGCGCCGCATCTTTATCCCCTGGCAAATGGCCTACGGCACCCACGCCATTGCCGACCGCCCCGAGCGTCCGGGCAGTCCCGCCAGTCCCGGCATTCCCGCAAAGTCCGACCTCATCTTCGACGTGGAATTGGTTGACGTGACTGACATGCCCGCGCCTCCGCATCCCATGATGCCGCCGAATCACCCAATGCCCATGCAGCCGCATCCCGGCGCCGGCACTCCGCCTCCTGGCGGCAGCGCTCCCGGCACTCAGCCCAACGCCGCGCCTGCGGCGCCTGCGACGCCTCCCGCATCTCAGGCCGCTCCCGCGCCATCCGCTCAGCCCGCGCCGGCTACCGGCACGCCTGCTCAACCTGCCGCACCAGCGCAGACCACGCCGCCTCCGCCGCCTTCGGGCGTCCAGGCGCAGCCTAAATAAACCATCTCTTCGGGTAATCCAGCTCCTCGTCCTTGCGCGACGGGGAGCTGGTTTTGCGTTGAGGCCCGTGATCTGGAGCGAAGAGAAACTGGCGTTGTCTTCGAGCCAGCGAAGCAGGCGACCAGACGTTAGCCCCAGGCGCCCACTTCTCTGTCGCCGAATTCTCCAAGAATTCTCTTCATGGCGCTCCACGATTTCGATAGAATTCGCGCACGAACGATTCTTTTCGCGATCCGTCTTCTCCCCGATTCTGCCTGTTTCAAAGTACGTTAGCCGGCGTTCCCTCCGGCAGAAAGCAGGATTGCCTTGTCCACGAGCGCTTTCAAATTCGCCAACCCGAAATTTACCGCCGACAACTTCGTCACCTACAGCGCGCAGCAGATCGACGCCGACGCTTCAGTCTCGACCTCCGACGAAATCCAGATCCTCGAGCCGATCCCCAAACCGCGCGTCACCCCGCCCATCCTGTCGCTGGCCAGCGTGCTCTCTCAGGCCACCGTCAACGCCATCGCCGGCGCGGGCCAGCTCGTCATTCATTGCGTGGGCGATACGGGCGGCATTGAGCGCGCGGAGCCGCAGCTCGCCGTTGCAGACGCCCTTACCGCCGACGTCGAAGGCAAGACCTGGGCCAACGGCCAGCCGGCCTTCTTCTATCACCTGGGCGACGTTGTCTATTTCTTCGGGCTCGAGACCTATTATCCCGAACAGTTTTACGAGCCCTATCGCAACTACCCCGCTCCCATCTTCGCCATCCCCGGCAACCACGACGGTTTCATGTTCAAGGGCGAGCCGGCCGGCTACTCGTGCGAAGCCTTCGTCGACAACTTTTGCGCCGCGAGCCCCACACAGGGCGCTCCCGGCTTCGACCGCACCACCATGACGCAACCCGGCGTCTACTTCACCCTCGATGCGCCCTTCGTCCGCATCATCGGCCTTTACTCCAACGCCGGAGAAACTGCCGGCTCGCTCGGCAACTCGACCATCGGCACGGATCAGCTCACGTTCCTCGCCAGCGAGCTCAAGCGCTATGCAAGCGATCGCAAAGCCGACACGAAAAACAAGAATCCCCAGGCGCTCGTCATCGCCGTGCATCATCCGCCATTCACCGGCAGCAGCCAGCACATGCCCAGCGCCGCCATGCTCAAAACCATCGACACATGCTGCACGCAGGCCGGCCAGTGGCCAGACATAGTGCTCTCCGGACACGCGCATCTCTACGAGCGCTACACCCGCATCATGAAAAGCGATGGCCGCCAGATTCCCTACATCGTCGCAGGCAATGGCGGCTACTACGATCTCTCTGGATTGAAGAAGAACAAGCAGGGGCAGAAGCCGGTCGCAGGCAAGCAGTCAGAATCCGATGGGGCAGGGAACACCATCACCCTCGACAGCTATAGCGACACGCAGTTCGGATTCCTGCGCATCGCCTTCAGCGCAACGTCAATAGCGGTCGAATCCATCGGCGTCAACACTGCCACGCGCCCTGACACCACTGTGCCGCCCGCGACCAGCAGCATTGATTCCTTCACTCTCAACCTCGCCGGCCACACGGTCTCGACAGGGGTCTCTTCGAAGACCTCGACGAAGGGTTCATCGAAATCCTCGACGAAGGCCTCGTCGGCTAATCGAGCTTCGGGTGCAGCTTCTGGAACCCGGTCGTCTGCTGGTAAGCGTGGGAAAAAGCCGCCAGCTTCGCGTCCTGGTAAAGCGCGCCGAGGAAAGTAATCGACA
>CAYOVE010000225.1:0-5486 GCA_964407295.1 uncultured Occallatibacter sp.
ACGGTCGCTACCAATACGAAACGTTCCAAAAGCTCTCCTCGATACTGCTGATGACCTTCGCCATGAGGAACGCCGATTGCCATGCGAAGAACCTGGCGCTGCTCTACACGTCTCGGGAAGATGCGCGTCTTGCCCCCGTCTACGACTTCTTCACAACCTCTGTCTACACGGGATATCGAGAAAATCCTCCCGGCATCATGTTCGGCGGCAAGAAGACGTGGTTGCCGGGCAAGACTCTCGCGAAGTTCATCACTGCTACCTTCGGCATTCCCGGCCGGGAGCAGAAGCTGATGGTCGAGAGAATCGGTGACGCGATTGCGGACACCGCTCCCACAGTCCGCGAAATGATGGTGCACATCGATGGCTTCAGAGACACCGGGAAGCGTATGTTGGCGACTTGGAGTGAAGGAGTCAATTACTTGCGGGATTCCCGGATGTACGGGCTGAGCCCCTGGCAGTCGAATCCGGCCTTCGAGGGGATCTCCGATCCGCCGCGGATTGAAAACCCGAAGACGGTCATCGGCCGTTCCGAGCTGCTGGCTGGTACCCGGAAACGAAAGTTCAAGTAACAGCAGCGAGATCGTGCGACCTGTCCGGCTCACAGCCCGAAGGTCGCTGGTTCAAATCCAGCCCGCAACCGTTAAGCTGAGAAAGAAAAAAGGCCGCTGACCGCGGCCTTTTCCAGTTTGAGCTTCACGCGCTCCTCAATGGGCAATCGTGCTTGCGCAAGGCTTAAATCCCGGCAAAACTAAGTCACATCCGTTGCGTCTTCGTCGGGTTCGCCTTCAACCGCGATGCGCAGCGAACGCAGAAAGTGCAGGTCATTGGGCGTGAATGTCCCCGGCTCCGCGCCGGCTTCGGCGGTGAGCTCGCCGGGTTTGTCGGTCTTGACCTGTGCCGCTACAACCTCGTTCAGCCCGATCGTGGCTTCCAGCATCAGCAACACGTCGAATCCATGTTTGCGGATGTCCTGCACCACGCCGGCAATCTGTTCGCTCTCAATCACCGACTCATGGATCGCCTCGCCCAGTTGCTGGATTAGTTCACGCAGACGGGATGTCACAAGTACCTCCATGATCGCGAACACGACCTGCACACCTGCGGGAGAGCTATGCGGGTCGCGGCGCGGAATCTATTAACCTTACTTCCATTCGGGATCGAGAGCAACTCGAGAATAGGGATTGCCTGCAACCACTGGCCCGCGCCAAACAGCGAAAAGTGCCGTGAGCCGCTGCTACCATCATAAACGGTATGGAACCGCGAAACATCGGCCGCGCTCTTGGCATCGGCGTTCGCGTCGCCGGGCGAATTGCAGGCCGGCAAGTCATGGGTCAGGCGCCGTCTGCCGCGACCTCGCCCCATCCCAATGCGCAGCCGGCTGCTCCCGCCGCCCCCTTTGTCGTCCCACCTCGTCCGCAGACGCAAGCCGCAGGTCGCACCGTAACGGAAACTGGCCGCAACGTAAGCAAAGGAATCGGCGGGTTTCTGCGCCCATTTCGCCGCGTTGGGGGCATCGTGTGGCTTGAGGCGACGGGTACATTCTTCCTTTTGTTCGCAGTCCTCTTCGCTCTGCGCCTATGGCAGAACTGGTCTGGAATCGGCGCAATCTCTCGCGATTTATCAATCGGCGCGGCCGTGGTCTTTCTCTACCTGGGAGTCAGCTCGTTCTGGCGCGCACGCGGTCGATAAGCAAATCCAACCTCGTTAGTTCTTCACCTGCGCACTCTCGGTGGTCCGCGAAAACGCCCAGATTCCCACTGCGATTGCCGCCAGCCCAATCAGGAGCCACGCAAATCCGCTGGACCCGCCGTGTGACAATCGAAATCCGCCAAAGCGCATCAGCGCCAATGAGTTCAACGTTTCGCTCAACATGGATCTCCTCCGCCGCCTTAAATCAACATCACCTGCATTGGAGCAGACCCCGAATTTCTCATCGAGTTGTCATGGATTCCATGCTGCGAGGCAAGTCCACGCACGGAGGCGTCCGTCCGCCCATGCGCGCCCGAGTTTGTCCGCGCTTTGTTACAGGCCGCTGGCGTCCACATCCCCGCCGCTCGCGATGACCGCGCCGTCAAACACGACGATCCGCTCTTTGCGCAGATTGGCCACGTCCTCAAGCGGAGAGTGGTGGGTGAGAATAAACCGGCTCAGGAATCCCGGTTTGATCTGCCCAAACTTCTCCTTGAAGGCCAGCCGCCTCGATCCCGCTCCTGTCGCCGAGTTGATCACGGCCAGCGGCGAAAGCCCGGCTCGCTGCATCAACTCCAACTCATAGAGCAGGCCCAGGCCGTGCGCTACGCCGTAGGAACCGGCATCGCTGCCCGCAATCACCTGCACGCCTATCGCATGAGCCTTCACAAGGCTCTTCGCATGCGCATCGAGAATCTTCTTCAGATTCCCGACGATCTCCGCATCCCAGCCCATCCGGTCCGCTTGATCTACCTGCATTTGCACGGGCACAAACGTTGGCACCCACGCAATCTCCTTGTCGCGCATCCTCGCCAACTGATCGTCGCGGACAAAAAAGCCGTGCTCGACCGAATCCACTCCGCCGTCGATCACATGATCGATTCCCACGTCACCGGATGCATGCGCCAGGGTCTGCCTGCCAAATTCCTTAGCCGCTGCGACAAACTCGCCCACCCGCTCCGCGGACATTTGCGGCGCCGCCGTCACCGCGCCCTTTTTAAAGTTGATGATCCCGGTCGGAATCAGCTTGATGCGATCGGCCCCCGCCTTTACGCGCGCTTCCACGCACTGGCGCGCCGAGAAGCAATCCTCAAACGGCTCAGCCATAAAGCTGCCGTAACGGCCGCGATGATGAATCGCTGCGCCGGGGCTATCGACGTACGGCATCAACGGCCGCCCCGCGCTCGAACAGAGCTTGCTCAACGCCAGTCCAACACCGTCTTTGTCGCCGGCGTCGCGAGCCGCGATGACGCCGAGACGCACCAGCTTTTCGAGCCGCTGTTTCGCGTGGTCCAACAGCGTTTCGGGAGTCTGCTTCAGATAAGCGGAGCGTTTGTCCGGATCAAGTTCGCCGCCTTCAAGGAAAAAATGCGTGTGCGCATCCGTCAATCCCGGCAGCAGTGTGAATTGTGGCAGATCGTGATCGGGCTCCGTTTGACCGGCGTTCAGCAAATCTCTCGGCGGCAAACCCTCGCCTGCGAAAAGAATCGACTTCGAGTCGTAGACAACATTCGCGTGATGCAACGGCGCGGCGCTCACTCCGTCCAGCAGCGTTCCTACACGCATCCATACGCGGCGTTCACCGGCCGCAGGAGAAATGAGTTCAATTCGATGCATGTCTCACCGCCGCGCTTAGTAGTCGACGGCCTCAACCTCTCTGCACATATTCAGGATGGCCTCTGCCTGGCGGAAGCCGCACATTTCGGCGCTTTCTCCTTCTCCACGGCGGCCCTGCTCCAGCGCCTCCCGCAGCTTTTCCACCATCGGATGGTCAATCGGCAGCGGCGCCGGGTCCTTCTCCGGATTCGCCAGCGCAAAGTCCAGGCCCGCTTCCATCCCCAGCGTCAGATACGCCTTCTCCAGATCCTCGCGAATCTCTTTCGGCGTGCCCCATGCAAAATTCGAGAGGCCCACAATCATGTGCACGCCCCTCAAATCTTTGTCGGCGTCGATCAGCCGCATCGCGTCCAGTCCGATGTTCACCAGGCCGTATGTATCCGCGCCCACCGGCGCAAGACCGGTATCGATGATGATCTGATCGTTGCGCCGGCCCGCCTTGGTCACCAGCAGCTCAACAAACTGCTTCGCCGCGCGATACGTATCCTGCGGGTTCAGGCATTGTGAAGTCCCACCGGGCACAAACATCTCTGAGGCCATCACCACTGCGAGCGTGTCGTAGTGCTTTACCAGCTCCACCATCTCGTCCAGCCGCTCGCGCGAGGCAGCCAGTGAATTCAGAATCGGCGGCCCGCTTTTCTTCCGGTCGTAATGCTTGAGCGCAACCTTGTGGTAATCAACCGACGGATTGTCGAAGGCGATCGGCGTCGACGTGGCTTCCTGAATGGCCGGAATCACGTCGGGCAGAAAGTCGAGCATCTCCTGGCTTCGCACCTGAATCCGCTGCGTGCCGTCGATATTGAGCGTCAGATAATCCGCGCCCAGGTCGGCCTGCAGCTTGGCCAGTTGCCGGTAGCCCTCAGGATCGCGAGCAGTAAATGCCTTGCGCGCGCGGGCATAAGAGTTATTCATTAATTCGCCGACTATATGCAGTTTTCTATTCATTGTTTTTGTAGCTCCGGAATGGGAGTTGTTGCCTCCGCCTTCGCGGCCTCCCGTTTTGAATTGTGGTCGCGGCCCAGCCAAAGATTTGCCCACGCCGATGTTCCTCGCAATCCCTGGTTCTGAATCACGGGAACATGGTCGAGCAGCTTCGCTTCGTGGCCATCGTGTTTCAGGCGTTCGTATGCGCGCAGCCAGATGCAATCGCCGTATCCGTCCACCTCGCAGCGGCCTTCGCGCGTGCCGCCGCACGGGCCGTTGCGCTGGTTTTTTGCGCACTGCGATTCGGGGCAAAGGTACGCAATGTCCGGCAGCGAGCAATCGCCGCAATCTTTGCATTGATAGAGAGCCACTTTGCTCACTTGCTCTAGAGCGCGGAGCGCCTTCGGTCCCTGCATCGGGTCCTTCGAGTGCGCGCAGGCCTTCGCGCCCCAACGCGCAAACGCCGTCCCGCGAGCAAACATCGTCGCATGCGACAGCTTGGATACTTCGTAAACGAAACTCACATGCTTCGATGGAGTCTTGGTCCGCGGCGTCTCTTCGCGCGGATTCGCCAGTCCCGTCGCCGCATCCTCCGAGTAGTAGAAAAATTCTCCCGGCCGCGAAAATCGGATCTCGCGCGCGAACTGCTTCCAATCATCCGCCGCAAATCCCCGCTCAATCTCCAGGATCCGCTCAATCGCCGCAAGCGTGTGCACCCCGCCCAGATACACTCCGCGAAACCCGAGCCCGCGATAAACCGCAATCTGCTTGGCCGCGAGCTCCAGGAAAAATGCTTTGCCGCGATCCGGCGATCCGCTCTGCATCCGGCAAAGTTCCCACAGCGCGTCACTCACCACCACGCCCGGAATCCTGCCCTCATGGAAAAGATCGGCCACCCGCGGGCTCAGCAGATAAACGTTGCCGATCAGCGGTGTCTCCTTCATTCCATGCGCGTTCATGTAGCCGCGCAGCTCCGAAATCTTCCGCGAGTCAAAACCAATCTGATTAATCACAAACCGCGCGCCGCACTCCACTTTCTTTTGGAGCTTCTGATATTGCGGAATCACCTCGCCCTCGCGCAGCTTGAAGTTGGTGGTCACCGCGCCCACGCAGAACTGCGTCTTTTCCAGTTGCAGCCGCTTGCCGTTCGCCGCCTCCGCGCCCAGCCCGCCGTTCATTTTGTTCAGCAGGCTAATCAATCCAATCGAATCGATATCGAACACCGGCCGCGCCAGCCCCTCGTTGCCCGCCACCGG
>CAYOVE010000226.1:0-5453 GCA_964407295.1 uncultured Occallatibacter sp.
TCTTGTCCATGAATTTGGCGGCGAAGTCGAGCATGCCCTTGCCCAGCGTCACCTCAGTTACGTTGGCGGCGCGGGTGCTGAGCTCCTTTTCGATCGGGGTGGGCAGGGGAAACGGCGAGGCCGCGGTTTGTGCGCACGCCGGTGCGACCAGCGCAGCGGCTCCCAGAATGAATGCAACCATGCGAAGTTTCATGCTCAAATCTCCTTCTTTCTTCTTGCGAGTCGCTGTTAACGCGATTCGTTAATGCGAATCTTTGTCTTGCTGCTGCAACCGATCGTTCATCACCTGGAACGCGTGATTGGTGATGCGGAGCGCGGTGAAGACCTGCTGCTTTGCTTCTTCTCCCTTGCGGCGCTCGACGGCGTAATGGCCGACGACGGCGCTGCCAGCCACTCCGGCCAGTACGAGCGAAGCCGCGATGCGTTCGAGCCAGACCATGCGGTTGCGTCGGCGAGCGGCGGAGCGAATGGATTGGATCTGCCCGCGATTCTGCGCGCGACGATCCATTACTTTGCGCTTCAAGCTCGCGGGCGCGGGCCGGCGCCGGAGGCTCTCTCGCAATTCGCTTTCGAAATCGTCAAACGGCACGGATGTACTCCTTCAACTGGCTTTCGGCCTTCGTCCGCAACAGTTTCAATCCCCGCTGCAGTTGGCTCTTCACCGTGGCCAATGGCGCGCCGAGGGTGGCCGCAATCTCTTCCGGCGTCAGGTCCTCCTGGTAGCGGAGAACAATTGCTGCGCGTTGCGCTTCAGGCAGCGTGGCGAGCAGGCAGTCAATGCGATCGCCAAGCGGCGAGCTTCGTTCTTCGGCCTGCGCGCCGTGGTTTTCTTCAATCTCAACCCACAGGCCGAAGCCGCGCGTGCGCCTGCGGCGCAGCGCATCGGTTGACCGGCTGATGGCGACACGCCGCAGCCAGAAGCAAGCGTGCTCGGGACTTTCGATCTTCGCGATGTTACGATCCAGCTCCATAAAAACGTCCTGAGCAATCTCCTCGGCCAGGCCGCGGTCGCCGGTCATGCCGAGCGCCAGCGAAAAGACCATGGACTGGTGCTCGTCAAAAAGCCGTTCGAAGTCCGGGAGTTGTTCTAAGCCGGGCTGCCAGTCGTTGGCCATAAAACTCGCTGCTACCTTCTAATCCGCACGGGGACGCGGGATGGGATGCAGAGAGTTACGCGGTGGGCGGGAAAAAGTTCAAGGTGGAGGCGGAGCCGGTTCCGAGTCAGATCCCTGCGTGCCGAATGATGCGGGTCTGGAGACCCGCACTACAGGCGGACTGGAGTCCGGCGTTACAAAAAGACCGATGCGAGTCAGAACAAGTCCGGAATGGCGTTGAACGCGATGCGCGTGGGCGCGGCCTTGTAGGCGGTGAGCATGGCAGCGGGGGCGAGCGTGCTCATGCCGTACTTGTCGTTGATCTGATCCATGGTGGCGTTGAGGCGCGTGCGGCTCTGCTCTTCTTCGAGTCCGTCAAAGAGCGCCAGCGTGTGCAGGCGATCGGGAACCAGATTGTTGAGCTGCACTCCGATGAAATAGGGGTGCTCGTATTGCGCGCCGGAGGGCCGCGAATCCCAAAGCCGGCGAAGAGCAGCAATGAGCGTTTGATTGTCCTGGCACTCGCTCAGTTTGATTTCGCTGCGCCAGCCGCGCGCCGGTACGCCAAAGCGCGAGACGGCAAAACCAATCGCCAAGCCGATGTGGCTGGCCCACAATCCAGCAGCGCGCAGGCGCATGGCCGCTTTGTGGAGCAGCTTGTGCGCCACGCCCCACGCTTTTTCCGCGTCGCGCATCTCGGGCGCAAGCACGTGCGAGTGGCTGATGGATTTCTGGTGCTCAAGCTCGCCCATTTCGAAGTCTTCGCCGGCGAGCCAGTGAAAGAGCCGCTCGCCCCACACCGATCCCCACATTTCGCCGGCCTTTTCGCGATCGAGCGCAAGCAGGTCGTCCATGGTGCGAATGCCTTTTTCGTTCAGGCGTTTCTCAGTGCGCGCGCCGATGCCGGGCAGATCGCGCAGGGTGAGCTGGTGGAGCGCCTCAGGCAGAATGTCGAGAGGCAGCGCGACGAGGCCGTCGGGTTTTTCCATGTCGCTGGCCACTTTGGCGAGATAGCGGTTGGTGGCGAGGCCCACGGAACTGCGCAGGCACTCGCCGGCTTTTTCGCGGATCGCTCGCTTGACCCGGATGCCAAGATCGATCGCGTTCAGCAGCGGCCGTTCGCGGCCGATGAGGCGGCAGGCCATTTCGTCGATGGAGCAGACGGCAGTGACCGGCACGCAGCTCTCGACGGCTTCGACGACGCGATGGTGGTATTCGGTGTAGATCTCGTGGCGGCCTTCGACGAGGACGATCTCGGGGCACATGCGCTTGGCGTCGGCGACAACTGTTCCGGTGCGGACGCCGAAGGCTTTGGCTTCGTAGCTGGCGGCGATGCAGACGGTGGTGTCGGCCATCATGGGCACCACGCCGACCGGGCGGCCGCGCAGCTCGGGCCGGACCTGTTGCTCGACCGAGGCAAAATAAGAATTCAGGTCGACGAAAAGCCAGTTGAGCAATGGCCCCTGCGCGGAATCGCCAGATGCGGCGCGTCCCTGGTCCGGCGGCGGGTCTTTGGACGCAAATCGAAGGCTCGCAAGCTCCTCCGGCCACTCTTCGGGAGTTTGCGAGGCGAGCGAATTGGGCTGAGCTGCCATTTTCGTCCCCTACATCTTCGCCTTTTCTTTGCTACTTTGCAACATCATTCTTTCTGCGATCAAGCCGAAATCTGCCCCGAAAAGGGGGTTAGTTAGTGGCGCGAAAGGGCGGGATAGCGTCTAATGTAAAAAATCGGTAGTATTTTTCTGAGATCCCATATCGTCACTCGACGACCGGATCTCAACCTGGAATGGTGACCAAAGATGCAGACCCTTGCACATTGGATCGCGGTGAATGGAAGCGTGCTCGCCGTGCTGGTCACGTTGGGAGTTGCTGTGTTGCTGGTTGCATGCCTCCAGTGCACGCACTGCCCGAAGAGCAAGAAGGACGATCTCTTCCATCGCCACGAAGTCTAGTTAAGGACTAGTTCCCGTCCGCGGCCGGAGCTTCCGGCTTCAACCAGGTCTCAAACTGTGCCAAAATCCGGTTGAACAACTGCGTCTCCGCCTCGGGGCCTGCGAGCGAGTGCGTCTTGCGCGGGAAGATCTGCAAGTCGTAAGGAATGCCGGCGTCAATGAGCTTCTGGACGAACTGCACCGTATTTTCGAAATGCACGTTGTCGTCGCCGGTTCCGTGCGCGAGCAATAAACGGCCCTTCAGATTCGCCGCCGAGCTCACTACGGAAAAATCGCGATAGCCATCGGAATCCTCGGCGGGTAAGCCCATGTAGCGCTCGGTGTAGATCGAGTCGTAATCGCGCCAGTCGGTGACGGGGGCAACGGCCACGCCGGCGCGGAAGCGCGGAGAATGCGTCATGGCATACAAGGTGAACGTGCCGCCCCAGCTCCAGCCCCACCAGCCCAGACGCTTGGGATCGAGTTGCGGATATGCCTTGAGCGCCTCGTCGATCACGGTCAACTGGTCCTCAAGCTGAACGGGGCCAAAGTTGCGATATGCCGCCTGCGCAAAATCGCGCCCGCGGCTGCCCATGCCACGATTGTCGGCGCGCAGAACGGCGAAACCATGTTGCGCGAGCAACGCGTCGAACAACAGATTGCCGCTCCATCGGTTGACGACCGTCTGGTTGTGAGGCCCTCCATAGGGATTCACAATCAACGGCGTACCGGCTGGATTCGCGCTTTCGCTCGGAAGTTGGAGGGTGGCATAGAGCGTGGTTCCGTCTTGCGCCTTTACCTGAAGCTCAAGCGGCGCGTGCAAATTGTAGGAGTCGAGCGCGTGCGTCTCCCAGAAAACGCGACATGAGCCATTTGACGCCGCCACATCGGGAGTGCGGCAGACGCGCATTGCCGGCGGCGTCATGCGCGACGAGAATTTGTCGGTGAAAGCGCTGCCGTCGGGAGAAAAAGTGGCCTGGTGAAATCCCGCGCCCGCGCTCAACTGCTTGCGCTCGCCGGCGAAGTTGACCTGCCAAATCTGCTGCTCCAGAGGATTGCCTTCGTTCGATGCGTAATCCACCGTTTTGCGCGCGGCGTCGACGTTGTACACATCCCCGACTTCGAAGTCGCCGCTGGTCAGTTGGCGATCGAGTTTGACATCGCCCACTAGCGGCCGCTCCTTGTTGTAGCTATAAAGATAAAGATGATTGTGCCCATCGCTCCAACTGGTGAGCACGATCGCGCCGTCGCCCACCGTTATGTCATAACTCTCATCGAGAAATTTATCGTCGTTGATCTCGATGACTTGTCGCCCGTCACCGTTATCCGCGCTGGCAAAAAACAACGCGAGATGTTTGTGGTCGCGTGTGAGCGTTTCGATCCAGAGGGTTTTGCTGTTGACCCAGCCAAAGCGCGGTATGTAATCGTCGCCGTTGTGAAATGGAATCTGCATCCAAACGGTTTTGCCGCCACGCGCGGGCACCACGCCAAGGTGCACTTCGGGATTGGGGTCGCCGGGCTGGGGATAGCGCTGCCAATCCACGGTAGCGTGAGTCGGAATCCAGTCAGTGAGCGGGTATTGCGGCACCTTGGTCTCGTTCATTTGCAGATATGCAAGCTTCATTGAGTCGGGCGACCAGAAGTAGTTGCTGCGCACGTCGAGCTCTTCCTCATACACCCAGTCCACTTCGCCGTTGAGGAACACCCGGCCGTCAACTGAAGAAGGGTTGGGCGCGGGAGCGAGAGGAATGGTGGGCGTGCCGGGCTCGCGGAGCGGGATGACAGCCAAGCCGTGATCCTTGATCAACGAGATGAACCAACCATCGGGAGAAAATTTGGGATCGTCGCCGGAGAGGAGGCCGGAAAAGCCCAATTCGACTCCGGTGCCGTTGTGCAGATCGTAAAGCCACAACCGGCCATTAGAGTCGAAGAGAATGTGCGTGGAATCCGGGGCCCACACATAGCTGGCCAGGTTATAGCGGTGGCGATGATCGCGGTCCTGCTCGGAGCCGTTGCTGCCGTTCAGGTTTTCCATCTTCGCCGCGCTTACGAGCACGTGAGTTTTGCCGGTGGCGGGATCCACGTCCATCAGCTCGCCGCCATCCAGATAAGTCAGATGCTTTCCGTCGGGCGACCACGTCAGTTGATCGGGCGGCGCGCCGATCAGCGGCCCGTGAGCAAAAATCGCGTCGACAGACAGCGGCTTTTCGGGCGCTTGCGCGGCCAATGAAAGGCCAGCCAGGGCGATTGCGGCGACGGCAGGAAACAAGAAGATGGATTTTCGCGTCAAAGAATCCTCTCCTGGAGCGGGAGTTCGGCCCGGAACGCAAGACATCGACCGCAGAGATCGGAGGTGGGCCGGTAGATCCGGATGACTCAGTGTAAATCAACTCGACTTCGACGTTTGTTGCCGCAAGGGTCGACAGTG
>CAYOVE010000227.1:0-5447 GCA_964407295.1 uncultured Occallatibacter sp.
GCCCCAGCAGCGCGCACACCGTCGCCGTAGCCACGCCATGCTGCCCCGCGCCTGTCTCGGCAATCACGCGCTTCTTGCCCATGCGCTTCGCCAGCAATCCCTGGCCCAGCGCGTTATTGATCTTGTGCGCGCCCGTATGCAGCAAGTCTTCGCGCTTCAAATAAATCTTCGCCCCGCCCAGTTGCTCCGTCAGCCGTTTGGCAAAGGTGAGCGGCGTAGGCCGTCCGGCGTAGTCCTTCAGCAGGGAACTTAGCTCCGCTTGAAAAGCCGCGTCGGCCTTCGCCTCTTCGTACGCGCGCTCCAGCTCGTCCAGCGCCGCCACCAGCGTCTCGGGCACGTATCGCCCGCCGTAGACGCCAAAGCGCCCCGCTCGCGACTCGCTCGGATTTGCCGGAACAATCATCGAGGCCATACGCGGCTCACACACCAATTCCCCGCTTGGAAATGGGGAACTAACAGTTTACTAGGTGACGCGGTAAATAGGATCTGAACGAATCAGACCAACCTCGCTTTCGCCCTATGATCCAGCCGCGATATAGTGATTCCAATATCCGAGACCTACAAAGAGCGGCAATCTGGATCCAAAAGCCCTAAGGAGCGGCACGATGTTCGGCCGAGGCGCAGTCGGCTTTTATCTCTCGTTCTGTCTCGTTTTTTGGCTTCGTCCAGCGTGTTTTAGCGCGCTCGTCGCGCAGGATGCAACCGCCGAGGCAAGCGGTGACGCTCTGGCTGCCATCCTGCAGCGGATGCACGCCAACTTAGTGGCCAACGACGAACTCGCGGAGCAATACGCGTGCGACGACTCCGAACATTTTGTGCAGTGGAGCACCAAAGGCAGAAAGCTTCACGAGATGACTGCCAAGTTTGAGGTAGTGATTGTCGAGGGATTGCCTTATCGCCACATGGTCGAGAAGAATGGCAAGCCGCTGAGCGCGCAAAGGCTGATTTCCGAACAGAGGCGGCAGGATATCCTGAGTGAACTCGGAAAGAATTTCGATTTTGAGTTTTACTTCACAGACGCTAGCCCCTCTGGCGCACTTCTGAGCGAACTGCCGATCTGCTGTCTTACCAGCCTTTTTGACAATCGGCTACTCAGGCACGAACAGATCGATGGTCGCGACAACCTGGTTATAGAGTCCGTGCCAAAAGCCAATCCTGGGACTCCGTCCGGCGCCGGCAAGACTGCCCTGGACTGGAAAGAGACAACATGGATCGACTCGAGAGCCCTGATGCCGGCTCGTTTTGAAGTGGAACTTTTGAACACCAAGGGTTCTCTGCTGAAAGGTTCAAGGGACCGAAGAGATTTCTTCCCACTCGAAGTTCCCGGCGATTCAAGCGGCCACCCACCTCAGACGGTTTGGCTCCTGCGCCATGACGAGGGCCATTTCAGTTTGAAAATTCTATGGTCCCGGCAAACCGAGTTCTGGGAAGACAGTTCAACGAACTTCAGGAGATTTACAGTAAACGCGCGAATCCTACCCGATTCTGTGCGGGATGTTCCTCAACAAAGCGTCGGTTCGAAGCCCTGACGTTAGCTTCACTAAAGATTGTCGGTTGGCCGTTTGAGCAATGCTGTGACTGCTCTTCCTCGGTGGCCGGAAGCAAGCTCTTACGCCGGCGTTTTCTTCCGGCTGATGTCGCACAGCATGTCCGAATGAATGTTCAGCCCGATATTGGTCATGTTGTACACGTGCTCGCTCGCCACCAGCCACACAATCTCGCAAATCGCCCGCTCGGAATAATGCTTCCTGAGCCGCGCAAAAGTCTCCGGCTTCACGTTCTTGTCGCGCGTCAGCTCGGTCACATAGTCCAGCGCGGCGCGCTCCGCCTCATTGAACAAAGGGCTCGTCGCATAGTCCTCGAGCGAATCGAACTTCGCCTCGTTGAGCCCCACCTTGATGGCGAAGAAACGTCCGATGTCGATGCAGAACTCGCACACGTTGATGTGCGCCACGCGCACGCGGACCAGCATCCGCATCTCGACCGGTAGCTCCAGCTTCTTGTCGAGTTTCGAAATCTTCGCTACAAAGAGGCCGAAAGCCGCAGGCATGCGCGAGTACACAACTTTAACCGGCGTCGGCACCTTGCCAAACTGCTTTTTCGATCCGGCGTAAGCCAACTTCTTAATGAGGCCTTGCGGTTTTTCGATGGGAGCAAGAAACGGTTCCATGATCAACCCTCCGGGGAATCTCTCTAACAATATGGATGACCGGCGCGCGGATTTGTCGCGCCTCTTTTCTTCCCTGATTTACGCCGGATCAAACAGAAAGGTTACTTCGTTGTCGCGCGCGCATTTTCAATAAACGCCCGCACCTTGGCCGCATCCTTGAGCCCCGGCGCAGCTTCCACGCCGCTCACCACATCCACGCCCCACGGGCGCAGCGTCGCGATCGCCTCGGCCACATTTTCTGGAGTCAGCCCTCCGGCCGCCACCATGCGTTCGCGCGCTTTTGCGTTTTCGAAGACAGACTTGCTCGCCAAACCCCAGTCGTAAGTCGTTCCAGTCCCGCCCACCGCTGTCGCAGTACGCGAGTCGATCAGGATCGCATCAACACTCGGATCCTGAGTCGCGGCGGCCGCGCGTTCCGGCGCGTCGGCTTCGAAGTGCACCACGCCTAAAATCCGCAACTTCGATCCGAGGCGCGCCCGCAACGCCGCTGGCAACTCAGTCGGACCATCCCAGTGCAGTTGCACGCCGGTCAAACCGGCTGCCTCCACCGTCGCAGCGATCTCCTCAAGCGTCGCCTCAACAAATACCCCGATCTTCTCGATCTTCGCCGGTAAACCGCGCACAATCGCCGCCCCCTGCTCCGCCGTTACTCTTCGCGGGCTCGGCGCAAACACAAATCCCACCGCATCCGCTCCAGCCTCGGCGGCAATCATCGCGTCCGCCAGCGAAGTGTTGGCGCAGATTTTGATCCAGAGATTCATGGGCGGCTCAGGTCAAATCCTCTGCCGGGGCGCATCGGACTGAAACGGATTCATGAGGCGGGCCCCGGTCCCTCTGAAATGAGCTGTGTTACGAGTGACGATCGTCAGGTCGTGCATCAACGCTATGGCCGCGATTTGCTTATCGATGCTGTGTTGTTCGTTTACGCCAATTAGGCTTCCCCATACCTTGGCACATTCCAGATCGAACGCCAGAAAGTGCTCTGAGAATTCACCCAGCACCAACTGGAACCAATTCTCCAGAATGTGTGCCTGCGGATGATCGCCACGTTGCCTCAAGCGTTCAATTCCCCCTTCGATCTCGCCGGCCACTTGTACAGGCAAAAAAACTTCGTTCTTTGCGTCACGAAAGAATTCCACCACGCCTGCATCGGCGTTTCGTCCTTTGCGTCTTTCACTCAGCACATTTGTATCAATCAGAAACATTTCTATTTCCGATCGAACTCGAAGTCAGAATCGCGACCCACGTTGGGTATCGAGGCAAGGACTTCCCCTAGCGGCCGTTTCCGCGGCCGTCGCAGAGCGGCCTCCAGAATTGCGCGGTGCTCGGCCTCCGCGCTGCGGCCATTCCGCGCCGCCTGTTCCTTCAGTGACTTGACGATCTCCGGCTCTACTTTTCTAACGATGAGGTTGGTTGCCATTGGACCCACCTTCCATGATTGCAATGATTACATCTTACGTCGCATTTGCTATCATTGCAATCATCTGTTCCCCTTTAGCAACTCCGCGAGCGCCACGCCGGGATCGGGCTGCCGCATCAGGCTCTCACCGATCAGAAACGCATCAAACCCGGCCTTGCGCAGGCGCGCAATGTCCTCTCGCGTTGAGATTCCGCTCTCCGTCACGCGCACCACGCTCGCCGGAATCCGCCCCGCCAGAGCCATTGAAGTCTCCGCGCTCACTTCGAATGTTTTCAGGTCGCGATTGTTTACGCCGATCGCGTCCACGCCCGTTTCGCCCAGCGCATCGAGCACGCAGTCCAGTTCCTCAGCGGTGTGAACCTCCACCAGCACGTCGAGCGCGAGCGACCGCGCAACCTGGGCCAGTCGCTTCAATTCAGCCCCCTCAAGCGCGGCCGCAATCAGCAGAATCGCGTCGGCCCGATGCGCCCGCGCCTCGACAATCTGATACTCGTCGACGATGAAATCCTTGCGCAGGCAGGGAAGCGGCGCCGCGGCCGACGCCATCTCCAGGTTGCGCAGGCTTCCCTGAAAGTACGGCTCGTCCGTAAGAACCGACAGCGCAGCCGCACCTCCCGCGCGATATCTCCGGGCCAGCCACGCGGGATCGAATGCGGAGCGAATCAGCCCCTTCGACGGCGACGCTTTCTTGATCTCGGCAATGACGGCAGGTCCCGTCGCGGCCTTTTGCCGCAACGCGGCGGCCCACCCGCGCGGGCGATGCTCGGCTGCGCGCCGTTCCAAATCGGCAACGGGCACGTCGGCCTTCGCCGCCGCCAATGTCGCGCGCGTCGAAGCCAGAATCGTCGCCAGAAATGTGTCCGTGCGGATCGTCATACTCTTAGTCGAGTATAAGGGTGAGCAATCCTGCCGGGCCTGCGCAGCCCAATCGATTCAGCGCACTAAAGCCGGCGTTTTTGCTTCCGCGCCCGTCAGCTCCCGCGCCGCCTGCCGCCCCAGCCGGATGCAGTCCGGAACGCCGATGCCATCGTAAGCATTCCCTACCAGCCGCAACCCCGGCAGCTCAGCGACTCGCGCGCCAATCCGCCGCATCCGCTCCTTGTGCCCCACGGCATACTGCGCCATCGCCCGCCGCCACCGTGAAACCTGCGCATGTTCCGGCTCGACGTCTGCGCTGAATGTTCTCGCACCCAGAATCTCGCTCATCTCGCGCCGCACCGTTGCAACCAGTGACTCATCGCTCTCTGCCAGCAGCGCCTCGCGATTCATTCCGCCCAGAAAAGCGCGAAACACCGCTTTGCCCGGCGGCGTGCGCCCCAAAAACTTGCGATGCACAAACGTGCACGCCAGCATCGCGCGGCCCTCAACTGCCGGAACCAGAAATCCGAATCCCTCCGGCAACGTTCCGATCTTCGTCTCGTCGTAAACCAGATTCAGCGTGATCGACGAGGAATATGGAATTCCGCCAAGCTCACCGCCGAGCGCGCCGTCAACTGGCGTCAGCAAACTCCCCGCAGCCCATGCAGGCGCAGCCATAATGAGGCCCGCATATTCTTGCTGCGTTCCGCCGGCCTCCACGATCCAACCGCTGCCCGTCTTCTTGATCCCACTCACCGGCGTCCCAGTCCGCAAATTCGCCGGATCAATCCGCGCCACCAGCGCATCCACGAGCTGGCTCATCCCTCCGCGCAGCGCCGTGAAGATTGGAGGCGCCTTACGTGCCGGCCCAGTCGAGTTCTTCGCCGCGTCTCTCATCCGCTTGTGCGCGGCCAGCATTCCACGCGTCAGCGAGCCGTGCTTCGTCTCCATCTCTACCAGCCGCGGCAGCACCGTTTGCGCGCTCAATTGTTCCGCGTC
>CAYOVE010000228.1:0-3320 GCA_964407295.1 uncultured Occallatibacter sp.
TCGCATTCATCATGGGCGTTCTTCCGCTGGTATTTGCCACGGGAGCCGGCGCGCTAGGCCGCCGTTCAGTGGGAACGACGATTGTTGGCGGCATGTTGCTCTCCACCGTTTTGAATCTCGTCTTTATCCCTGTGCTGTATGTGATTCTGAGCCGTGTGCTGCGGCGCGGCGATGTGGTTGCGGCTCCGGCAGAAAGCTAGCGCGGCGCGCCAGCCGATGGCTATTTGGTCGGCTGCGGCTGCTTCACTACCTGCACCGGGCCGACCTGAGCGGCCGTGGCCGAGTAGAGATGGCAACTGTCGGCCGTTTCCCTGAAGCGGAAATACGGATGCAGGAATAGCGCGGCGCGCGCATCGCCCGAGCCTTCAGCCAGATCAGTGAGCCAGACGCCGTCGGGGCGCGGCTGATTGTGGATGTGCAGCCACAGACCTTTGTGGACATTGGCCACTAAGCCGCCACCGATCTTCAAATCTGCCACCGATGTCACGTTGATATCGATCAATTCGCCGGTCTGCTCGTCAATGGAGACCTTGCCCTGCATCACCTGGGCCAGATGCTGATTGATGTTCTTCGCGTCAAATTTAGGATTGGGCACGATGTCGTAGAAGAGCACGCTGCGGCCGTCAACAACACCTCTGTGGCCGTTGGCCAGCATCATGGCTTGCATAAAATCTTCAAGTTCCTGATTGTCCTTGTCCTCTTCCTTCTGCGCATTGGCCTGGTTCGAGTATTTGAGCGTCTCCTTCATTACGCGATCGTCCTGCTTGTGCTGATCGTCAGCGGAGAGATCCTTTCCGTCTTTCTGAAGCGTTCGCTCGACGGGAATGCCGTTGACAAAGAAGAGATCCGAAACAACCGATGTGTCTTTTTTGGTGTTGCCTTTGCTGTCGGTTTCGATGGTGTGGTCGGTGATGCGGCAGTCGTATTTTTCCCGCTCGGCCGCCTGCTTGCGCTCGTTGGCGAGGGCCCGCTGGAGCAGCTCGTTGGCATTGGGAAGCGGCGCGTTGGGAGCAGGGTTTTGCGCGGCGTCCGCAATCCGCGCGGCGAAGAAAACCGTGGCCGCGAGAAGAAGAATGAAGGCGCTTCGAGTCATGAGAAGCCGATAGAAATGCGCACGAATATTAGACGCATCGGGAGACTGATTGATCAAATAAGCTGCGGTCCGGGCTGCAGCGTGGGCATCCCGCCCAGTGTCTTCGCCTCTGCCACGACGGCATCCAGGTAATCGAGCACCTCAGCCACGGTCATGGTGTAGACCTCGCGCCGGGAGTCGTAGCCTTCTTCGACGAGCCGCTTCAAATACCGCCCGGCGATCTGGGCCGCCAGTTGGTCGGTGATCACCTTGCCGGTGCGTTTCTTCTGCTCAACCCAGGCGGTGCAGGGCAACGCGATCCACATGGGGCGGCCGTTGACGTCGAAGCGGATGTCTACGGCATCGGCGTGGCGGGTGGCGATGGCGACAATCGTGCCTTTCCAGCGGCAGTGAAGGTCTTCGCCGGTCCAGCGGTCTGCGACGTGGAAGTCCTCGTACATGTTTTAAGGGTACCGTTCCGGCTGTCCCGCGGCAAGCGAGGGCACCCTTTTCGAACAAAGCGCGCTCCTGCCGCATCCGCGCCTTGGTGGACTGTGCCGGAACCGCGCTGATACACTAGACCGGTTGCAGTGGCACCATTTTCTTCTGTTCAGACCCGCCTGCACGGATACCGGCAAAGGACAAGAAAGACCTCGTGGATACTCGAACGCGTCACGCCCTGAAAAAGGACAAATTTGCACAAGCTGCCGCAAGCAGCGCCAGTTGGGTCGGCGAACACCAAGCCGCCGCGGTGCGCTGGGGCATCGTCATCGGAGTCGTTCTGGTGGCGGTGATCGGCGGACTGATTTTCTGGAATATTCGTTCAAAGGCCGCCGACGCCGCACTGGGCGCCGCGCTGGATGTGTACACAACGCCGCTGGCCGTTCCCGGCGCTCCACCTGACGCAAGCGCCTACACGACGGCAGCCGCGCGGGCCAAGGAAGCCAATCGCGAGTTCGCAGCGATCGCTCAGGACTACAGTTGGCTGCCCGAAGCGGCGAAAGCCCGGTATTTCGCCGGCGTAACGTATGAAGACCTGGGGCAGAACAGCAACGCCGAGACGGAGCTCAAGGCGGCGGCCGGCGCGTGGGATGGTAATACGGGCAACCTGGCCAAGCTGGCTTTGGCTGGCCTTTACCGGCAGACCTCCCGCGACAACGACGCGATCGCGCTGTACACCGAGATCATAAACAAGCCTTCAGCCACGGTTTCAGCAAGCGTGGCCGAGCTCGACCTGGCCGATCTCTATGTGGCCGAGGGCAAGCAGGAGATGGCTCGCGTACTGTGGGCCAAGGTGAAGGACGCCGACAAAGACGGCGCGGCGGGGTCGATTGCGTCAGAAAAGCTGGCCGCCAAGTAGGCCGGCAGGGCGTGATCCGGCGGGGTCTTAAGCTGCCGTTTGCAGGTCGAGGGGCAGGCTTTGAGCGAACCTGAGCATTTTCTTCCCGTTCTGCGTCTGGTGAGTGATGAGCACCAGCCAGGCCATTGTCGCAGGCATCGCCGGCATTGCCGCAGAGTGGATGGAGAATCCCACAAGCGCCATGAATGACGAAGCCCGCCGGCGCGCAGAAGACCATGCGCTTGCGGCCATGGTTGACCAGTACAGCAGCGCGCTCTACCGCGTAGCCTATTCCGTACTTCGCAATCAAGCAGACGCAGAAGATGCCGTTCAGGAGGCATTTGTGCGCGTCCTGCGCCATCGCGATTCGCTGGACGAAGTGCGCGATCACCGGGTGTGGCTGATTCGCATCGTTTGGAACATCGTGCTGGACCGCAAACGCCGCGCCAAGACACGACCTGAGACCGATGACGTTGCCGAGCTGGCGCGGGTGCTGCCCTCCACGGGGCTTTCGGCCGAGGAGCGGGCGGCGGCGGCGCAGCACCATGCTCACGTTCTGGGCTGCGTTGACCAACTGCCGGCTAAAGAGCGGGAGGTGCTGATGCTTTCGGCCTTTGAAGAGCTGAGCAGCGTGGAGATCGCATCGGTGCTGGGGATCTCCGAGTCCAGCGTCCGTTCGCGGCTGTTCCGCGCCCGCAACCTGATGGCCAGCCTGCTTGACCACGCGAGAAATTCGGGGGAGAGGAGTTTGCGATGAATTCGAACCCTCACGAACCAACTGCTAGTGGATCCGCTTCAAGCCCGGCGGAAGTGACTTTGCGGCTGATCGCCAGCCTGCCCGCGCCTGAGGGACTGGCAGAGCGCGTACAGACGGCGCTCGACGCGGCACCACGCCGCGGACGTGTTCTG
>CAYOVE010000228.1:3420-5417 GCA_964407295.1 uncultured Occallatibacter sp.
CCCGGACCGAAGGCGCCGATCAAAGTGAGCCCCGCGGCGAACCCTGCACAGCCCAGGACGGCGAAGAAGCCGGTTGCGAATCAGAAGCCGGCAAGCGGCGGAACGAGCCAGCCGGACGAGACCGCTGCCGGCGCGCCCCGCTAGGCGCTTCCCCGCCCTCGGCTACGAATCCTTGACGACCGCCCGAATCAGCATGCCCAGAAGGGCCAGCACCACCGCGCCCCAGAAGGCCGGACCGAAACCGTTGACGTGAAAGCCTGGGACAACGGCCGAGGCCAGCAGAATCATGATGCCGTTGATGACGAGCAGAAAGATTCCCAGCGTAAGAATACTCAACGGGAACGTGACGATCTTGAGGAGCAGGCCGACGGTCGCGTTCAGCAGCCCGATAACGACAGCGGCGATCAGCGCCGGAAGCAGACCGTTGACGTGAAATCCGGGCACAAAATGGGAAACAATCAACAGCGCGAGGGCGCTGAGCAGCCAATTCAAAAGAAGCTTCATTCGTTCTTCCTCCCGCGACGTCTTAGGTGCACTGAAGCATTCACCCTATCGATGCCGCCGGCTGTTCTGCAAGTTGCTCGCGGCAAGTTCCGAAGAAAGGTGGCTTCAAGGTTTTAGAGTAGATCCATGTTTGCGCGGCGCATGAGTGTGAACCGAATCGACGCAGCGGGTGAGCGCCACGCCTGCCCGATCGGGCAGATCGACAACTTTGCCATGCGGAACTTCACCAACGACGCGGTTTTTGACGATACCTTTCCGGCGAGCGACGGAATCCTGGAGGTTGGCAACCACGTTCCGCTGGATCGGCTGCGAGTCGCGATGGAAGACTGGTTCCGGCGCAAGGGCTACCTGAAGGCCGAAGAGCGGCTGGAAATGATTGAGGAAAGAGCCGAAACAACCGAAGCGGGACTGTGAGACTGTGAAACTGTGGCCGTAAGTGACTGATTTTGTGCGGTCCACAGTTTCACAGTCTCACAGGTACACGGAAGAGCATGGGGGGGTGGGGTTCAGGCTGCCTCCGTCCGCGATCCACTGATCTCGCCCATCCAGAGTTTCAGCTCAGCTTCGCGGCGGGATTTCAAGCCCGCGTTGACGACACCCCCGGCGTGATCCCACGAGAGCAGTTGCTGGGCAGCAGTGTCATGATGCCCAGCGTTGAGCTCGCGGAGGAGAGTTGAGCCAGCCAGGCGTCCTGCGCCAAGGTTGAAGCAAAAGTCGACAAGAGCGTCGAACTGGCCCTGCGTAAGCTCGACCTTCACCAGCCGGGATACGGCTTGTTCCGCCTGCTGAACATCGGCCGCGAGGATCAAGCCCGCCTGCAATTCGGTAACGCCGTTGGGAAACGACTCATCGGGTTTCAAGAGGTGCCCATAGCCGATGGTGGGAAAGCCGGCAACGTCGCGATAGACATGATCGCGGAACCCTTCGGACTTCTTGATCAGTTCCAAACCTTCTGCACTTAATTGCATGGATTCCCTCTCGGTGCCAGAAACGGCAAAGGGCCTGACGAAAGCCACCCTTTGGAAAGGAAGGCACTCGACAGACCCTAAGACAACGGTAGCAAATTCGGTGAAATGATCGGCAAACTTCAAAAAGAAATTTTATGTCTGGAATTCTGCTGTAATGTCTTTGCTATCAATGAGATCGATCATCGATGAGCATTCTTCGTGCCAAGTTGCCTATTGACGCGCAGTTTTGCACAGAAATCGATGCCCAAAATAGGAAAACTTGCACTATTTATGGTGCAGTTTGTAACCCAAACGTAATAAGAAACTTGCGGCGCCGAGGGAGGCCGGGCCGCGATTTTTCAACAAAAACCGCGTTATCGTTGTTGACAACATCGTCCTCTCACCAGTGCCGGTCTAGTAAAATTGGCAGATGGTTATGAAATGGAAAACACGCAACTTAAGACGACAGGCACCCCTGTGGCTTTGCCTCGTGGCTGGTGTCTCCGCCGTTGCAATGGTGGCGCTGGTGGTGTTGTATTCAGCGCG
>CAYOVE010000229.1:0-5415 GCA_964407295.1 uncultured Occallatibacter sp.
CGGAGCGGAATCCGACGAAATCCTTTATTGTGGAGCGCATGAAGAACCCGCTTCCCGGGATGTTCATCGCAGTTCTGGCCGCGATTCTCACCGGCCCGGCCCAGCTTTGCGCCCAGCCCCAGTCTCCAGATTCGCCCGCGCCGGTTTCGATCCTGGTTCATGCTGGCAGGCCTGCCGGCCCCTATTCCCCCATCTGGAACTACTTCGGCGCCGACGAGCCGAACTATCTTTATGCGCCCAACGGCAAGAAGCTGCTGACTGAACTGGCCGCGCTTAGCCCGGTCCCGGTCTACTTTCGCGCCCATAACTTGCTGACCACCGGCACGGGCGATGGCTCGCTGAAATGGGGCTCGACCAACGTCTACACCGAATTGCCGGATGGAACGCCGGTCTACGACTTCACCATCACCGACCGCATCTTCGACGCTCTGGTTGCCGCGCATGTTCGTCCCCTGGTCGAAATCGGCTTCATGCCACAGGCGCTCTCCCGCCATCCCGAGCCCTATCGCCACAGCTTCCCCAAGGGCGACATCTTCACCGGCTGGACCTATCCGCCCAGGGACGAAACAAAGTGGTCGAAGCTGGTGCTGGCTTACGCAACCCACCTGCGCGACCGCTACGGCAGCCAGACCGGAACCTGGCTGTGGGAGGTGTGGAACGAGCCCGATATTGCTTACTGGCACGGAACGCCGGCTGAATATGACCGCCTCTACGACCTGACCTCGGCCGCCATTCGACAGGCGCTGCCCCAGGCTCGCATTGGCGGCCCGGAGGCCACCGGCGTCAGCGACCATTCCGAGCCGTTTCTGCGGCAGTTTCTGGACCACTGCGCCCACGGCGTGAATGCGGCGACAGGCGGCACCGGCGCGCCGCTCGACTTCATCAGCTTCCATCCCAAAGGCAATCCAAAGTTTATCGATGGTCCTGCGACTGGGGGTCCCGGCGACAGGCCTTCGTCAACCGGGCATGTGCAAATGAGCGTGGGAACGCAGTTGCGGGCAGCCGCGCGGGGCATGGCCGTGGTCGCCAGCTACCCAGAGTGGAAGCACATGCCGATCATTCTGGGCGAGAGCGACCCGGAAGGCTGCGCCGCCTGCCAGGGCAGCCAGAACGGCTATCGCAACGGCCCGCTCTACGGCGTCAGCGTGGCCGAGGCGACCATGCGCACCTACGAGCTGGCGCGCCAGTACGGTGTGACCGTCGAGGGCGCGGTCACCTGGGCCTTCGAATTCGAGGATCAGCCGGCCTTTGCCGGATTCCGCGAACTGGCCACCAACGGCATCGACAAGCCGGTCTTGAACGTCTTCCGCATGTTCGGCATGTTGGGCGGAGGCAAGCCGGGTGGCGGCCGGGCAGCATTTTCGCCGGGCGAAGCTTTGCCGGGAGCGGCGTGGATTGAAACGGAAAGCAGCGGAGCGCTGCCGCTGGCGCAGATCCTGGCGACCAGCGTTCCCGGCGCTCCCGACGTGAATGCCGTGGCCACGCGCAATGGAGACGAAGTGGATGTGCTGGTGTGGAACTACCACGACGCCGACCTGCCTGCCCCGGCCGCGCAGATTCATTTGACCGTGGACGGCCTTGACGGCAAGACCGCCACGGCTTCCGAGTTTCGCATGGACTGGACGCACAGCAACACTTACCGGGTCTGGCAGCAGATGGGCAGCCCCGCGCACCCCAGCGCGGAGCAGACGCGGCAACTGGAACGGGCCGGCACGCTCGAAGAGACGGTGGCGGATTACCCAATTCAGCTTGACGGAGGCAAGGCCGGAATCGACCTGAGCCTGCCGCGGCAGGGCGTCGCGCTGGTGCGGTTGCGGGTTCGGTGATGGCGGGTGCTGCGTGGGAAGTGCGCTGTTGCTTTCCAGGTCTGAAAATCCAGAGCGGGTGCGCCCGGCTGATCATACCCGCCCCTGAACGGCTCGGTTGAACATGCCGATGAGACTTTGAAGCCCTGTGTCAGGAGTCTGTCGATGTCGTCTGTTTCGCCAATATCGGGCCTCGCGGGCGGACAAGCGGCACTCTGGCCAGCAAGCATCACAGATCAGGTCGCTCAAGATTTGCTGACACTCCTAACGGCCCTCCAATCCGGGGACACAGCCGGAGCGACGCAGGCGCTGACCGCACTTCAGACTTTGGCAAAGACGTCCGCCCCGCTTTCCGCTCTTCTTTCCACAAATCCGCAGGTGCAGGGCGATCTCACACTGATACGTCAGGCGCTCGATTCGCGCGACCCGGCAATGATCAGCAGCGCATTTTCTGCCCTGCAAAGGGACTTAACCAGCGCAGGAACATCGCTGCTTTCTCGGAGCCCGCAGGTGCAGCGCACTCCCGCATCCGCGATTCAGGAACCCGGCTCAGGCGACTCGATTACGCTCAACAGCGCATCGGCGGCATTTCCAAAAAGTGCGACGGTTCCAGCGAACCTACCGGCCTCTGCGAGTATGGTGGCTTCGCTGGCATACGCCGCAACTTGCCTCAGTGCTGCGCTCCCTGAGGGTTGCGTCCGCGCCAGAAGCATGGCGATCGAAGCGGAGGCGAACCTGCTATCGGCTCAAAGTGCAGAGGAAGCAGCCAAGCTGACAATCCCGGTGAACTCAAGTCCGCTCCTGGACCTTGAAGCGCATGGGAGCGCATACCTGGGCGGGCTGCTTCTGCTTTCCATTGTCGTGCTCTTGCTGTTTTGGATTTTTTGACAATCCACACCGGACGCAGGCGGGTTGCGAAGGCTTCGATTGCCGCAGGCCAAGTACGGGAAACGGGAAGGTGACAAGAGAAGTTTGTGGTCTCCCAGGTCTGAGAATCCAGACCTGGGGCACCCGGCACAGATCCATTTGACCGTGGACGGCCTCGACGGCAAAACGGCCACAGCCGCCGAGTTCCACATGGACTGGATGCACAGCAACGCTTACCGGGTTTGGCAGCAGATGGGCAGCCCCGCGCACCCTAGCGAGGAGCAGACGCGGCAACTGGAGCGGGCTGGCGCGCTCGAAGAGACCGGGCCGGAGCACACGATTCAGCTTGACGGCGGCAAGGCCGGAATCGACCTCAACCTGCCTCGGCAGGGCGTCGCGCTGGTGCGGTTGCGGGTTCGGTGATGGCGGGCGATGCGTGGGAAGTGCGCTGTTGCTATCCCGGGTCTCAGAGGCGAGACCTGGGGCACCCGGCTGTGGTGAATCGAGCTCTCTCGGGCCTGGTTCACCCCGCCTATTTGGAGCCGTAACACTCGCGATAAAAAGTCGGACAATGGAATTGACATATTACTGTCTAAATGGTATTTTTCCAATTAGTATTTAGGAGGACGGAATGAGCGAGGAGAGCAAGACGGCATCTGTCGCGCACGAAAGGGCGGCGGTGCCGCCATACGTTCCGTATCGGACCCTTAAGAACTTCCTGGAAGGCCTGAAGATCTCGATTCCGAGTCGGATAGATCGCAGCGTAATGGGATCAATGTCGGGTGCAATTCAGTCCCAGTTGGCCGCTTCGCTTAGGTACTTGGGGCTTACATCCGACAAGGGCCTACCGACTGAGCGCCTCGCAAAGGTGGTCAATTCAGAGGGGCCTGAGCGCCAGAAACATCTGCGCGAAATGGTGATGCAGGCCTATCCATTCCTATTCAAGGGGTTCGACCTCCAGCGAGCCACGACCCGACAACTGGAAGAAGAATTCGGTAAGGTTGGCGCGGGTGGGCAGACAGTCCGGAAGTGCATGGCCTTCTTCATGTCGATTGCGAAGGAATCTGAAATACCCCTGTCGCCGCACATTAAGCCATTTCAAGGAGCTTCCCGTGCACCGCGACAACGACGAGCGACCCCCCTGGGCACAAATGGCTCGGAGAGAGAGCTCGAACCAATTGCCCCTGCGTCTGCAGGTCCCGATGGAAATGTGACATGGGCTCAACTTCTTTTGAGCAAGTTTCCGAGTTTTGATCCTGCTTGGCCGGACGATGTTAAAGCAAAGTGGTTTGACGCTTTCGACAGACTGATGAGGCAGGATGGAAACATAAGAGGGCCATCATGAGAAGAGCATTAGCCCGTTGTTATCAGGCTTGCCGTGCCAACGGGCCAAAACAGAAAGGCTCGAATCGCTGATCTCTTGGAGGGGACGCGATTCGAGCCGTGGTGAGCAGCTAGCTTCTGTCCGCCCCAAATTGCTTTGGGGCGACTGAGGAGAGGTTATGCCTTCGCAGGCCGGCGACCTTTTGAGTCGCTTGCGGTGTGTCAGCACCGGGAATCTAGACTCCGGCCTCTCCGCGTTCTGATTGTATTACGAACGGGGATGCGAATCCCAGAGAGTTCTTGGCTAAAAATGGCAACTACCGGCCTTTCGGGACCATTCAACTTGACGGCCGACGGCGTATCCGCCGCGGTGAAGCAGAAATCGCCTGGTGCATATGCATTGGGGAAGACAGAAAATGGGGCCTTTGCAGTTCATTATGTGGGGCGCTCGGACGTTGATTTGGCTGCTCGCCTTCAACAACACGTTTTCAAGTGGTACCCTCACTTCAAATGCGGATACCTTCCAAGTCCAAAATCCGCATTCGAAAAGGAATGCCGCTTATACCACGACTTCAATCCGCCGGACAACGATGTGCATCCGGCAAGGCCCTCCAACTCAAATTGGGGTTGCCCGGTCTGTAACATCTTTGGCTAGGTTGTCCCTAGCTACTCGGGTACCAACGCCAAGAACGCGGACCGAGGTCCGCGTTCTTGGCGTTTCTAGGCTTGGGTTGAGTTACACCTTGGCTAACACGCCACCGGTGAGCCGCTCTTTCAGCAGTTCGTCCGCGTGCCCCAGGAACTCGTCCAGCGGGATCTTGCCGGCGTCTACGTCGGCCAGGATGGCGCGCTGGGCGGCGTATTCCTTGTTTACGATTCCGGCCTTCGATTGCAACATGCGCCATGCCTTTCTGCGCTCGACGCAGAACATGACTAACTGGCGGCTTAGGGCGCGATACTCGGTTTTGCCGTTCTCCTCCAGCGTGATGTAGACGCCGAAGTCGGGGATGAAGGCGCGGTGCGCGGGGTCGAGATAGCGGCGATAGACGACGTCCTGCTGGGTGATGCGGACCAGCATGTTGTCGAGCGGGATGAGCTTGGCTGCCGCTTCGGGCTTGATCTTCTTCAGGTGGTTGCGGAAGCGGGCTTCCGTGGTGCACCAGTGAGCGACGGTGTAGCGCGACGTCTCGCCGGTGACCTTGTTCTTGGTTTCATACCAATCGAGATCAATGGACGGGTTGCCCTTGATGTCGAGGGCTTCCTGATAGGTTTCGCCGAGGCGCGGGTTGAAGACAAACTCCGGCACGCCGCGGGAGTCGCGCACGCGCTGGGCCTGGAAGAGCGCCATGTCGTCGGCCACGCCGTGCTCGGGCTGGCAGGTGGTGAAGGCCTGGAGGAACATGGTGCCGCGATACTCCAG
>CAYOVE010000230.1:0-5400 GCA_964407295.1 uncultured Occallatibacter sp.
ACAGTTTCGCGGAATACGTTGTACTTGGTATCGTCGATCCACGCCGTCCCGCCGAACACGAACTTCCAGTTCCGATCCCACGTGTCTCCAGTCGTCGCCAACAGCGCTGGACGAGTCTCTGCCAGTTTCTTGTCAAATCTGTCCAGCAATTCTGCTTTGCTCGCCGGCGCATATGGTTCCCACTTGTGATCCGCGGCAAATTCCAGCTTGTCCATGGTCAGCGTGTGATTTCCCCAATCGCCGACATCAGTAAGGTGTCCGGCCAGCCGGCCCAGGGTCATCGATTTGGGATGAGGCTTGAAATTCCAATCGGCGTCCGCCGGAATCGCGTCGAGCATTTTGCGCGTCTTCGCCGTTTCTCGGTCGAACTCAGCAATCAATTCTTTCTGGGCATCCATGATGGCAACCTCCAAGTTGCCCACACAGCATAGCCCATTTCCACATGAAAAGGCGAAGAAAAAGCGATAATCTTTTCCACAGGACTGCACCCACAACCCAGCGCGAAAGCATCGCAAAGCTTCGGTTATCGAAGTTATCTACTTGTTTTGAATCGGAATGTTACTGGAAATACTGAATGTTCTCGGTCAGTCCGCCGCCCTACGCCGTCTTCTTCTCCGCTTCGGCCCTGGTCGCCAGGAAGCGCTCCATGTATCCGGTGTCAAAATCGCCCGCCTTGAACCCCGCATCCTGGAAAATCGCCTCGTGGAGCGAAACCGACGTGTCGATTCCCTGCACGATGAACTGGCCCAGCGCCCGCTGCATGCGCGCCATCGCTTCTTCCCGGTTCACTCCGTACGCAATCAGTTTCGCGATCAACGAATCGTAATACGGCGGAATGACGCCTTCCGCATAGAGCGCTGTGTCCACGCGAATTCCGTTTCCGCCCGGCACATTGAACACCGTGATCTTCCCCGCCGATGGCGTGAACTTGCTTGGATGCTCGGCGTTGATCCGGCATTCAATCGCGTGTCCCCGCATCTCCAGCTTCGCCGGCAGAATCGCATCCAGCTTCTCGCCGGCCGCGATCCGCAGTTGCGCCTTCACCAGGTCAACGCCTGTAATCGCCTCGGTCACCGGATGCTCCACCTGGATGCGCGTGTTCATTTCGATGAAGTAAAGCTGATGATTCTTGTCCATCAGGAACTCCACCGTCCCGGCGTTCTGGTAGCCAATTTCGCCCATGCACTTGCAGAGAGTCCGCCCTATCTCTTCGCGCATCTTCGGCGTCACCTGCAGGCTTGGCGCTTCTTCAATCAGCTTCTGGTGCCGCCGCTGAATTGAGCATTCGCGCTCAAACAAAGAAGCCACATTGCCGTGCTCGTCGGCCAGCACCTGGAACTCGATGTGCCGCGGATTCTCGATGAACTTCTCCATATAGAGTTCACCGTTGCCGAACGCGTTCGCCGCTTCGGTAAATGCGGCGTGAAACAGATTCGGCAAGTCCTCGGCCTCGCGCACAATTCTCATCCCGCGTCCGCCGCCGCCCGCCTTGGCCTTCAGGATGACTGGATAGCCAACCTTCTCGGCCCACGCGCGCGCTTCTTCAGCCGTCGCCAGAATTCCGTCCGACCCCGGCAGAATCGGCACTTTCGCCTTCTTCATCGCTTGCCGCGCTTTTTCCTTTTCGCCCATCAGCCGCGTCACTTCCGGCGGCGGCCCAATGAACTTGATATTCGACGCGCGACACACTTCGGCAAAGTTCGCGTTCTCACTCAGCAGCCCATAGCCCGGATGAATCGCCTCCACATCGGCAATCTCCGCTGCTGATATCACCGCCGGCACATTCAGGTAGCTGTCCGCGGCGCGCGGCGGCCCGATGCAGATGGCCTCGTCGGCGAAGCGCACGTGCAGCGAGTTGCGATCGGCCTCGCTGTACACCGCAACCGTGCGAATGCCCATCTCCCGGCACGCGTTCAACACGCGCAGCGCGATCTCACCTCGATTAGCGACTAAGACTTTTCTGAACATGATTAGCGAGTCAGCAAGTTAGCGAGTTAGCAAGTCAGCGAAAAGACCCCCCTCAGGCCTCTTCCAACGCTCCCAACAATCCGTTAATAAGTCGCGCGACTTCGTCGCAGGACTCCATCAGGCGCCGGGTTGTTTCGCTGCTCAAGAGCGACAAGTCCCCCGCGAGTTCAACTTGAGTTTGCAGTTCAAAAAGCGATCCACGGGAAGTGGCCAGAAACTGCCTGAAATACCCATCGTCGAGCCGGCCATGTCCTTCAGCAATGTTGCTCGGGACTGAAACCGCAGCTCTTCGCATTTGCGATTGAAGGCCGTATAATTCCGCCTTTGGCAGCGTTTCCGTCTCGTGATAAACGGTTCTTGCCAGTTCCATCGACTTCTGCCAAACATGCAAGTCCCGGTAGTGTCGAGTCCTGGCGCCGTTCTTAGAGCCGAGTTTACCGCTCATGCTTGAGCCCAGCAGCTGGCTTGCCGACTCGCTAACTTGCTGACTTGCTATTCTCATGCCGGTCGAACCGAAAACAGCGGCTGCCCAAACTCGATTGCCTGCCCGTTCGCAACCAGGCACTTGACCACCTCGCCCGACACGTCCGCTTCAATCTCGTTCATGAGCTTCATGGCCTCGATGATGGCGATCACCTGGCCCTTTTCCACGTGGTCGCCCGGCGCGACAAACGGCGAGGCGCCCGGAGACGGCGAGCCATAAAACGTGCCCACGATCGGCGATTTCACCATGTGTAGCCCGGCTTCAGGATTCGCGGCCGGCTCTGCCGCCGCCGCTGGAGCTGCTCCTGCCTGCTGGGCCGCGCCAGCGGCCTGCGCAACGCCCTGGGGAGCCGATTGCAGCAGCCGCGCCAGATCGCTCAACCCCGCCGGACCGCTCTCCACTGGATTGAACTTCAGACGGAGCTTCATGTCGCCGCGGTCCACGTCAAACTCGGACACTCCGTGCGACTTTAGAAACTCAATCAGTTGCCGCAGATCCTCAATATCTTGTTGCTTCATTCGTTCCTTCAATTCCACTTCCCTCAGCCGAACTTGCCGTTTACTGCTACTCAAAGTTCAATCAGCGCCTTGGGCGCCGGGGTCAGAACCTGTCCTCCGCTGCGCGTTACCGCCACCATATCTTCAATGCGAATCCCGAACTTCCCCGGCAAATAGACGCCCGGCTCGATGGTGATGACCATCCCCGCCTGCAGCCGCGTCGTTTGGCCTGCGCCAACGCGGGGAGGCTCGTGAATCTCCAGTCCAACCCCGTGCCCCGTCGAATGCGTAAACGCCTCAGCCAGTCCCTCCCTGCGCAGTACGCTTCGTGCCGCCTCGTCCACCTCTGCGCAGCTCGCGCCCGGAGCGACTGCATTCAAGGCGTTCTCCTGCGCTTCAAGCACCGCTTCGTAGGTTCTTCGCTCCTCGGGCTTTGGCTTGCCCAGGAAGACGGTCCGCGTCATATCCGAACAGTAACCCTTGTGGATTATACCGAAGTCCATCGTCACGAACCCCCGCCGCGGCAGGAGCGCCGTCGTCGCGCGGCCATGCGGCATCGCCGACCGCAAACCCGCCGCCACGATGGTTTCAAACGACATTCCTTCGGCGCCCATCATCCGCGCCTGGTGCTCCAGCTCCGCGGCCACTTCAACCTCGGCAATTCCCGGCCGCAGCACGCCCAGAACATGTTCAAACAGCTTGCAGCCGGTAAGAGCCGCCTCGGCCATCACCGCCAGCTCGGCTCCCTCTTTCACCGAGCGCAGCTGCTCGACGAACGACGCCGGCGCTGTTTGAAAAAACCCCTTGCGCAGGCGGGTCGGCAACTCACTTTTCCAGCGCGCCAGCTCGGCGACAGTGGTTTTCGCCGCGTCAAATCCCGCCATCGACACGCCAAGCTGCGCGGCCAGCCACTGCGTCGCAGCCACCGCAGGCGAACCCGACGCAATCTGGACCTGTGCGGCCTTCACTTCTTCTGCTGCTTGCGTGGTGTAGCGCCCGTCTGTGAACAGGCGCGCAGTCCTGCGGGTTACGGCCAGCGCCGCACTCGAGCCTGTAAAACCACAAAGATAGCGAATATCCGGGGGGTGTGTGACGAGAAGCCCGGGGAGCCCGGCCCGGGTCAGCCTGCGGCGCAGAGCGCCCATGCGGCGGTTGTGGTCCACGCGCTTAGTTTTATCACGGCTGCACCTGCCCCCTGCTAGAATCTGAAGCCGTGGCACTTTTGTTTGTAAGGCATCGCCGTGACTCGGCAATGCGGACAGTGTTTCCGTCCCTCGCCACCGATGTCCACCACAAAGGCGTACCCGGAGTCTTCCAATGAAATGCTTGAACTGTGGCACCGAGATGACTACCAACCAGGTCGTCACCAAGAAGGACAGCGTCTCCTATAACTCGTGCGATAAATGCGGTAGCCTTTGGCTGGACGCTGGCGAGCTGGACAAGATGGCCTTCAACACTTCGGGAAGCATCGAGTATTGCGAGGAAATCGGGACCGACGAACCCGAGAAGAAGCCAATAAAGTGTCCCCGTTGCGACGACTTCAATTTGAGCAAAGTAAAGTTTCTGGAGTCCGATGACATCGCTCTACACCTATGCAGAAACTGCGGGGGGTTTTGGCTCGACGGCGGCGAACTGAATCAGATCGACAAAGTGCTTGCCGACGACGGATCGGCCCAGGGTCACGGCTTCTCCGATTTCGTCAACAACGTGCACGTTCCGTATTGGTACAAGCGAATCAAAAAGCCGAGTTCAGAGACGGACTTCACCGTCGACGTGCCCCCGATCAAGGATGCGATCAAGAAAGATGGGACCGCCGATATTTGCCCCGCATGCGGGCAAAATCTGTTTGTTTATTCGGTCTTCTCAATGGACTTTGAAGGTTGCGCGAAGTGCAAAGGAATCTGGCTGATCAAGGACGAATTGCGAAAACTGAAGAACAAGGTAAACGATGGCTCCATGCGTTGGTTGAACGACGAAGTCGGAGACATGGAGAAGACAAATGCGCGCGTGACCGACCGCTCTTGCGTGAAATGCAAGACCACGAAGATGGTCTCGGTTCTCTTTGGAAAATCCACCGTAATCGTCGACTGGTGCCCGCAATGTCACGGGGTTTGGCTCGATAAGGGAGAATTCGAGGCAATCACCGCCTATTTGAGGAATGAACTTGCCGCAATGCACCCAAAGGACATCGAAAAAATCGTTGCGGAAGACATCGAACGCGTCTGGAGCGGGGGCCCGGAGACTCGAATTCAGGAGCTGATTGACGCCCGGGCAGCCGTGACCGCCCTCATCAACACCACAATCTTCGACCATCCAGCTCTGAACGCGCTCTGCGCGAATGCTCGTCAAGCATCGCTCTCAATGTAGAAAGTCGTCAGAACCGCTGCCTTCAGGCTCTCGCGCCGGTCGTCGGGGGATACTCCGCATTGACGGGCGCTTCGCTGCGAGCCT
>CAYOVE010000231.1:0-5368 GCA_964407295.1 uncultured Occallatibacter sp.
GCTTCACCGGGCTGGGCACGCCCTGGTAGTACTTCACCGGCCGCACGCAGGAGTAGAGGTCGAGAATCTGCCGCAGAGCCACGTTGAGCGAGCGAATGCCGCCGCCAACAGGCGTGGTCAGCGGACCCTTAATGGAGATGCGCAAATCGCGGGCGGCGGCCACGGAGTCGTCGGGCAGCCAGTTATTGAACTGCCGGAAGGCTTTCTCACCGGCGTAAATCTCGAACCAGCTGATCGCTCGCTTGCCGCCGTACGCTTTTTCCACAGCCGCATCGAATACCCGCTGCGACGCCTTCCAGATATCGCGTCCCGTGCCATCGCCCTCGATAAAGGGAATGATGGGGTGATCAGGTACGGTGAATTGCCCGTTCTTATATTCGATTGGCTCGCCCGCTTTGGGCAGTTCCAGCCCGTTATACGTGCTTTGCATGACTGTGTGGGATGTCCCTTCCAGAAAAGTCCAAATTGATTCGTCCAATTGTGAGGCTACCATCCGCAATTCAGCAGTGGCAATGGAGGCGGGACAGCGGCGCATTCGCCGGCGTCGCAGGATCCGCTCAATGCGTCGGCGGCGGCTTGGTCCCTCCAAACATCACGCGCAGCACGTCGATGTTCTTCGCGTAGCCGGCGTGCGCTTCGCGCGGCGATTCGATCAGTCCGAACCATCGCGTGGCATTCTTCACGTAGAGATTCACAACCTCCACGCCGCCAATTTTGGGCACACGGTAAGTGATCACGTCGCTGGGGTCGCTCCAGGCCACCACTTGAACCTTTTCTCTGGCCGCCTCGTCGCTCGGATGCAGCACAGCCTGAAAATTCGTTTGATAGCCCTCCCATCTGTCGACGAGCGATCTGAAGTTCTCAGCCGGCGAGGTCGGAACCATCGGCGCGGGCGCCAGACCGCGCGACTTCATTGCGCTCTCTGATGGCCCCGGCGCGCTCTCCAGATTGGTGATTTCGAGCATCTCAAGCTGATTGGCAAAGAAGTACATCAGCGAGGACCGCTCGAAGATGTAGCGGATGGCGTTTTCTTCAGCCGTTTTTCTGGCCGCATCCGCCGGCGCCAGATTCTCGTCGGAGGCGCTGGAAAACTCCGGGTTGAGCGTATTGAAAAGCAAATAGCTGCCCAGACTGTGCGTTACGCCGATAAACTCCTGGTCCAGTGTGTTGTCCATGCTCAGGTGCGACTTCCAGTCGTACTTTCCAATTCCGCCGGCTCCGGTTGGATCAACCTCCTTCGCGTTGGGATCGAACGCCGCCGATTTCGCCATCAACTGCCGCACTCCATCGCGCAGAATCCCGCCCAGTGGTCCCACAGCCATCAGCACGTCCGAAAGCCCCCAGTCGACAAGACCGGCCTTCAACTCCCGATTCACCAGAACGCCGCGCGGCCTGATCTTTTCAAGCTTTGCCGCATCGTCGGGCGTTATCCAGGGATAGAAGCGCCCGCTTCCGTCGGGGTCCTGCGCGGACCGATCGGAGCAAACCTGCAAGAGATACTTGTCGGGCCCCGATAGATGCGCCTCGGCGGCGATCACGCGGCGGCATTTGAGCGACAGCACGAGCGGCCACCAGTTAATCTCATCCACTACCAGGACGGCGGAATGTCCCCTGAGGTGCACTACCCAGTGCACAACAAACGGCGCTGCCGCATGCCATTCTTCTGGGCTGTTCCACACCGGGGCGCCCAGGTAAGCGAGCGTCGGAGGCTCAACGGCGCTGGAGAACTCCCCTTTATCCGCGTATTCCGTGCCCCCATTCTTCCAGTCGCTCACCGCGCAGAGCTTCAGCTCGGTGCAGATCGAGTCGCGCAGCATCTTCGAGTCGCCCGCTCCGACCTCATCGATTCCGTGCACGTAGAGCACATGCACCGGATGCCTGTCGGCAGAGTCGAGAGCATCGGCGACGCTGGTCAGGGTTTTGAGAGACCCGCTTGTATCTTCGACAACTTTGGCGCGAGCGTGTACGCCGCCTCCTGCAATTGCCAGGATGAGAATGAAAAGCGTTAACTTGCAATTCTGCATGGATCGATCATTCCGGGGGGCTAGGGACGACTATAGCATTTTCTTTCCGGCAAATTCGGAGACCCACGGCGCTCCAACTGCGCGAGAGACTGGGACAAGATTGCTTCAAGCGGATCTACCGGTTCGTATCATCGCTGTCGAACCGCGGAATGCCGAAGTGACCGCGCAGGTGGAGAAGGTCAATCGGACTCAGATTCCCGGCCACCGTCGCCAGGGTCAGGCTTTTCGGGCTCTCCACCAGCACCACTCCGCCGCGCACATTGGCGCCGTCCATCACAAGCCATACGTCCGTTATGTCGCTGCGCCCCGCGCCGCCCAGGTTCGTCGAGCCAAGAACATGCTTCCAGCCGCGCAGGTGGTAGGCCTCGCGAATCGCCTCAACCTGTGAAGGGTCGGCCTGGCCGTCAACGGCGAAGCGCAGTACGTGCACGCTCACGCCGTCGAGTTTGGCCATCGTCTGCCTCAGGTCGGCGTCGGAATCCGGCATGAGCCCTTCCGCCACGGCCAGCATGGTTCGATCGAGCGTGAAATTCTCCTTTGCCACCGCCTGCCCGCTCAATTCCGACAGAGCCGGCGGCGTCCACTCCAGGATCGCCTGACTGAGGTCACCACTGGCCGGCGTGGGTGCGGCACCTTGCAGGTAGCTCGGACCAGGCGCCGACGTGCCGGGAGTTTGCGCCAGCGTGACCGCGCAGCCGAGAGCCACGAACAAGACAGGGATTCCGAATGAAACCAGCGGTTGCTTCATGCCTATTAAACGCGGTCCGCAAAGGAAAGTTGCTGCCCTGCCGGCCCTGCTCGATAGCCTTTGCTCGCATCCAGGGCTCCGCTGCCGGTCCTGTAAAAAGGCGGATGCGTTCCGCGCCGGAAGTGCTGCACGATGAACCTCCAATGAAAATTTTCGAAACCCTGTTCGCGCCCGCCAGGATGCGATAGACTCATGCGGGAACGTCAAAAAGCGGTTCCACTTTTTTCACTCACGGAGGGCACATAGAAATTGGGAAAAAGAATGGTCCCAAAGAAGCTTTTCTTCACCAAAGGCGTCGGCAAACACAAGGAACGGCTGACCTCTTTCGAGCTTGCCCTTCGGGATGCGGGCATCGCTTCGCAGAACCTGGTGCGCGTTTCCTCCATCTTTCCGCCGCAATGCAAAATGATTCCGCGCAAAGAAGGCCTCAAGTACCTCGATGACGGCGAAGTGGTCTTCGCAGTGATCGCGGAGAATTCCACGCGTGAGCCGCACCGCCTCGTCGCCTGCAGCATCGGCGTGGCCATTCCAGCCGATCGCAACACCTACGGCTACCTCAGCGAGCACCACAGCTTTGGCGAAACCGATGACCAGGCCGGCGAATATGCCGAGGAACTGGCCGCCGAGATGCTCGCTACCACGCTCGATGTCGAGTTCGATCCCGACAAGAGCTGGGACGAGAAGAAGGAGATCTACCGCATCTCCAACAAGATTGTCCGCACCAGCAACATTACCCAGTCGGCTGTGGGCGATAAGCGCGGCAAATGGACGACCACCATCGCCGCCGCGGTTCTGATCCTGGAAGAGTAGGCACTGCGTGCGGCAGGCCTTTGGATAAGATCGGACGCAAGAGCGATCGAGTTGACGATTCAGAGGACACGAGGCCAATTCCGCATGCCGGGGTTGGCCTTGCTGCATCGGCCACAATTGTTGATGACGCAGGTCGCCAAACGGAGGCGTATTAAGACGACACATGATTAAAGTGCACAAATTCACGGTTGCCCTCGTGCAGATGCGCATGGGTGCGGATCCCGAGGCGAATTTCTCAGCCGCGCTCGACCGGATCCGTGAAGCCGCGAAGCTCGGTGCGCAAGTCGTCTGCCTGCCTGAGCTCTTTCGGACGCAGTATTTCTGCCAGCGCGAAGAGCTCGCGCTCTTTGAACTCTCGGAGCAGATTCCAGGTCCGTCGACAACCAAACTGGCTGAAGTTGCACGCGAATCCCATGTGGCTGTCGTGGCCTCTCTCTTTGAGCGCCGTGCGCCTGGGCTTTACCACAACACCGCCGTCACTTTTGACTCCGACGGCCACATCGCGGGCGTCTACCGCAAGATGCACATCCCCGACGATCCGCTTTATTACGAAAAGTATTACTTCGCCCCCGGCGATCTCGGCTTTCAGGCCGTCGATACAGCCGCCGGCCGGATTGGCACGCTGGTTTGCTGGGACCAGTGGTATCCCGAGGGCGCGCGGATCACCGCACTGCAGGGCGCCGAGGTGCTTTTTTATCCCACGGCCATCGGCTGGCATCCGGCGGAAAAGGATGAATTCGGTGCAGCGCAGTTCGACGCGTGGAAAACCATCCAGCGTTCTCATGCCATCGCCAACGGCGTCTATGTGGCGGCGGTCAACCGCGTCGGCGTCGAACATGGTGACATTTTGGGCAATCGCGCTTCTGGTGCGGGCCTCGAATTCTGGGGTGGCAGCTTTCTCGCCGATCCATTTGGCCGTATCGTCGCCAAAGCAAGCCACGACGCAGAGGAAATTATCCTTGGCGAAATCGATCGCACGCTGATTGAAGAAACGCGGCGCAACTGGCCTTTTCTGCGCGACCGCCGCGTCGACGCCTACGCGCCCATCACGCAGCGGTTTCTCGATCCTGCGAAGCCCGGAACAAAACACGCGGGCGAAACACACAAAGAGAAAAAGTAGTATGACGGTTCGATCGCCTGCAAAAACGCCGCGCGAGTTGGGCTACTGCATGCCCGCTGAGTGGGAGCCGCACGAGGCCACATGGCTCGCGTGGCCGCACAATCCCGAAGACTGGCCGGGAAAGTTCTCGTCGATCCCGTGGCTTTATGCGGAGATTGTCCGCCTGCTCGCTGCTCATGAGCGAGTGCATCTGATCGTCGAAAACGCGGTGGCTAAACAGCGCGTCATCTCGATGCTTGGCCGCGCCGGCGCCAATCTCGATCAAGTGACGCTTCACGCCTGGCCCACCGACCGTGGCTGGACGCGTGATTCCGGGCCGATTTTTGTCCGGAACAGCGAAGGCCGCGTCGCGCTCACCGACTGGCGCTTCAATGGCTGGGCCAAGTATGACGATTGGCGACTCGACGACAAGCTGCCCGGACGTGTGCAGAAAATGCTGGGCTTGCCGGAGTGGCAGCCGACGGCTGAAGACGAGGGCGGTACGGAGCGTCGCGTAGTGTTGGAAGGCGGCTCTATCGACGTGAACGGCGCTGGATCGTTGCTGACGACCGAGGAATGCCTGCTGAGCGAAGTGCAGCAGCGCAACCCGGGCGTTAGCCGCGAGCGGCTCGAGCAAGTTTTCCATGACTATCTTGGCATCGACCAGACCATCTGGCTCAATCGCGG
>CAYOVE010000232.1:0-5329 GCA_964407295.1 uncultured Occallatibacter sp.
TGAAGGGCAGAACTATACTGCTGAAGGGTTCGCTCGATGAGTTGGACAAAGCTGCTGCAGGACGGAAGGGTCCACCGCCACAAGACGAGCGGAAGTGAGCTCACCGAAATCCGCCGGTTGGTACAGCGCGATCTCGCCGACGCGGGCCTCCCCGGTCTTTCGGAGGACAGGCGCTTTGCCACCGCATACAATGCGGCTCTTCAGACCGCAAAGATGGCGATTGCATGCGCCGGCTTTCGCGTTGCGAGTGTCCCCGGCCATCATGGGATTACCTTCGAATGCGCGAAAATTGCGTTGGGCAAGTCTGCGGCCCACCTGACAGACTACTTCGACGCTTGCCGTCGCAAACGGAACGAGATCGACTACACCGGGGCTGCAATCGCCACCACGACCGAGGCGGACGAACTTCTGTTGCACGCCAAAGCGTTCCTGGCCATGGTTGAAGCTTGGATTGCTGTTGAGCATCCTGCGCTCAAGCCGTAAAGAGCTTTCTGCCGAACGGAAAAGGCCTATAGCCTCACCAGCTCCCCCGCCGCCGCTACATGCCGGTACGTTTCGGCTTCGCTCTCCAGCGCCGGATCCCAGTTCTTCGGCTGGTAGATGCAGCAAAGTTCCTGCGCCAGCGGATCTCCCGTCACCGCGTACGCCCGCGCCCTTGACCCCCCGCAGATCTCCTTGAACTCGCACGCGCCGCACTTGCCCTTGAGCTGGCTGGTGTCGCGCAGCGCCTTGAAGATCGGCGCATTGCGGTAAATCTCGCCCAGCGGCGTCTCGCGCACATTGCCCGCGTGAATCGGCAAAAAGCCGCTCGGATATACGTTGCCCATGTGCGAGATGAAGACAAATCCCTTGCCGTCGTTCACGCGCCTTGTGGCCCAGCTTCTGTTGCGCGTCGCTGCATCGGCCGTCGGCGCGCCGGGCTCGTACGCGGTCCCATGCGGATGTCCCATCCCGTGTCCCGCCGCGTTCCCCATTCCATGTCCCATGCGGCGCTCTTCAAGATTGTGTTGCAGCAGGTAGCGCCGATAGTGCATCGCTTCCGTCGTCTTGATCTGGAAGTTCGCCCGCCGCGAAAGTTCGTAGATCTTGCCGAAGACCTGCTCAAACTCTTCGCCGCTGAGCAAGTCATCCAGTTGGCCGCGGCCCACCGGAACCAGGAAGAACACATTCCACATCACGATGGCCAGTTTCTCGAACAGATCGCACAGGTTATCGAGGTCGTTGACGTTGTGACGGCTCACGGTCGTATGCACCTGGATCGGAATGCCCGCCTCGTTGGCCCACTCGATAGCCTGAATCGTGCGCGCCCACGCTCCCGGCAATCCGCGGAATGTGTCGTGAATCTCCGGTGTCGAGCCGTCCAGCGAAATGCCCAGACGCACCAGCCCCGCTTCCTTCATCTTGAAAATCGCCTCGCGAGTCAGCAGCGGCGTGGCGCTCGGAGTCACGGCGACATGCACATCCTTGCTGGCCGCGTAGCGGATCAATTCAAAAAGATCCTTGCGCTTCAGCGGGTCGCCGCCTGTGAACACAAAAATGGGAATGTGCATCGCGGCAATCTGGTCGATCAGCGCCTTGCCTTCCTCGTGGGTCAACTCGTCAGGGTGCGGAATGGGTTGCGCGGCGGCGCGGCAATGCTTGCAGGCCAGGTCGCAGGATTGCGTGATCTCCCAAATGGCGAGGAACGGCGATTCGTCGTAGTCGATCTCGCCTCGTGCGGGAATCTGGCTCATCGGCTGCATCGGCATGGGGACCTCCAGGTCGAGTCGTTGAAGGGGGACGGGAACCACTTAACGGGTTCAGAAGAACACCCTTTAGGCCGGTCAATCTGTGATTGGGATCACTTTATGGGCCACTTTCGGGGCCGTCACCCACGCTTTCTGGACAAAATCGGGAATCGGGAACACAATTCTGTCACCGGCAGGGCCACTTGCCTGGTCTCAGGCCGATAAGGACAGTGCGGGAGTGCGGCAGTCAGCCTCCGAAGCTGGCAAACCGCCTTTGGGTGAGCAAGATCACCTCTTTATGTGCGGCCAAACACCGCTAATGCAGCCCGGCCCTTGGCACTATTTGAACGCACCCGAAGGAGGTATCCATGGCCACCTTATTGAAGTCAGGTTGGACAAAACCCTCCACCATCCTCTTCGCCACCGAAGTGCCGACCAACGAAAAGGCCTTCTCGTTTGCGCTGGCTCAGGCCCGGGAATTCGGTTCCGATCTCATCGTCTTCCACGCCTATGACACTCTCGTAGCGTCCTCGTCGGAGTCCTCGGGCATTCGCTACTACGACTACGCAGCCGCCGCGCGGACTGAAAAGCAGCACCTTGAGCCGCTCGCCGCGCGTATTCGCGAAGCAGGCCTTAAATGTGAAGTGGTGGCGCGACCGGGATTACCCGCAGACGAAATTCTCGCCTTTACGCGCGAGCGAATGGTCGACCGCATCGTCATGGGCACACACTCGCCCGGTCCCATTGGCAAATTACTCGTGGGTTCGGTTGCCGAGGCGGTCCTGCGCACCGCCATCTCGCCGGTCTACGTCATCGGCCCCGAGGTCGTTGACGGCAGTTATCGCAACTTCGCCACGCGCTCCATCCTCTGCGCTGTCAGTCTCCATGAGGCCAGCACTGTCGTGGCCGCGTTTGCCGCCGAGCTGGCCGTGCAGCACGGCGCGCGCCTCATCCTCCAGCACGTCATCCGGCCGCAGGACCGCGCTGAATTTCTCGCCGGCCGTTCCCTCGATGAGGTTGAGGCCGGCATGCTCGCACTGGTTCCGCGCAATCTGCAAGGCCAGATCGCCATCCAAACCGTTGTGGTGCCCGGCGACCCCACTGAGGAATTGCTCTATCAGAGCCGTGCGCAGCAGGCCGATCTCATTGTCCTCGGCGCTCAGGGTGCATCGGCATTCGCCGCCATTACCCGGCATGGCGTGGTCTACAAAACGCTGGCCCACACCCACTGCCCCGTCATCACGCTTTCGCCTGTCGTCCTCGCGGAATGTGGCTCAAAAGAGGAGAGCCTGCATCCCGCTGAAGCCTACATGGCTGGAGTCTTTTAGCTTTATTCCGCAACCGTCAGCCCAACAGTCGCATTCGTCGCGGTCGGGTCTGCGTGCCTTGCCGCGCCCGCACTGTGTTCGCCTCAGATCACTCTCAGCAAAAGCAGAATCAGGATGATCGTCAGGATCAGGCTGATACCGCCTCCTCCGTAATAGCCCCATCCCGGCCCCACTCGATAGCCGCCATACCCAAATCCAAAAATCAGCACGATCAGAATGATCAGTAGAAGCATGTCGCTCTCCTCCGCGCGCTCCCTTCCTTTAGCGGCGCGCGATTGCACCAACTTTTGCTGGGATGCCTCCATCGACATTCCCGGCTGCTCGCCCGTGAAGAGATTCATCGCTCAGCAATTCCCCAGTCCCTGCGCGCGATGCGCATCATCGCGTTGCGGTTGTATCGCATCGCTCTCGCACGATGATTACCGCACTGTTCGCCGTATTGAAAAAAGCGCAGCGAACAACCCGCTCACAGGTCCAGGCGTCAAAGCCTGAGTGGTTGAGGACGAATCACCGGGAGGTGAACGATGCTTTGGACCATTTTTGTAATCCTTCTCGTGCTGTGGTTGCTTGGCGTTGTTTCGTCATACACACTCGGCGGGTTCATTCACATCCTTCTCGTGATCGCGCTCGTCGTGCTCGTCATCCAGCTGATCACGGGACGCAAAGCCGCCCTTTAAGCGCGAGTTTGATTGGAAGGGCTGCGACGGCGTCGCTCTCGCCAGATTGGCCATAGGGGCAGCAATAGATCCGTTAGATAAACCGAAGCAACAACCCACGGAGGTGGAATCATGGATAAGGATCAGGTAAAAGGCGCAATCAACGATGCTGCGGGACGCGCGAAACGCCAGGTCGGCGAGTGGACCGGAGACACCAACGCTCAAGTGGAAGGCGCCGCGCAGCAGATCAAAGGCAAGGTGCAGAAGGTTGTGGGCAACGTCAAGGACGCGGCCCGCGACGCGAGCGCCAATCTTGACCGCGAGAATGAGCAGGAGAAGGAAAGGGAACTGGAGCGTGAGCGTCAGCACGCGCACCACGGCTGACCTTCAACCTCTATCGCGCGTCGGCAGGCAAATCTCTCGCTGGCGTTCTGACGCATCTTGATCTAGAAAGTCCTCGCGGGCAGGCGACCGAAGGGAGCGCAAAGCATCGCTTCTTTCGGTTTCCTGCCCCGCGTCGTCTTCTGTATACCTTTCGATCGCACTTTAAAGCCAACTCCACCAGGCCAAGTCGAATGCGCGCGCGGGCGACGCCGTTGAACCGGAGTTTCCGCTATTGCGCTATACTTTTCCCATCGGGCTGCATCGGTTCGGCTTTGCCCCTAGCGAGGTGCGTCTTCTCAAGAGACACCGCCATCCGCGTGACCGACGTTCCCCTGGCGCAGACAACGCGCTGGCGCGCAGTGGTTCGCGTGCTCCGAAGTCCAATCGATAGCTTGAGTTGCGCCCTCCTTCCCTCTTCCTGTGATCTTTGCGGCTCGCCCCTGCCGCTGCTCTCTTCCGTTCCAATTTGCCATGCTTGCTGGTCGGAGTTTTCCGTCCAGGCCGGCGCCGTCTGCGCACGATGTGGCGACGCCCTCAGCGCCCCCGAAAAGTCCACGCATTCAACGCTTTGCCGCCCTTGCCGCCTGGCCCCGCCCCCCTTCGTTCGCGCCGTCTCCTATGGCCTGTACCAGGGCCGCATGCGCCAGGCCATCCACGCTCTCAAATACGACCACCTTCATCCCGCCGCTGAAGGCCTCGGAGGCATGCTGGCCCAGGCCATCGCGCAGCTCGCCGGCGAGGCCCCCGCCGAAATGCTCGTCGTTCCGGTGCCGCTGCACCGTTCCAAATTCGCTCAGCGAGGATTCAATCAGTCGCGCTCGCTCGCCGTCGAGGCGCTTAAGTTCCTGCGCCGCAGCCATCCTCAATGGCGCCTCACCCTCGCCCCCAGCACGCTCATGCGGTTGCGCGCCACCGATACTCAGGCCGGCCTCACGCCGCGCCAGCGCCGGCTCAACGTGCGCGGCGCATTTTCAGTTTCTGACCCGTCTCTCGTTACGGCGCAGCACATCTTGCTCGTCGACGACATTCTCACCACCGGCGCTACCGCGCGAGCAGCGGCGCAAACCCTGCTCAAAGCCGGAGCAGCTTCAGTCTGGGTCGCAACCTTGGCGCGCGCGCGGCGCGCTGTTGGATTCGGCCGATCGTCCGCGGATTCCACCTTCGAGGAAAGCGAGCTGGAAGACAACCGACCGCTCGAAGACAACGAAGCACTAACCAACGCAATCGTGCACGC
>CAYOVE010000233.1:0-5323 GCA_964407295.1 uncultured Occallatibacter sp.
GGCCTGAGACAGCAGAAGCCAGGAGCTGAGCCGCGTCCAGCGAGAGAGACCGCTTGCAGCGGCGCCAGATTTCATCTTGCTCCGGAGTGAGCGAAGCTGGAACTGCCTTGCGAACGAGGTCAGACGCACCCAGCAGCGAACAGACAAGGCGGACTGCAAAGTAGAACGTCGCTGCAACATTGAGAGCCAGGAATGACCACAGAACTGCTTGAGGAAGAACAAACGCCGGCTGGGAGCCCGGCAAGCCGTTTGAGGAGGCGATAAGAATCATCGACGCATTCTTAACCGGCGTGTGTATGGCGATGAGCGAAGCTGCCAATTCTCGAATCAACGGCAACCCAGGCGTAACCACGGAGACCATCAGAGTGGCGACCCAGATTCTGTGCTCGATCTGCGCGCCGAGGCGTCTAACCAGACGGCTTAACAGATAACCGACGGCGGCAACCAAAGCTGCTTCCCATATCGAATTCGCCAGGCAGGATGCAGCAAGACCAAAGAGACAATTCATCGCATTCACCCCTCTTCCTCGGCTTCAAGGCCCCGAGTCAATTCCGCAATCCGATTTAGGTCGACCTGGCGGCTCTTGACCAGGCTCATTACGAGGGCTTCAGAAGAACCGCCAAAAGCGCGCTCCACGAAGTCACGGAGCGCCTGGCCTAGAACCGTTTCCCGCGTCGCAGCGGCACGATAAACGTACGCTCGCCCCGCCAGGCTGCGCCGCACCCTGCCTTTGCGATGAAGAATGTTGAGCATCGTCTGCACCGTGTTGTACGCCAGCTCATCGCCGGGCAGGAGCCGTTCCTGCACAAGCTGCACATTGCTTGGCCCCTCGGTCCAAAGCACCTGCATGATTTTGAGTTCGAGTGGCGTGAGCGCGTTCGAGCCTTTTCTCCGTCCGGCCATCTTCTCTCCTAAATAAATAGGAGTTTAGGTCCGAACTTATCTCTTGTCAACCTAAAACTTTAGGTGCATCAGTCCAAGACCGTACGGCCCGGAAATTGGAGAACATCCGGACGTCCCGAACCATCGCCTCTCCATTTGCGTAACAAGTGCCTTCTGCCATGCGGTTAAATCGCGAAGGTGCCGTGTCCTTGTCATGCCGCCAACCTGCCAACTTACCAAAGTCCGCCACAGCGGACGCGAACCCCCTAAACAAACTGACTCGGAAATCTCATGTCCCCAGCAAAGAAGCTTCCGCAGCAATCAGCAAGCGAGCGCGAGCCACCGCGTATGATCTGGGTCTGAGGCAAGCATGACGATACCAAAGCTGTTCGAGGTCCTGTTCTGGGCGTGGGTTGCGTCCGAGATTCTGCTTCAACTGGTCACGCGCACCAGCCGGAGCACCGGCCAGACTAAAGATCGAGGGTCTTTGCTGATCTTGTTCCCGGTGGTCTTCGCCTCATCCTGGTGGGCTATGTGGTACGGCGATACGCACCCGCACACGATGCTCGGCGGGGCGCACTGGCTCAAACTGGCAGGCCTCGCGTTGCTGATTCTGGGCCTGGCCATTCGCTGGACGGCGATCCTCACGCTTGGAACCACGTTCAGCACCAATGTAGCGATCCACGCCGCGCAGACCCTGCGCACCACGGGTCCCTACCGCTGGGTGCGCCATCCTTCATACACCGGCATGCTCGTCATCTTCACCGCCATCGGTCTCTACGAGCGGAACTGGATAAGCCTTGCGGTAGTGCTCATTCTTCCCATAGCCGCGTTGCTCTATCGAATCCATGTGGAGGAGATCGCGCTGACTGAAGCCTTCGGCGAGCAGTATCTCAATTACCGCAAGACGACGAAGCGGCTCTTCCCAGGGATTTACTGAAGGTGCCTGAAACCGCAAGGCCGATACTGAAGTTTGTCCCGGCCCGACACTTCGATAAGACAACCACGCCGAGAGCCTCGGGCTCGTTCTTTAAATAACTGGACACCCACTGTTACTTCTCCGCGAGAGCAATACGGGGAAGGATCGCTTCATATTCGGCGTAGATGCCTTCGAATACTGAATCCCAACTGGCAGTGAGGGCGTAGGCCCGCGCCGCGCGCCGCATCTGGGCAAGCGAGGCAGGATCGGCAAGTAACCCGGCGATGGCCGCAGTGAAGTGATCGTCGGGCACGATGCGCCCGGTCTCGCCGTCGCGCACAATCGTGCAGGGGCCGCCATCGGGAGTCACGATGGCCGGCACGCCGCTGGCCAGCGCCTCAAGCACAACATTGCCGAATGTGTCGGTATGTGAAGGAAAAACGAACAGATCCATGTTGGCGTAGGCGGTCGCCAGCGCTTCCCCTCGCAGCACGCCCGTGAACTCCGCCTTTGGCAAATGCTGGCGCAACCACGCCTCGTCTCCGCCGTGGCCAACGATGAGGAATCGGACGTCCGTCACGCTCAGGCGATCGAGTTCTTCCTGGATCCGTACCAGCAGGCCGATATTCTTCTCGATGGAGAGTCGCCCAACAAAGCCGAGAATGCGATTGCGGTCATTTGGATCGCGCGAGCGTCTCGAGGGATGAAAGAGCTCCGCATCCACGCCACGCGGCATGCGATGGCAGGGCCGGCCAGTGCTGCGCTCGAGCAAAGCGCAAAGTTCGGGGTTGGGCGCGAACAGCACCTGCGCGATGGAGTAGAACCGCGCCGCAGTCGCCAAGGCCAGGTTTTCGATCGTCTGCCCGGTTGAAGCGGACTGTTGCTTAGGTAATAGCCGCAGCAGCCACTCCGCGCGGCGCGCTGCGTATTCGTGGACATTGGTGTGCCAGCTCGCGGCCAGCGGCAAATGAAGATGGTGCGCAAGCCCCGCGCCCAAGATGCCGATCTCGCTCGGTCCGGTTATGTGGATCAAGTCCGGCTGGAAACGCCTGAGAACGTCGCCGATCAGCGGAATGTGACGAAAGAACGCCGGATCAAGGCGCAAATCCTTTTCCAAAACGAAGGAAAGAAAACTGCGCGGCAATTCGAGGGTCCATACGCTGCCTTCCTCGATCAAGGCAGGAGTGCGATGGCCTGCGCGCACGCAAAGAAAGGGCAGGTTGCTCCGTCTCGCGAAGTCTTCAAAATGGCGGCTGGTATGCGCGACCCCATTCACTTCGTGGAAAGAGTCTGGGAAGTATGCAACGCGCGGGACCGATGCGGTCATGTCGGCGGCAAGACTGACCGCGCTGGCAAGGGCTGTCACGCAAACTCCGCGAACACTGCTGGCTGGTTTAGAACTCGGGCTCGCCAAGGGCTAGCCGCATTTGATCCGATTCGCTCCAGGCCAGGCGCAGCCCGCCTGCCACGAGCCCCTGACCCATGGCTTGCACGAGTGCCAGGCCCAAGCCGATCAGGCGCGGCGCCGATCCCTTCGGCCAAAGCTCGCTCAGTGGCCTCACAACTCCTGCCGCATCGGGATGAAAGACGCGGTTATCCCATGAGCGCGAGCCTTGCGGAAAGTCGGGATAATAACGGATCGCATCGATGGTCGATTGCAAAATCCGATGCTTCCAGGGCTCAGCGTATTGTTCAAGGAAGAGTACGTTGCTCCGCTTTTGCCGGCGAACTTCGTGTACAAACTCGGTAAAGCTGGTGGCGTTGGTCAGATTCACGTTCGCGTTCGGTTCCACGCCGTGGCGGTCGCCGCCTGAGAGCAGCACCATATTCCATCTTTCCGCCAGGCGCCGCACCGCGCGGTTCTCATCCCAGTTGCGCAGGCCGTTCAGTTCCAGCGCGTGAATAAAAGCACCATTCTTCTGCAGGAACTCGTTGACCAGGAACTGATGCTTTTCTTTGCCGATCAGGTACAGATCCCACATCGGGTGGTTGAAGACCACCAGCACGTTCGGCTCGCGATCGAGGGCCGCGAGAATCTCGGTCAGCCGCGCATCGCTCGGATGAGCTGTGTAATCTTCAAGCGTCGCCATCCACTCTGCAGCGCGGGCGCTGGGCAGGTTGTGGACGCCCAGATGGAAAGATTGCGCTCCGCCATATGGCGCGCTCCACTCCACTGAGACCGGAATCTGCCGCGCGCTGGGCACCGTACGCAGAAGCATCGGCGCTTTGATGGTGTCGTGGTCGGTGATCGAAACCATGGGCGCCAGACCTAGCCTCTCGATCTGCCGCATCTCCAGATCGAATGCCAGCTTCGGCGTCATGGGCGGGGTCCAATAGCTGGCTGCGTAGTCGACGTGGATACCGTGATATTGCTCAGCGCGCCGCTCCATTCGCGACAGCAGCGGCCGCATCACCGGGAACTGGTTGCCAAAGTTGGCCAGGAAATCCAAAGTCTCGCGCGACTGGTTGGTGTGACTGTGTAAGGAAATACCTGTCCGGAAGCCTTTGGGAGCATCCTTGTCGCGCCATAAGTATGAGATCGCTGAACTCGGCATATCCACTCCTCGGTTTTGCGGATTTCCACAGCCAGTATCCGTTGGCTGCCATGAATTTCCAGTTAAGACCGTGCGAAATGCCCTTCAATTAAGGATGCAACGGAATCAAGGGAGTTACGAAAATACCGAAAATATCCCATGCAAACACGTGTAAATTCCCGACAGATCTATTGTATGCCGGAAGCGGCGGTGTTACCGGCGATCGACGTCCTGAAAGGTTCGCAGCAACTGGCAATCCAAATGGAATGGTGCGTCAAGAAATTTACGTGAATTTTCAGTGAAATGTCCCACCGAGATGCGTCGCCGCCAAAGATTCGCTAAGTGCCTTATTTCCGGGTCTTGGCAAGTTCAGGACCGAGAAAATCGTCCATGTTCCAGCCGGCCATCAGATCCTCGTCGTGATTTGCTTTCCTGGTTTCTCCGTGCGCACTCTGGGCGGAGGCTGCTTCGGCGGCGAGGTAGTTCTCGGTCAGACCCTTGCGTAAAAGCTCGAAGGCTTCCTCGGGTGAATCCGCGAACTTGAAGAGATCGAGATCCTTGGGAGAAATGGCGCCCGTATCCACCAACACATCCAGATTGAACACCTTCTTCCAGTATTCAGGGCCGTAGATGACCACGGTGATCTTCTTGGCCAACTTCTGGGTCTGAGCGAGCGTGAGAATTTCGAACATCTCGTCGAGCGTCCCAAATCCTCCGGGAAAGACCACCAGGGCCTTGGCTAGGTATGCGAACCAAAGCTTGCGCATGAAGAAGTAGTGGAACTCAAAATTCAGCGAAGGTGTAATGTACGGATTCGGCCGCTGTTCGAAAGGCAGAAGAATGTTCATGCCGATCGTCTTTCCCCCGGCCTCGTACGCGCCGCGATTGGCTGCCTCCATAATTCCCGGACCACCGCCCGAGGTAACGACAAAGCGATGCTTGCGCGAGGGGATGGTCTTGGCCCATTGCGTGAGCAGTTGCGCCAGGC
>CAYOVE010000234.1:0-5310 GCA_964407295.1 uncultured Occallatibacter sp.
GCAAGCTGCACTACCCCAAGACGGTGTCTCAATGGTTCGACACAAGCCGGATCAACAACAACATCACCCCGGTATGGGCGGGCGGAACGAACCTGGGATTCGGCAACTGGAACAAGGACGCGCTGATCAACCCCGGCCGTTTCAACCTCACCACGTCTCTCTACAAGACCTTCCAGATCTACGAACAGGCTAGTTTCCAGCTTAAGTTCGAGTCGTTCAACACGCTGAACCACACTGAATTCAACAGTGTGAACAATACGTCCGGCGCGCTGAATGGCACGAATGACCCACGCAACCTGCAGCTGGCTGGCAAGTTCACCTTCTAACTTCAACCTCTCAACCGGGCGCGGCAGGCTTAGCCTGCCGCGCCTTTTTCTTTGCCGCGAGCTTCAAGGCGGAGACTCGGAGAGAGACAATGGAATGTGGAGGGGATTCGACCGAGTGAGGCGGGCCATTCAAATAGGGACGATCGTTTTATTGGCGGCGGCAGTGTATGGGCAAGGGGCTGCCCCGCCGGATGGGCCCCGGGAGAAGGCGCTGCTGCTGGAGAGCCAGGGGAAGGATGCGGAGGCCGAGGAGGCTTGGCGCGCGGTCCTGAAGGCTCGCCCTTCCAGTCCGGAGCCCTATGCACATCTAGGACTCCTTGAAGCAAAGCAAGAGAACTACAAAGACGCCGTGGCCGATTACCGGAAGGCTCTGGCGATCGGCCCCAACCTCCCCGCTTTGCGGTTCAATCTGGGTCTCGCGCTTTTCAAAGACGGCGACCTGAAGAGCGCGATTCGTGAGTTCGAGCCTCTGCTGAAACAGGCGCCCGAGTCCTCGCCAGACAACCTGCGCCTGACCATCCTGCTGGGCATGGCGCACTACGGGCTGGCCGAATACGCAAAGGCGGCGCCGTATCTCAAGAGCGCCTCGGACCGGGACCCGAATAACCTGTCGCTGCTGCTGGCGCTGGCGCACAGCTATCTCTGGTCCGAGCAGTTCAGCAAGGTGATGGACGTCTACCACCAGATTCTCGCGTTGAACGCCGAATCCGCCGAAGCGGACGTGCTTGCCGGCGAAGCTCTGGATGAGATGAAGGACAGTGATGGCGCAATCAAGATGTTTCGGGCCGCGGAGGCTGCCAACCCCAAGGAACCGGATGTTCATTTCGGACTCGGATACCTGTTCTGGATGCGCAAGCAATATCCGGAAGCGCTCGCTGAGTTCCAGGCAGAAGTCGACAACAATCCGGATCATGCGCAATCTCTCGTCTACCTGGGAGATTGCTACCTGCAACTGAACAAACCCGACGACGCGCGAGCTCCGCTGGAGAAGGGCCTGGCGCTGAATCCATCGCTGGGGGTTGCGGATCTCGATTTGGGCATCATCGATTCTCAGGCGGGCAGGAACGATGACGCCCTGCGCGAATTGAAGAAGGCCCTCGTGCTCATGCCCAACGATGTGGACGCGCACTGGCGCCTGGGCAGGCTTCTTCGCACCATGGGCCACGCAGAGGAGGCGAACGCTGAGTTTGAGGCGGCAAAGAAGCTGAATCAGGCCTCCGATGAGGATCTCTATCGAAAGATCGAGAACGGAAAACTGAAAGGTCGCGCTGATACCCAGACCCCTCAAGCCCCGGCAGCGCCCGCGCAGTAGACTGGCGCCGCGGCTCGTTCCGCATTCGTAACAACGGCGGGAAGGGCGGCGCCAATGCGGAAAGAAATGGGACCGGGCGGGCTGGTTACACAAAGGCCAGGTTTACGTTGTCGATGGCTTCATCGATTTCTGCCGTGTTCTTGTAGCCTACCGTGACAGTGTCGACACCGGCGCTCCGGAAAGCGAATCGCATGGCCTGCTGGCGGTCGCCCCGATTCGCGAAGGCGCCTTCTCCAACAAGCTTCATGCTGATGACGCCCATCCCTGCGGCGCGGGCCTGCTGGACGTGCGTGACCACTTCAGGGACGTTGCCGGGAGCGTTCCAATCGTCGTTCTCGTTGTCCATCTTGGTGCCCTTGTGATTCATGCGGATCATGGCGACTTCAAGCCACTTGGTGGCGGACACCTGGCGCAACGCGGTCAGCCCGTGAACCGATGCGCCGTGAGTCCTGATCGTCTGGCGGCGCTGCGCTTCGAGAATTGCATCCTGCCAGCGCTCGGTGTCGACCGGCCAAGTGCGAGTTTCCTGGCAGTGGAGCAGCATGATGTCAAAGTAATCGGTCTGCGAAGTGCTGCGAAGCTCGTCAAGTTTCTTCAGCGGATCGCCACCGTAGTCCGTTGTGACCTTGGACATCAATTGATAGCTATCGCGCGGAAACGGCTTGAGCGCCTCGCCGAGCATCGCCGGCGTCGTATAGGATTCCGAGGTCTCGAAGAAACGCACGCCGCGCTCATAAGCATATGCAACGAGCCTGCTGAACTCCTTTTGTCCGAGCGAGGACTGCACGTGGCCGTTGTTGCTGCCCGTGCCAAATGCGAGGCGCGTGACCTTCACGCCCGATTTACCCAGCGTGACTAAACTCGATGCGGACGCGCGCTCGGCATGAAGAGGCAAGCCGCCCATACCGGCGACGGCGCCGGCAGCTGCGCTTGTCTTGATGAAATCTCTTCTGGAAATCGCCATGATGATTGGGCCCCCCGCCCCTTAAGAAGGGGTTGATTCATTGGCCGAATGGTACCACAGGCCTGTGACTTTCACTGGCGCATTGCGCCTCACCAACTGTGCAGCCATTCAGCGTCGCGGCCGATGCGCACCGGGGCACGGAAGAGCTCACTCAAGCGCGGTTCGGTCAGAAGGTCCTCGCGCGGCCCATCGGCCACAATGCGGCCTTCGCGCATGAGAATGATGCGCTCAATCTCCGGCAGAATGTCGCCGAGATGGTGCGTGACCATCACCAGGCCGGTGCCTTCGCGGGCGAGCCCACGGAGGGTTTCGCGCAGTTCGCGCTGCGCCGCCAGGTCGAGCGCATTGGAGGGCTCGTCGAGAAGGAGCTGCTGCGGGCGGTGGACGAGTGCGCGGGCAATCAGAATGCGGCGCTTTTCTCCGGCCGACATGGCGCCGACGAGCTGCTGGGAGAGGTGCGTTGCCTCCATGCGCGCTAAAGCCTCTTGCGCCCGCGCGCGCATTTCGCCGGTCACATGCAGATTGGGCCAGAGCGTGGAGGCGGAAAAGAACCCGGAGATCACTGCGTCAAGGCCGGACGTGACGGCCGTTCGCTCGCCGGGCAGGTCGGCGCCCAGAGGGCCTGCGGATACGATGCCGAAATGGCGGCGCAGCTCGGTCAGATCCCAGCGCTCCCGGCCGAAGATGCGGACGAGCATTCCCGGCTGAACAATGGGATAGAGCTGGCAGGTCATGGCCAGAATGAGCGTGGATTTGCCGCAGCCGTTCGGTCCGAGGATGGCGACATGCTCACCGGCGCGGATCGAGAGATTCACGTCGTGCAGGACGACGCGATCGCCACGGGCGACGTTGACCGCGCGCATCTCAAGAAAGGTTTGCGAATTCTCGCAGGTCGATTGCATACAAGTGCCTTCTGACGGCGAGGACGCCGTCAGTAGAGCCGGCCAGGAGGCCGGCGTTACGTCGAGAGTCCTCACCTGCTAGATTAAATGGGCTGGATTAAATGGGATTTGACCGCATGAGCGACCTATCGAATCACACCATCCCCAAAGGGTTCCGATTTGGAGCCGTGAAAGCCGGCCTGAAGGCCAGCGGGCGGCCGGACTTCGCGTTGATCGTGGCGGACGCACCGGCCAGCGCCGCGGCTGCGTTTACGTCGAACCGCGTGATTGCCGCGCCGTTGATTATCGACAAGGAGCATTTGAGCGCGACCGGCGGCCGGGTACGCGTGGCCGCCATCAATGCCGGAAATGCCAATTGCGCCGCGGGTGAGGCTGGCCTGCGCGCCGCGCGGGAAACCTGCACTGCTGTTGCGCAGACGTTCGGCTGCCGCGCGGAAGAGGTGTTTCCGTCCTCGACCGGGATTATTGGCGTTCCGCTGCCGGCGGAGAAGCTGATTGCCGCGTTGCCGGTGCTGGCTGCGAGTGTGGGCTCGGAGCCGAGCGATTTTTCGGATGCGGCGCACGCGATCCTGACAACGGATCTGGTGGAAAAGATGGCTTTCGCGCGGCTCGAGTTGAAGGGCCCAGAGGGAGCCGCGCGCGAGGTGCGGGTTGCGGCCTTCGGCAAAGGCTCGGGGATGATCCATCCGCAGCTTGTGCCCCACGCGACGATGCTCGTATACGTGCTCACGGACGCGGCCATTGAGCCCTCCGATCTTGACGGCTACCTGCAGGCAGCGGTTGAGGTCAGCTTCAACAGAATTTCGGTCGACGGCGACACTTCGACGAACGACACCGTGCTCTTGCTCGCTTCTGGCGCCAGCGGCGTGAAGATCGGCGCAGGCGACGCGGCGTTTGCGGCCGCGCTGACCGATGTGTGCACTTCGCTGGCGCGACAGGTGGTGGCCGACGGCGAGGGCGCGACGCATGTGGTGGAGCTGCGCGTTGGCGGCGCGGCAAGCAACGCCGATGCGCTTCGCGTGGCGAAGGCGATTGCTCATTCTCCTCTCGTAAAAACGGCGTGGGCCGGCTGCGATCCGAACTGGGGCCGGCTGGCGGCGGCGATCGGCTACTCCGGCGCGCAGGTGGACCCGGCACGCATCGACATTCGCTTCGGCGAGCTGCAAATTTGCCGTGATGGCGGGCGAGCAGCGGAGTTTGACGAAGCCGCAGCCCACACGTACATCAGCCAGCGAGAGTTCTCAATTTCGATTGAACTCAACCAGGGGCAGGGGTCGTGCGTGTTCTGGACGACGGACCTGACGGAACAGTATATTCACATCAACGCGGACTACTCGACGTAGCGCCGGAGCGAATTTCGCTCATTTTCCGCCACGAATGCAGGTCCTTCGGCTCGTCACGCTCCGCGTGACTCGCTCAGGATGACACTTCAGATGACGATCGTGGGGGATTCATTCCTTAAGCAAACGCTTGAGCTGGCGCATATCGCCATTTTTCAACGAGGCGGTGAGGGACTCGAGATACTTCGCGCTGGCGACCAGTTCCTCGGTGGATTCGTTGTCCGGGCAGTCCTCGTCGTCCTGATCCTCGTCGTCCTCGTCTTCATCTCCGTCATCCTCGTCTTCTTCGCCGTCATCGTCCTCTAAGTCGCCGCCGGAGCCGCCTTCTTCCTTTTTCTCCTCTTCGTCGTCCTCGTCTTCTTCTTCGCCGTCCTCATCTTCTTCGCCGTCATCGTCCTCTGAGTCGCTGCCGGAGCCGCCTTCTTCCTTTTCCTCCTCTTCTTCTTCGTCCTTATCCTCGTCGCCG
>CAYOVE010000235.1:0-5299 GCA_964407295.1 uncultured Occallatibacter sp.
GACTACCCACCTGCTTTGCAGGCCGGTTTCTAATGCGGATAGTACGGGGCATCGGGTGGAATTGCAAGTCTTGTGCCGGATGGGCAGGCTGTGCTACGGTCTTGCGCCGTGCCGTTGCGGCACCTGTGGCCCGAATTGACACTGGCGTGGATGGAGCTTCCCGGTGCCGGCGAGACGCCGGGGTTACTGGCCGCCGGAACCAGCCTGTGCAGGCGCAGACGCCGGTTTGCTGTCCTGCTTTTGGACCGCGTGGGCGATCATCTTCTTCAGCCGGCCTTCGACGTCGGCATCGCCCACGTGCTGGTCCTCAAGCACGCCGTCGGCGTCGATTGAAAACGTGGCCGGAATCGCCTTCACGTTAAACTGCGTCGCAATCGGGCCGGTCCATTTTCCATCGCGATACTGCAACCAGGTCATGTTGTTTTTGCTGACGAAGTCCTTCCATTTGGCGTCGTCACTGTCCAGGCTCACGCTCAGGACGACAAACGGCTGGCCCTGAAACTTCTGCGCGATTTCGCGAACGTGCGGCAGCGCCTCGCGGCATGGGCCGCACCATGTCGCCCAGAAATCGATGAGCACAACCTTGCCGGCGAGGCCGTCCATGGAGATGTGGCGGCCGTCGATCGTGGTCAGCGCAAAAGGCGGAGCCATTCGGGCGCGCGCCAACTCCGGGTGTTCCGCGTACCGGGCCGCGCGCTCGCGAAGGGACGAATCGGCTTCGGCCTGGGCGAGGAAGGCGTTGAACTCCGCGCGTGCCGCGTCGTCCTGGTGGAGATACGACAGCGATGTGCCCAGAGCAAAGTGCGCTCCGGCGAATGACGGCTCGAGCGACAGCACGGTCTTGAACTCGTCACAGCTTTGGCTCAAGAGTTGCTCCTTCTTTTCATCGGCGCCCTCGCGCTGCAAGGCTATCCCGAGCCGGAAGTGACCTTCCATGCGGTCCTGATCGTTTTGCGCCATCGGCAGCCAGTCGCGCGCGACACTCACAGCATCCTTGTTTGCGCCAATTTTCAAGGCGACGGTGTAGGCCCGGCTCAGGCACTCCGAGCAATGGCCGCCGTCCTGCTTGTTGGCCTTGCGATAGTCATCGAGCGCGGATGCCAGGTCACCGTGCTTCTCCCATTCGGCGGCGCCCAGAAAGGTCTTGTATGCCTTGGGATCGGTGGGCTCACCCGCTTTGGGCTGGCCGGGAGCGGCGTGTGCCGCTGCGCAGGAAAGTACGAGCGCCGCGGCAACGATTACGAATTCTTGTGCCAAACTTTGGACCAACCTTGGCGAAGCAACCCAACCAGCCAGGCGCGGCATGCGGATACCCTCCGACAATCGATGAACTTTTGAGAACGACAGAATCTTACACCCGAATCTGAAGAGGATTGGGTGCTGGATTCGCCTATCTGCCGGCGTCATTTTCGATTTCAGGCCGGGCAGGCTCGGGTGCCTTGTCGGGCGGGCGTCTCTCCGCGTCCCGAAGGAAACTCCGACCTTACTGCAAGTCGTTGAGGATTCGATGGAACCGTCTTTCTCGTACTTCCGCCGGAGGTAACCAAAACGCAGGAACTAAAGACTCACAGATGCGCCCCGAAGGAATGTAACAGAAATGTAATCGAGTGACTAGAATCACTGGGATGCAAAGACACCGGGCGTATTCTTGCGCCTGATTCGTGTGGGCACTCGGGGGAGATGGCCAAAGCACATTCAAGACCGGATAAAGCGCCGACGCCGCGCGTGGGCCGGCGGCTGTGCATCGGTGTGTCGCTGGCGATTGTTGCGGCGGCCGGCGCATGGATCTTTGCCGGACTCATCGGCTGCGGAGGTTCGATTATTGCGGTTGGCCCATCACCAGCCGTTCCTGTAAGCACGGTGTCGCCTATTCCCGGTTCGCCCATCCAGCACATCGTCATCATCATGCAGGAGAATCGCAGCTTCGACAATCTGTTCAACGGCTATCCCGGCGCGGACACGGTGCAGGGCGGCATGAACGGGAACGAATTGGTTCCGCTCAAGGCAGTTTCGCTGGGCGACTCGCGCGACCTGAGCCACTCGCACATGCGCTGGTTGAAGGATTGGGACAACGGAAACATGGATGGCTTCGCGCAGGACGGCTCGCTGCTGCCGTACTCATACGTTCCCAGAAGCGACGTGGAGGAATACTGGTCGCTGGCCCAGCAGTACGTGCTCGGAGACCACATGTTCCAGTCCAATACCGGGCCCAGCTTTGTGGCGCACCAGTACATGATCGCGGGGCAATCGGGAAACGTGGCCGAGAATCCTACGGGTTCCGTGTGGGGATGCGACGCGGCTCCGGGAACCACGGCCGCCCTGGTGGGACCCAATGGCACGGAACTGCCCGGCGTTTTTCCTTGCTTCGATTACGCGACTACGGCCGATCTGCTGGACCAGAAGGGCGTGACCTGGCGCTATTACGCTCCGGGAAGCGGCGACAATTTCTTCGTTCTGTCGGCATACCAGGCCGTCCGGCATATTCGCTTTGGCAAGGACTGGGATCAAAACGTAATTTCGCCATCCCGCCGCGTGCTGGTCGACATTAAAGCCGGCGAGCTGGCGCAGGTAACGTGGATTGTGCCGGATTTCGCGCACTCCGACCATCCGGGTTCGGGCAGCGAAGGTCCGGCCTGGATCGCCGCGATCGTGAATGCCATCGGCAAGAGTCCCTATTGGGATTCAACCGCGATCTTCATTTCATGGGATGACTGGGGCGGCTGGTATGACCATGTGGCCCCAACCAAAGTAGACGAGATGGGGCCGGGGTTCCGCGTTCCGCTTCTGATTGTCTCCCCCTATGCCAAGCAGGGCTATATCACGCATCGTTTCCACGAGGCCAGCGGCTTCATCAAATTCATCGAGCATAACTTCGATCTGGGCACTCTGGGCGCGCGTGACGCGGGAACCGATGCATTTGCCGATTGCTTCGATTACACGCAAACAGCGGTCCCATTTGCGCCGATTGCCACCAAGGTTACGGCGGAGCAGATTATGCGCGAAGTGGATACCGGACCACCGGACGACGACTGAAAAACAGGGAACAGGGAACAGGGAATAGGGAACAGAAGGACTGGAGCAGCGGGCGACGGGAGTCCGCCACTCGTCCGATCGCCTGCACGCCGGATCCTGCTCACTAAGTTTTCCCCGGCCTTTCATTCAGTATTCATTTTCCGCTGCTAGCGTCAGTCGCGGAAGTCGATTCGGTAACTCTCCACGAATCCAATTCAGATTCCCCTCGATCCGGGAGGATCCCTATGAATACTCGTGTGTTTAATGGCGCAGCCGTGCGCCGTTTTGGTTCAGGCGCCATCGCTTTCCTTGCGTTGGCAGTCCTTGCCTCCCCCGTTAACCTTTTCGCGCAGGATTCCGATCACGATTTCGACCACGATAACGGTTTCGGATATGGCCATTCCGAATTCCGCGGGTTTGTCCCCGGCAGCATCGTTTTGAGCGGCACGGTCTACGTTGGCAAAGCCGACACCGTGATTCCAGGCGAAGTATTGCCTCCCGGATGCCTGAATACAGGCACGGTGACGAGTCCAACCGCAGCCACTGTGAATGTTCCGCTGCTGCCCGCCGATCAAACGGCGAAAGCGACCACCACGGCCGTCACAGTCACGTGCGGTTATGCGAGCGATAACGGCGAAGCGCCGAATCTTCACGACACGCACAACGTGTGGAACAACGCCGCTACGGACGGGAGCTTTGGGGTTTCCTCGCCGATCGTGCTATGGGATTTGAGCTCCGACGGCTTTCCGCTTGGCGCGCTGCATGTGCCCAGCAACGAGATCGTGACCAGCTTCAGCTCAAAATCCGAGCTGGCCTTAAATCGCTCGGCGGACGGCAAGAGCCTGACCTTCATGGGTTACCGTGGCGGACCCGGCTGCCCGGCGCTGACACTGAACACGACGACCAACATCCTCACGCAGGGCACCAACGTGGGGCCGGTGTCGCCGACGGCGGCGAACCTGCTTGATGTTTCGGCCTCCAACACGCCGGGGCTCTGCGACCCCACCAATGCAGCAGTGGCCACTTATCCCGGCGCGAGCAATCCCACGGCTTACTACCGCTCCGTGGCGGAAGTGGACGCATTTGGCCGCATCTTCTATACCGATGGCGATGCTTACAGCGGCGACAACTCGCGCGCCGTGATCGAGGCGGATAATGGCCTTTATTATTCGGTCGGAAACGACAACAGCGGCGGCCTGTCGAAGAAGCAGGTGCCGGTGACGCAGCTCGGTTTCGATCTGTCTCACTCGACGGGCGCTGAACTCTACTATCCGGGCGCGGCGCCGCTCGTGCCGCCCGCCAACAACATGATTTCCTACTTCATAACCGTCTCTGGCGACAAGCCGGGCAAAGATACCAACTTCCGCGGCGAAACAATCTTTAATGACACGCTCTATGTTGCCAAGGGCAGCGGCGGCAACGGCATCAACACCGTCTATCAGCTCGGCACTCCGGGAGTTCTGCCGACGACGGGCAACGCGCCGGTCGGGGGCCTGAACGACGAGCCTTACACGATTCTTCCAGGATTCCCATCCTCCGCTTCCACCACCGCCAGCCCGGGCGGCTACTATCCATTCGGGCTTTGGTTCGCGAACGACACCACTTTGTATGTTTGCAACGAGGGCGACCTGGTTTATACGCCGAACCAGGTGATCAACGGGCAGACGAACGTGGCCGACGCGGGCACGCTGGCGAGCGCCGGCTTGCAGAAGTGGGTCCTCACCTCGGGGACGTGGGTGCTCCAATACACCATCCAGAACGGTCTCAACCTCGGCGTGCCGTATAGCGTCTGGAACTATCCCACCTCCATCGAGCCGGCAACCGGCGGCTGCCGCAATATCACCGGCGTGGTCAACCGCGATGGCACGGCGACGATCTACGCGGTCACTTCCACGATCAGCCTGAACGGCGACAACGGCGCCGATCCCAACAAGCTGGTGAAAGTGACCGATTCAATCGGCGCGACAACGCTGGCGACCAAAGGCTACCTCGACACATTCGAAACCATTCGTTCGGCCCAGGCCGGCGAAGCGTTCCGGGGTGTTGCGCTGGCTCCGGAACTCAGCAGGTATTAACCAAGAAGAGGTCCGACAAACAGAAAAGGCTCCTCGTTCGAAAAATCGCGGGGAGCCTTGTTTTTGTTCCCGTATTCGCGCCTTCCTCATCGATGGGCCGCGTGGGAGCCGCTGCGTTATTGCGCCGCTGCGTGGCCAATGAACTTGTCGGCCCACTGGATGAACCACTTCATATTCGGTGCGTCGGTATGGCCGCCGTCATCCTGGCGCCA
>CAYOVE010000236.1:0-5299 GCA_964407295.1 uncultured Occallatibacter sp.
GAGTTAGCAGGCTAACCGGCACCGCGTTTTGGTTTCAGGATCGCGCTGGCGAAAACCGCCTTGGCCGCCGCAAGACGATTCGCTCCCGAGGCGAAACTAATCCACTCATTTAGGGTTCCTCTTGTAAGCCCTCCCCCCGGGCTGCCGGATTCCATTTCTATGCACGAATGGGATCCGGCATTTGTACTTGCTCGGAATGGACTGAGAGGGACCATGACTCCCCAAACGAATCTGCTCGTTTCATCCTCAGCGACGGTTTTTCCAGAGTTGAACTCTTCACCAGCCGCATTGATTTCCCGCGAGTCTTTCCCGCCTCAAGGAACGAGCGCGTTGTGGCTGATTCCCTGCGCGATGCTTGCAGTGGCCGCGCTTGCATTCGCTGCTGACGCGAACGCACAGCAGCCTTATCCCGAGAATCCTCCCCAAGGCGGCCAGTACGCGCCGCAGTATGCCGAGCCCGCACCGCAAAATGGTTACGCACAGCCGCAGGTCCAGGCGCCGCAATATCAACAGCCTGCTCCGCAACAGCCGTATCCCGATCAGCAACCCCAGTACGCGCCGCAGTACTCCGCTCCGCAGCAGCCAGACGCGTCACAACCTTACGGGCCGCAACCCTATGCGGACCAGAGCCAGGCTCCCGCGCCGGCACAGTCGTTGAGCGCACAGGATCTCGAGCAGCTTCTGGCGCCGATCGCGCTTTATCCGGACTCGCTGCTGGCGCAGATTCTAGCCGCGTCAACGTACCCGGCGGAAGTGGCCATCGCCGACCAATGGGTGCAGCAGATGCGCTCGGCGGGATACAGCTCGCCCGATCAGATTGCCGCCGGCGCCAACGCGCAGACCAACTGGGATCCGAGCATCAAGGCGCTTACGGCTTTTCCTGATGTGCTGGACTTGATGAACCACGATCTGGAGTGGACGACGAACCTGGGGAATGCTTATTACAACCAGCCGCAGGATGTGATGCAGACGGTGCAGGTGTTGCGCGATCGCGCCGAGCAGGCCGGTAATTTGCAGTCGACTCCGCAGGAAGATGTTCAGAACGACCAGGGGTACATCGATCTGGCTCCGACGAACCCGCAGGTGGTGTATGTGCCCACCTACAATCCGTGGGATGTTTATGGCCCGCCGATTGCACCCTATCCGGGCTTCTCGTTTATTGGCGCACTGGGCGACTTTTTTGGCGCCTCTCCCATTCAGTACGGACTCAGCTTCGCTCTGGGAGCCTTCGACCGCATGCCCTTTGGTTGGATGTCGTGGGGCCTCGACTGGCTGGGGCACGGGATCCTATTCGACCACTCCGGCTATTCCACGCATAGCCGCGAGGTGGCCGACTGGGGCCTGCCGCACGGCGGACCACGCGCCTTCGGCCGTGGAGATTCGTGGGGGATGCGCGGGAATTCATACCGTGCGAATGGCGGCCGGCAAGGTTACGACCGCGGCGGCAACGACCCGCGTGGCGGATGGTCGAACAATCCTGACAATCGCGGTCGCGGTGGCGCCGAGTCTTATGTCCGCCCTGCGCAGGGATACACGGAGCCTGGACGCTTCGACCGTTCTCCGCAGGGGTACTCACGTACGACGCCGCAGCAGAACTACGGCTATCGCCCGCAGACTTACCCAAACCGCGAACAGACCTACATGAATCGCGGATTCGAAACCAGGCCACAAAGTTACAGCAATCCAGGCTACCGTTATGGCTACACCGGCCGCACCAGTTACGGATACACGGGGCCGCAGACTTACAACACGAGACCCAGCTTCGCCACTTCCAACCCGTCGAGGTCGTATCGCGCGCCGCAGCCCGACTACTCACGCGGCTATTCGAACCGCTCCTATGAGAACTACGGCAACTCGATGGCGCGGAACGAGCGGTCAGGCGGATTCCATCTCTTCGGCGGTGGACAGCCCAGGTCCTTCAGCAACCAACGCGCGCCCTCTTACTCCTACAAAGCGCCGAAGAGCTTTGGCGGGGGGCGTCAGAACTTCGGTGGAGGACATCAGAGTTTCGGTGGCGGGCACATGAGCGCGCCCAAGATGAGCCACTCCAGCGGAGGCGGCGGGAAGCACCGCCGCTAAGCCGTTCGTCCACAACACATGCAAACTTCGCGGCGTGTTCGACGCTTCACGGCCGGCTCATCCTTCAAATTGACTCAGATCCGTGTCGGGCGCGGGATGCCCAAGCACGCGGCACATGGCCACAATCTGACCTTTGTGGTGAAAAGCATGCGTCAGGACGTGATGAAGGATGAACGCGGGAGTCCGAACCGCAATGTCTCCATCGGGAAATCGAAGCTCCGTATCGCCGTTCAGTTGCTCATCGGTGAGGCCGGACAAATAGGCCAGGGTCTGTTCACTCATTTCGCGCTGCAAGATTCTGGCATCGGCAACGGCGGGGCAGTCTTTTGGATTCCGGTCGTTGAATCTCAGGCCCTGGATCGTGTGGATCCAGAATCCTTCGCAGTTGAAAATGTGAATCACCTGTTGGCGAAGAGTAGGAAATCCGAAGCCCGGAACATCCTTTATGTAGTCGCTTGCCGGGATTGTGGACAGGTGATCGAGCACGAAGCTAAGGCGGTCGTGTGTCCAGAAATGAAATCTGCGTATGCCGTTGAGGGTAAACATCGGAGTTGCTCCCAGAACACGACGATGGGGATTAAACTGGGATTCCAGAATTCGAGCGCTGGGGAATCAGAATATACCGGCATTTCGAACGTCGCAAGATGAAAGCGCGATGAATTGTCCGGAACGCGTAGACCGGAGTCTCGCTCTGGCTCTAACATCGATTATTAACGGGGCCATTTGCGGCCCCCTGAGCTGGAATGTCGATGAAACTCCCCGGCACCTTCAGAATCCTGATCCTCACCCTGCTGTGCGCGCTCGCGGTTTCGCGCGCCGGCGCGCAGGGACCGCCTTATCAAACCGACGATCCGGTTCCCGTTGACCTGCATCATTACGAGTTCTACATCTTTGGCGGCGTCGACGGCACAACCGCGGAGATCGACTCCACCGGACCGGCTTTCGAGTTCAACTGGGGCGCTCTGCCGCGCTTGCAGCTCCACGCCATTCTTCCGTGGGGCGTTGCGGCGCCTTCGAACAACCCCGTCTATCTGCCCGGCGGCGCAGGGCCTGACGCCTTCGGGCTCACCGACATGGAGCTGGGCGCAAAAGTCGCATGGATCAAGGAGACGAAGCACTTTCCGCAGATCGGCAGCTTCACCATGTTCGAGATGCCCACCGGCAACTCAGACAAGGGCCTTGGCGTGGGAAAAGTCTGGTACAAACTGCCCATCTGGCTGCAAAAGAACGAGGGCAAATGGCTCTTTGACGGCGGCGGCGGCTACCAGGTGGTTCCGCAGACCGGCTTTCGCAACTTCCCCTATACCGGCTGGCTCATCAAGCGCGAACTGAGCGAACAGTGGGAGCTTGGCGCTGAAGTTTTTGCGCACGGCGCTGAGGGCATTGCAACGGCGCAGACTCAATCGTCTACGATGATCGATGTCGGCGGCTACTACCACTTCAAGCGCAATACGAATGAGCAGTTTCTGTTCTGTTACGGACATTCGGTCGCAGGGCAAACCGAGAACTACGCCTATGCAGGTATGTATTGGACATGGGGCAAGGACGCAAAGAGCGCGCCGGACGATAAGAAGAGCTCATCATCCGATCTGCTCTTTCCGTTGCCGCCACGCCGCAATGGATTTTGAAAGCGCGGCGCGACGCGGAGCCTGCGGATAGCGCGGAAAGGACGGCTCGAATGGAGATAACTGTACGCGGTCTGTGGACGATGATCCACGGTATGGGCTTTGGCGCGCTTTACCTAATGGCCTGCTCCGGCGCGCTCGTTGAGCTGTACCGCCGATACACTTCGCCGCTTGGCCCGGAGATCAAAATTGAGGACGAGCGGTTCATGCGGATCTACCTGACCGCGATGGCCGTGCTTGCCTGGCTGACGGTGCTCACTGGCGCCTACGTCATCTATCCGTGGTATCGCGCCGTGCCTCCGCCGGGAACCGCAAATCTGGCGGCCTTTCCGCAGCGCCTGCTCATGTCGAATCCCTCGACGTCCGGTTGGCACTCCATCGGCATGGAGTGGAAGGAGCACGTCGCATGGCTCGTGCCCATCTCCATCACCATGGCGACGGCGGTCTTCTCTCAATATCGCCGCAGTCTCAGGGTTCATCCGGAGCTTCGCGCCGCGGTGCTGGGCTTTGTGTGGGTCTCGCTTCTTGCCGCGGGCATCGCCGGCTTCTTCGGCGCCATGCTCAACAAGAATGCGCCGGTTATGGGCGGCTCGACGATCACCGTTGTCCAGGGAGGACAGAAATGAGCGCTCAAACTACCGCCAACACTCCGCGGGCAATGCTGAACCCGAATGGCGCGGGCGCGGCAGCCGTGCTTGCCGCCGGCATTGGCTCGCTCGCGGTTGCAGTCTTCGCCATCGTTGCTGACAAGGCCGCGCCGATCAAGAGCCTGATGAACTTCTACAAGCCGACCGGCCCGCTTTCCGGCGTGACAACCTGCGCGATCGTTGTATGGCTCGTCGCGTGGGCGCTGCTCCATTGGCGCTGGTCGCGGCGGAATGTCGAGGTGGGACGCATCACCGTTGCGGCGTTCATCCTGCTTTTTCTGGGTTTGCTGCTTACGTTTCCACCCATCGCCGATTTGATGTAGACGAAGTCTCGAGCATCGTCTGCGGCCCGTCGAGAGCGCGCAAAGAAAAACGCCGAGGCTGGCATGGTGCCGGCCCCGGCGTTTGGTTGATCAGTGGTCCGGTTTACTGCCAGGCTGCGGTTGCCGTATCAGTAAATTGGAAGCTATCAATGTGGCGTGCAAGCAGCACCAGGTTGCCGTTGGTGGAGTTCTTCAGCAACAATCCCACCACGCGGACCTTCGCGCCGTTGCTCAGGTCGTTGAAGGCCGCGAAACCATAGCGGAAGTCGCAGGACGGCCCGAGATACACCGTCACAGTGGACGGGACAACCTGCCCCGCGAACCCGGTGATCTGCATCTGGAAGAGCCCTTGACCTGAGTTCTGGCTGCCGGCCACAATCGTGCCTTCATAGCCCCAGTTCTCAAGGTGGATGCGATTGACCGTGATAGCCGAGCCGGCGGCTGGGGCTGCCTCGGCATCCGTGCCGCCGACAACGATCTCCTGGCCAGGGGTCAAGGCTGACGAGTTGAAGAGGAGCTGCGTGAATGCGTTGTGCATCCACAGTATTCCGTACTTCTCGTTTCCCGTAATGTCCACCTGAGCGATGCCGCCCAACGGAACATCAGCCAGTGAAGACGGCTCGAC
>CAYOVE010000237.1:0-5283 GCA_964407295.1 uncultured Occallatibacter sp.
AGCGCGGCTTCCGCGTCACTCCCAACTCCACCTTCTTCGACGGCACCGATCCCAATCACGTCCGCGATCACTTTGACCAGATGATGGCCATCGGCGTCGAGGGCATCGTGCTTTCGCCCGGCTACAGCTACGACAAGGCCCCCGACCAGAAACACTTTATGGGCCGCGCCCGCGTCAGGCGCCTCTTCCGCGCCATCCTTTCCAATCGAAAGAAATCGTGGAAGTTCAATATGTCGCCGCTGTTTCTCGAGTTCCTGATGGGCGACCGCAATTACGACTGCACTCCGTGGGGCTCACCGGCCTACAACATCTTCGGCTGGCAGCGCCCCTGCTACCTCTTGCAGGACGGTTACACAGAGACCTTCAAGGAACTGATGGAAACGACCAAGTGGGAGGAATACGGCGTAGGCTCCGGCAATCCCAAGTGCGCCAACTGCATGGTCAGTTGCGGCTACGAGCCCTCCGCGGTTCTCGAGGGCTTCGGCTCGCTCAAGGGCTTTCTGGCCATGGTCAAGGGCAACTTCTCGCTTTACCCCGATCAGCATGCGCTCAACCTCCTCAATGAGCCCATGCCGACCGGCCCTTCGTCGCTGGTGACGATTCAGGAACCGGAGCGCGAACTGGCTAGCCGCTGATATTCCTCCACGGCCACGAACCAAGCGAACTGCGAAAGGTAAGCATGACGGGTCATGTAAGGATTGCGCGATTTCTATTTTTGCCGGCGATGCTGCTCGCGCCTTTGATCGCGCCGGCCCAGGGAACGCAGGCCGCCCCGCCGGCGGCACACAACGGAGCAGGCAGCCAGCCATTTTTTATGCCGCCCGCGGCGAATACGGCTCTGGGCCAAAAAGCCGCATTGATGGGCACTTTGAAATGGAATAATGTTCCCGATCTCGAAGGCAGTGGGCCGTTTCCCGCGAGTTATGAGGCAGCTCCGGGCGGCTTGGAATATGTGATTTACCAGCCCAAAGACCTGTCCGCAGCCGAAGCAAAGGGCAAGCTGGGCGTTTACGTGTGGGGCAACGGTGCCTGTTCGGCCGACGCGGCCGGATCGCGTTTCCATCTGACGGAAATCGCAAGCCATGGCTATGTCGTGATCGTGCCGGGCAAGATTTTGAGCGGGCCCAAGGCTGCACCGGCGCCAGCCGGCCAGGCCGGTGGAGCGGGAATGGGCGATGCCGAAGACCGCGCGACCGCGGAAAAAATGGTGGCCGGCATCGATTGGTTACTCGCCGAAAACCAGCGCTCAGCAAGTCCCTACTTCAACGCCATCGATTCCAGGCGCATTGCCGTTGCGGGTTTCAGCTGCGGCGGCCTGATTGCGCTCAAGGCAGGCATGGACCCGCGGGTTTCAGCGGTTCTGATCGAGAGCAGCGGAATCCTGAGAAGCATTCCCCCGGGCATGAGCAATTTTCCCCAGATGACCTCGCTCAAAAAGGAAGACTTGGTGAAACTCCACACGCCCGTCATCTATTTGCTGGGCGGCCCTGAGGATATCGCCGAGCCCAATGGACTGGACGACTTTGAGCACATTCACACTGTGCCGGTGTTTGTCGGCGATCAGGCCGGGGCCGGCCACGGAGGATTGATTTCCGTGCCGAATGCCGAGGGTACAAAGGTGGAGATCGATTGGCTGGATTGGCAGTTGAACCACGATGAAGTTGCGGCCAGAACCTTCGTCGGCGCTGACTGCACGCTTTGCCGCGACTTCAGATGGCAAGTACACCGCAAGGGAATTCAGTAAGTTTGCCTTCTGCCGGTCTTCGCGAGACGGCCGGATGAACGGGAAGATGGGACAGGACATGGGTCCCGGTGAATAGGAACTTCGCGGTCCGGGTCCTGTGGCAGGACCGCACATTTGGTGAATCTAAGAGGAATGCATGACCGCAGAAGTTCAGAAATACACGCGCGAGCAGATCGAGACTCTCGAACTCGCTCCCGGCTTCGAGCATGAGGCGCTCGAAGGCTCCGTGCCCGTGCTCGCCACCGACGAGGATCTAAAAAGCGCTCTCGAGAAGGCCTTCGATTTTCGCGGCGACGTAACCATCACCCTCAAATCCGGCGAAAAGATCGAAGCCTACATCTTCAATCGCCAGACCGGCGCCACGCTCGCCGAATCCTGGGTGCAGTACTTCACGCCCAGCGCACCGGAAAAACGCAAGCTCGCTTACGATCAAATTGCCCGCCTCGAGTTCGGCAAGGACCGCGCAGCCGGCAAGCACTGGGAAGACTGGGTCAAAGCCTACAACGAAAAGAAGGCCGCCGGCGAAAAGAACATCGGCCTGGTCCCGGACGCGCTGGAATAAGGATCGAAATATCGGTTTTGAAAGATTTCTCTGAATCCGTCCGCGTAATGGTCCCATTCAGGGCAGAAGCTTCCCGAGTTCGGCTGTCAATCCTTCGAATCTGCCGAGGAAACTTTCAATCATAGCTTGCAAGAACGCGTTCCTGTTGATCCGTTCAAACGCGAATGGATAGCTGGCCGTTGCTCCTATCAATCCCAAAAATGCAAGTTGTGCGCGCCCGTTTCCTTCGCGAAACGGGTGAATCGCATTCAGTTCTCCAAGGAATCGGGCAGCCTCTTTCAGGAACTCGTCCCGGCTCTTTTCGGAAAATGCTGCTCCGCCGCGAATTGATAGGAAGAGAGCATCCATCTGTGCGGGTATGTGCTCGGGATAGCAAAATGCATTGCCGCCCTTCGAGGTGCGCACAGTTCGGTACCGCCCCGCCCACTCATAAACATCTTGAAACAGATGGTGATGAATGCTGCAGTAGTGGGCGGGATCAAATGCGCCGTGCGGCAGGGGCTCTTCGGCGCGAAGCGTGGAGATTTCAACCTCGAACGCCGCTAGAGTACCGGCGTCTCGTATTTCCAGCCGGTTTCGCAGAACGGACGTGCCGGGATAGGCGTAGGGGTCATCAAAGGCGTCGTAGCCCTCTGTCATTCGCGGTTCCGTGATTGTGCGAACGCTTGAATCGTCACCGCCCGCCGTTCTTCGGAAGAAAGATCCTCTGTGCGTTCCAGACGTTCTGCGCCTTGTGAATCGAGCTTCAAACCCTCAACCGCTGAAATAGCCGAGAACCTCCGCTTTCCTAGAACGTACAGCCCTAGCTTTGCCAAGTCCTGGTCGGTAAGGTCCACATCGATGAGAGTGGAGGTCCCTCGACGTGCAAGCTCGTTCCGCATGTTGCTGATGCGCCTTTCATCGACCCTGACCGAGCGCATTGAGTTGGTCAAACTTTGCAGGCTGTCGAAGACGACGTTATCTGCAGCGCGCCCCGGATCCTGCATATAGTCCGCCGAGAACTGAAAGCGCGGCCCCGCGGCCGAATCGATTTGCACCACGTGAATCCTGAAGTACATTTCAGCCTCCCACAAATATTTTAAGCGAATTTCGCTCAATTGCCAGAAGACGGAATAACACTAAGCCCTGCTCAACTCGCGCGTTGTGAGGCACGAAATATCCTAACGCGGGCCTAGGCCAGCAGCTTGGCCTTGTTCCCCAGCACCACCGCGACAGGGAAGGCGTTCTTGTCGAAGCTGACGAAGGTCTCTCCGCCCAGCCATCTTCCCTCGTAGGCCATCACCCCATCCGCAAATTCGCCGCCTGCATTCATCACGGTCATTCCCGCCTCGACGGCTGGGCGATTCACTTCGACATTGCCGGCGTCGAGCAGCGCGCGTAAAGCGACCGCAACGTCCTCGCGCCCGATCTTGTAAACACTGCGCAGCACCGACACGAACTCGCAGACGCAGGTGAGCGGAACCACGACGACTTCGGCGTCTCGCAGAACGGTGGCCGCGATGCGTGCCTGCCGCGCGTTGTCCCGCACCGCTGCGCGAATCAATATACTGCTGTCGACAATCGCCTTCATCGCATTCCCGCCCAGCCGCGACCTGCGGCTTTCACGATATCCCCGATCGCCGCCGTCTTCCGTGTTTTGCCCTCGAGGACCCCGATAAAGTCCTCAATGCTGCCGGTCTTGCGGGCCGCCGCGATGATTCCTTTTCCGCCCGGCGCGAGTTCCAGTTCGATCTTCTCGCCCGGCTTTACGCCCAGGTGGCGCAGAACGTCTTTTCGGAAAGTGACCTGTCCCCGCGCCGTAACCGTCAATTCTGCCATGGCAACTCCTTCAGAACTCGTACAGTAGCGCTATTGTAATGCGAATCTGCATGAAGAGGACGGGCAATTCGCGCCAGATTTGCACCGAGGTAATAAGGCGGTTCCGCATGAGAAAGTAAGGCGAAGACGCATGAAATAAATAATGCAAATATGCCTGCTTGAGTAAGGGAATAAGGCAGTACCAGGTAAGTAAGAAATGCATTACGTGGTCATGCAAAATCGCATGACTCATGTAATGCAAAAGCGCATGAGTGATTGTCGGCGCGGAAATCGGGATTCAGCAGGGAACATAGTCAGCGTCCCGCTTCGCTTTCGCGAGCCTTCTTTCGGTTGCGGGCGCCCAACCCCCGTCCGCCCCGCCGCTTAAAATAGAACTGGCCCCCGCGTGAACTCAGCGAACACCGCAAACTCCGCTAGTTCCGCGAGCGCCGCTGACCCGCTATGAAGATCTTCCTCACCGGCGCTACGGGCTTTGTCGGCCACCATGTGGCCAAAGCTCTGGCTGCCGACGGCGCCGATCTCCGCTTCCTTACCCGCAAAACCAGCAACCTCGCCAACCTCGAGGGCATTCCCGGCAGTGCAGTCGCCGGAGACCTCTCCGATCCTGGATCCCTCAAGCCGGCGCTCGTCGGTTGCGACGCCGTCGTCCACGTCGCCGCCGACTACCGCCTCTGGATTCCCGATCCCCCAGCCATGTACAGTGCCAACGTCGATGGCACGCGCGAGCTGCTTCGCCTGGCTCGCGAAGCCGGAGTGAAGCGCTTCGTCTACACCTCGTCCGTCGCCACTATGCACTTTCGCACCGACGGAATCGTCATCAACGAAGACACGCCCGTCTCGATCGCCGACATGGTCGGCCATTACAAGCGCTCAAAATTCCTCGCCGAACAGGAGGCGATCAAAGCCGCGCAAAGCGGCCAGCAGGTCATCATCCTCAACCCCACAACCCCCATCGGCCCGAACGACCTGAAGCCAACGCCAACCGGCCGCATCTTCGTCGACTTTCTCAACGGCAAGTTCCCCGCCTACATGGATACCGGCATGAATCTGGTCGACGTTTCCGAGGTCGCCCGCGCCCACGTTCTCGCGCTCACCTGCGGCGTCCCCGGCCGCCGCTACATTCTCGGCGGCGAAAACCTCACCCTCAAGCAGATCCTCG
>CAYOVE010000238.1:0-5216 GCA_964407295.1 uncultured Occallatibacter sp.
GAGGAGAACGCGACCGCCGTATAGCCGAAGACGCGCTTGCGGCTGAAGGTGGAGACGACTTCAGAGATCACTCCCATGCCGGGCAAGATCATGATGTAGACGGCGGGGTGCGAGTAGAACCAAAACAAATGCTGGAACAGCAGCGGGTCGCCGCCATAAGCGGGATCGAAGACGCCGATGTGCACGGTGCGCTCGAGCACAACCAGCACCAGCGTGATCGCCAGCACGGGCGTCCCCAGCACCATGAGGATGCTCGCTGCGTAGTTCGACCAGACAAAGAGCGGGAGCCGGAACCAGGTCATGCCCGGCGCGCGCATCTTGTGAATGGTGACGATGAAGTTGAGCCCGGTGAAGATGGAGCTGAAGCCGGCCACGAAGATAGCCAGGCCAGTCGAGATCACGTGGGTGTTCAGGTAGTGCGTCGAGAGCGGGGTGGTGAAGGTCCAGCCCGTATCCACGCCGCCCGCGGCCATGGTGTAGATGGCCATGATGCCGGCGATGACATAGAGATACCAACTGAGCAGGTTGACCTTGGGCAGCGCCAGATCCTTGGCCCCGACCATCAGGGGAATCACAAAGTTGCCGATCGTCGCAGGCACCGACGGCACCAGGAAGAAGAACACCATAATGACGCCGTGCATGGTGAAGACCTTGTTGTAGGTGTCCGCGGCCATCAGTGAAGTTTGCGGCGTCAACAGCTCAAGGCGGATGAGGCCGGCCAGGGCCCCGCCGATAAAGAAGAAGAATGTAATCGAGATCAGGTAGAGCGTGGCGATCCGCTTGTGGTCGCCGGTGAGCAGCCAACTGAGCAAGCCGTTTTCCTTGGTCAGGAAGTTCATCTTGGGAATCCTGGCCGTGGACTGATCGGGAAGAACAACGATGGTGGCAGCACTCATGGCTTGACCTCCTTCTGCGCCGCGGGCAACTTGCCCGTTGGCGCTGCTTTGCCGCCCGCACTCTCAGGAACAAAATCGGTGGTGTTGAGAGTCTGCTGAACGCGGTAATCGGAATCGAGATTCTTGATGTATTCGACCAGAGCAATCACGCCTTCTTCGCTGACCTGGCCCTGGTAAGTGGGCATGATGGGGGCGTAGCCCTGCGTGATGTGCTGCGACGGATTCAAAATCGCCTGGCGCAGATAAGCATCGTCGGCGGTGATGGTCTCTCCCGTAGAGAGCGTGAGCCTGGAGTTGTAGACGTTGGCCAGGCTGGGTCCGCGGGCGTCTGGCCTCGTGTTGTGGCACGCGCTGCAGCTCAGGCTGGTGAAGAGCCGCTCGCCGTCCTGGGCAAGCGAGTTGCCGCTGGTTGAGCCATCAAGCCACTTCTTGAAGTCGTCTGGCGTCATCACCACCACGTCGCCGATCATCTGCGAGTGGTTGGTGCCGCAATATTGCGTGCAGAAGAGGTGATACGTGCCCGGCGTTGTGGCTTCAAACCAGACCGTCGTGTAGCGGCCCGGAATCGCCTCGCGCTTGACGCGGAAGGCGGGAATGGAGAAGCTGTGGAACACGTCCTGCGAGATGAGCGTCAACTGGACCGGACGGCCCGTGGGCACGTGCAGAGCATTGATCTCATGCTGCCCTCCCGGATGCTCCACCTTCCACATCCACTGCTTGCCTACAACGTAGATGTTCATGGCGTTGGCCGGCGGCGTATAGATGCGGAAGTAAAGCAGCGCTCCCCACACGAACATGATCAGAAACAGGCCGAGGGGGATGATCGTCCAGGTGGCTTCGAGCACCGTCGAGCCTTCGATCTGCACCGCGTGCGGATGGCGCGTCTTGCTGTAAAGGATCGAGAACCCGACAATCAGCAGCACCACAATCGTCAGCCCCACCAGGCTGACCAGCACCATGAAGAAATAGAGCGCGTCCATTTCAGGCGCGATTTTGGATGCTTCGGGCGGAAAGAGCGCGAAGTGCGTCAACCATTTGACGAGAAACTGCCACAGTACTGGGCTGATGTGGTCCATTCCCTTATCCGTTCACTTTCTTTGCCGTACCCAAAGTCCCTGGTCCCGCCGGGGGATCGTGCCTGTAATCGCGGCGGAACATGACGAACATGAATCCACCCAGACACACCAGCGTGAGGAACCCTCCCAACTGGATCACGCGCGCAATGATCAGGTCGTGAGTGTTGGTCGTTGGATCGTAGTGGTAGCAGTAAGTAAGAATGTTATCTACCGGCGACCCGATGCGATTCGACGAGGCCTCATCGAGGCCCAGGAGAAGATCCTTGGGCGAGTACTCAACGCCCATGTAGTACTGCGCCAGCTTGCCCTCAGGGGTCACGATCTGGATCGAACTGGCGTGCGCAAACTGAACCAGGTTGCTGCCCGGCACAGTGAGCTTGACGTATCGGAAGCCGACTGCCTGAGTGAGCACATCGATGTTCGGCTGCGTGCCGGTGAGGAAATGCCACCCGTTCGCGGTTTCGGGACGGCCGTAGCGCTTCACGTATTCACGCTTCTTTGCCGCGGCCAGGTCCGTGCCTTCAGTGGGATCGATGCTGACCACGATGATGTTGAAGTCCTTGCCGGGAACGTAGCGAACCATTTCGAGCGCGCTGGTCAGGCCGTCGAGTTCCTCGGAGCAAAGCATGGGGCAGCGATAGTAAACCAGCGCCAGAATCGCCGGTCGCTTGCCGAAGTAGCTGGCCAGCGTCATTTGCTTGCCGGCATCGTCAGTGAAGGCGAGGTTGAGCGGCAACTGCGTGTTCAGATGCTGATCGATACCCACGCCGCCGAGAATCGAAGGCGGTTTATCGTTGGTTGGGCCGGTCTGTTTGTCGGCGTAACTGGAAACCTGCGCGGCAAGAAGCGGAGCGCAAAGCGAAAGCACAATCGCGCCGACAGCGACCTGAGCCGTCTCGCGCCAGTTCTTCCGGATTGTGCTTCCCGATTGCATCGTTATTTCTGCCCTTCCTGCTCCTGCTTGACGGCAGCCTGCTCAGCCTGTTCCTGCTCGTAGCTGGTGCGCGCAAATCCGTTGGTCAGCGGCACGGTCACGGAGGGGACACTGTCGCCGGTCATCGGCGCCTGGGTGTTCACAGCTGTCGCCACGGGCAACCCGCGCTGCGCAATCAACTGCATAGCCTGCTCGATGGGAATTCTGACAGTGCCCTTCGACTGATCGACCCAACTGTAGTTCGAGAGCAGCAAGTCCTCGCGCGCGTGCAGGTCAGCCACATCCTGGTCGCCGTCGTCGGTCTGTACCCGCGGCGTTGGAAAGGTCTGCGTGATCTCGGCGATTTTATTCTGAAGCTCGGGGCTGGAGGGCAAATTGCCCAGTTGCCGCACATCCACCGTCTTTGTCCACTTGCTGTTGGGCCCGTCTTCCCGGTTCATGCGGGCGTTGAACCATGCGCCGATGCCGTAGCAGAGCAGTCCGACCACCGCAACGAAGATGAGGAGCGAGGTCATGAACACGGCGATCCCCGTTACGCTGGCATCGCTGCGCTCATAGCCCGCCGAGGCATCGACTTTCTCCGGCTCGCCATGATCCGGCTCGGGCTCGAATAGGTTATGCGTGGGCATGTTCAGGCTCCAGAATCTCCGCCAAATGCGGATCGTTCACCTGCACCAGCGGCCGGGTCTTAAGCCGCGTGCAGAAATAGGCCACCCAGAAGGCAAACATGGCCGCGGGCACCGCAATGTACTCAAGAATTCCCCAACTGAAGTGCAGGTTGCGGGCGGCGTCCTTGAAGTTGGGCTCGATGAGCCAGAACATATCGAAAGCCCGGGCAAACAACATCCATTGGCACACTCGCACAATGCGTTTCTTGTTCCGTTTCAGGTCGCGCGAGAGAAGCATGGTGAACGGAATCAACCAGTGGAAGATGAAATCGAGGGTGATGATGACGCCCCAGCCACCGCGAATGCGGTCGAGGTACCAATTGATCTCATCGGGCAGATTTCCTGACCATATGATGAGGAACTGTCCGAACGCCAGGTAGATGTTCAGCATCACGAAGGCAAACGTCATTTTGCCCAGGTCATGCTGCTCGGTCTGGCGGAGGAGGGTTTTGAACGGCTCGGCTTTGGAAAGCGAAATGGCAACGATGATGGAGAAGGCCAGCGTCGCGTAACCTTGGCCGACAAGAAACAACAGGCCGTAGACCGACGAGTACCACGTGGGATCCATCGACATGACCCAGTAGATGGCGCCCGCAGTCATTGTTAGCGCATAGACAACAATGCCGGGGCCGCTGATGTTCTCAAGCTTCTTGATCCAATATGGCGTGGTCTCGGGCCCGGAACTGTCGCGCTTCATGCCCAGGGTATTGAGCCGCCATGTGTAGAAGCCCCAGATAGCGAAGCAGAGCAGGCTCACATACCAAAACGCATTCGGATTGAGCATGGGCCGCTTGAAATCGATGCAGTGGGCCTGAAGTTCGCTGATGGCGCCCGACTTCAGCGCCGCGGTCGTATCGCCGATCGCTGCCCAGAGATAGAGCCGCTTCATAAAAATTGCGATGACAACCCAATAGACAAGGATGAGCGGAAGCGTGCGGCTCATGGCCTCAAGCGGACGCCGCAGAAGCAGTCCCCACTTGCCGCCTGAGCAATACTGCACCATGAGCAATGCCAGGCCGCCGATACACAGTCCCCACGTAACCATGGTGCCGAGCACCCAACCACGCAGCAGGTGATCCCAGCCCAGGTGCTCCGGATCCTGCGCCTGCCCCAGGAACGCCAGAATCACAGCGGCCACGGAGAAGACTCCCGCGATGATCAGCGCGCGGCTTCTCCAAACGTCCACAAACGCGGGAGCGCTCAGGTCTGCTGGGAGCTGCTTGGCGTGCGAAATTGCGTCGTGTGCCATTCCGTTCGTCCTACTTCTGGGCCGCGGGGGCCGGTTTGCTTGGTGGAATCGAAATCTTTGGATCGGCCGGGTAAGCGGGGGCCATGCCCGGAGTTCCTTCGCCGGCGATCGGCTTGTTTGCGTTCACTGCCGTTGATGGCATGGGCCACGGCTGCGCGTATTCGGGATGTCCTTCAGCGGCCGCCAGGTCTTTAAGGTTCTGGATCTGCGTTCCAGCAGGCACATCCTTCGCCGTTGCCGCCTGGCTCAGTTGCAGCGCGCGGATGTAAGCCGCCACCGCCCAGCGATCCGCCGGCGGCAGTTGCGCCGAGTAATCGGGCATGGCGCCGTATCCGTGCGTCATCACGTAAAAGTAGTGCGAGAGCGGCTGCGACATGCGCACCTGGTCATGGA
>CAYOVE010000239.1:0-5200 GCA_964407295.1 uncultured Occallatibacter sp.
CCGCTATAGAATCGTCTACTGCACTGTAGCGGCAAAAAAGCAGATGCGTGGTTGAGATCGCAAATATCACTTGTATTATCAATAGTTTCCAATGGTCGGGGTTACTGGACGATTTTAGAACTTTTCTATCGGACCCAGAGTCGATTCAGGGTCTTGCAGCTTCTCGCCTGCTTCTCGACGGCTCGCGTGAACCAATAGACGTCCAACGCAACGATATGGGTGGTTCAGCCAGAACCAAACCCTCAGACCATAGCAGGCACTGCAAGAGTCTTGGTCGCGGCTCCGAATGATGCCAAGCTACGCCTTCCTCGACGTGAAGATCTCATGCGAAAGCTCACTCGCAAAGAGCAAGGGTTCCTGTCGCTTCTTCCTGATCCTTAATGACCAGACAACTGCCCTCTGAAAATGGCCAAACATCGAATTTGATAGCGGGGGCGATCATCCATACCGACTCACAATAAAGAAGAAAGGGCAACGATGATAGGTTCTGGCAGGCGAGTTCCGGAGGATTCTGTCAATCTGGAAGAATCGCTGAAACAGCCTCCTAAACGCTTGATTTGGTGGGCTGTTCTACGCGCGCGGCTTCTTCGCTGACGGGCGACAATAGAAAAGTCTGACCGGAACAAGTAGTTGACGCCAGGCACTTCGCGCACATTGTCCAAAACGGAACAGCTTTCCTACTCGTAGGCGTCTAAAGTTCAGCCTCGCACTTGGTTCGTTTACCTGACGAAGACGCCAAATGCCCACGGAGATTTTGAAATGTCGATTCAGAATTCAGTTGTAGCAGTGTACCGCACGCATACAGAAGCGGATCAAGCGGTGAAGGAGCTTCAGCGCGGCGGAGTTGACATGCACAAGCTGTCGATTGTCGGGAAGGGATATCACACAGATGAGCATGTGGTGGGCTACTACAGCACTGGCGACCGCATGAAGTATTGGGGCAAGATTGGCGCCTTCTGGGGAGGTTTCTGGGGGCTCTTGTTCGGATCTGCCTTTTTCATAATTCCCGGCATCGGTCCAATTCTGGCGGCTGGCCCTGTGGTCGCATGGATAGTGGGAGCGTTGGAAGGTGCGGTGGTGGTAGGAGGGGTCAGCGCATTGGGAGCAGGACTCTTCAGCATGGGAATTCCTAAGGACAGCATTGTGAAATACGAGACTGCACTGAAGACAGATCAATTTCTGGTGATCGTCCACGGAACGGCTGCAGAGGTGGCAAAGGCGAAGGACATCATCGAAACTACCCATCCTGCAGAATTGGATTTGCACTCAGGCGAACTGGTCGCAGCGAATTGACCTTCCAGGTTGCTGCGAGAACAACTCAGCCGTGTTGAACGTTGCCTACTGGAATGTGACTTGGCACAATCGCGTCCGCAACTTTCAATGCGGTGTCGCGTCGAAGATTGAGTTCGAACAACTTCCCGTAACATGGGAAGATTTAGGAAGGCGGTTTTCCTAGACCTTCCACCGCAGGAGGAACATGCCGCACGACCTGAAAGAGCTGGTGGGATCTTCCGTGATTGCAGCAGACGGCGAATTGGGAAGTGTCCGGAATTTTCTTTTCGACGACATTTCATGGACGATTCGTTATTTGGTTGTTGACGTTGGAACCTGGCATAAGCGCCGGGAAGTGGTGCTGCCGATCGCGGCAGTAGACCCTCCCGATTGGGTGAAGAAGACCGTCCATGTCCGCTTGACGAGAGAGCAAGTGCGCGATAGTCCTGATGTCGATACCGAAAAGCCGGTTTCTCGCCAGCAAGAAATTGCGATGGAGGAATACTGGGGGAAGATGGCCTATTGGGTGTCCACACAGTTAGAAGGTGGGGCTTTAGTTCCGACCGGAAGGAAATATCCTGTTCGCACCAAGGAAGATCCGGATCTCCGCAGCGCGTGGAACTTAACCGGTTACGAGGTTTGCGCCACGGACGGAGAGATTGGACGCCTAGAAAGTCTCATTATGGACGAGGCTACCTGGCATCTTGGCTATTTGAACGTCAAAACTGGGGATTGGCTCCTCAACCGCTCAGTGCTGATTCCTACTCGCTGGGTAAAGTCCGTTTCCTGGGCCGATTGCCGGATAAATCTGCATCACAGCAGAGACGGGATCTAAGGTCGATTCGCAGGACGAGTATTCGTCCAGACTGCCACAGGCGGTTTTTTGCGCAACCTTAGGGACTGCGGTGGCACTCGTTCCTCAGAGTTGCGAGACTGAAGTCCAAGATGCAGTCAGCGGAGCAGTTGTGCGTAGCGGTGGCGCGCCCGCGATTTCGACAAGACGATGTTTTCGGCAAGGTTCTTGTCGTGAGCCTCTTCGACTTTCCGCGAAAGCGTGCATCAGACACTGAGGACCGGGCACGGTGACTCCCGGATGATCGTGTACAAATGCGACCATGCTCGTGAAAATGTCCCTCTTGTATGTCCACGGCCCACAACAACCAAGTTGGCTTCTTGTTCAATTGCGATTTGCCGAATTCCCTCCGGGATTGTGGCGTCAAAGCTGCGAAGAGAAATATCCAGGCCAGTTCCCGGAGTGCAAACGCCAAGTGCCTGGTCGAATAAATGCCTGACTTCCTCAGCGGTTGGTTGTTGGCCATTCTCTTTGAATGACGGATCGAGGTGCAGCAGAGAGATCCTTGCACCGTAAGTTTGAGCGAGAAAAGCAGCGGCCCTGAAGATAGTTTCCGATTCAGAATTCAAATCCACGGCACAGAGGATCGAACGGTAACTGCTGGACGAAATCAATGTGGTATCAGGCTCGTGAGCGCTTGTCAATACCGGGCAAGTGACATCGTGGAGCACCTTTGCCGTGACCGATCCCAACAGCAAACGGCGGAATCTTCCCAGGCCCTTGGTCGGCATCATGATCAGATCGGTGTTCTCGCGTTGCACGGCCCATTGAATGACTAGGGCCGGGTCGCCGTCCTCGATTTTTACCGAATGGCTTACATTTGAGAATTGCTTACGGGCAAACTCATCAAGAGTCCGCTCCCGCTGATCGCGAAGTTTCTGGAGGGCAGGCGAGTACTGAATCGCGGAAGGTTCATAGTCGCCGGTGTTCTCGAAGGATGGGGAAAGACTATAGTCACGGACTAGATTGAAAGAGTTCAACACGGTGACGGCAGCGTCGAACCGTCTAGCCATTTCAATTACAGAAGGAACCATTGCAATGGCTGCCTCGGAAAAGTCGACCGGGAAAAGGATTCTGTGGAACGGCATCATAGGCTACGGTTCCTTCGCCCATCCTATTAGTTGGGGCCACTGATCCATCAACCACAAGATAGGAATACCAATTGACCTGACAGCGGAGCGCAGGATGCACCCGCCGCTGCTCTCCATGTTATCGCTGAAGAGCGCGAGGCCGCGTGCGCTAGAACCTGCATGGAAGCGTGACCAGGTCCACGGCGTCGTTGTTCAGAGCGTTCGTCCGGCCAGTCCAGCCGACGAAGCAGGCATCCAAGCGGGTGATGTCATCGTTGAAGTCAACCGCAAGCCCGCGCAGTCCGCCAGCCAATTCGTGAGCGAGGTGCACCAGAACCGGGAGGGAAAGGACCTTCTGCTCCTGGTCTGGTCGAAGGGCAACGCGAGCTATCGGACGGTTCATCCCGATCAGGACAAACCAAAAGGCTAGGCCCCCGACGGCTTGATCCTGCACGAACATGAGTGCCCCATGTCTCGCTTTTGAGACCTGGGAGATCATGAATCTGAACACACTACATTAAGCGGTCAGAGACCAGTTGTGCAAAGATGAGGCCGTCGTGGATCGATTCGGCGGCCTCGCCGAACTAGCGGCTTTCAATGCGAAGCCTGCAATTGCAATTCGGCCTTTCCATCAATTTCCGAGACTAAACATGCAGCCGGGCCATCCTCCGCATTCAAGGTGACCGGGTATCCCATTTGGTATCCCATATGGGCCTATACAACTCCACAGGAGAGAAGTCGATCTTCTTGGTCTTGCGATCCACCCACAAGAAAATCGGCGTTTTGCCGCCGTTGATGTCTACTCCCATAATCACGCCGTTGCCCCAGGATCTGGAAAGAACGAACTTATAACTGTGGATTTGCCCGTTTGCGCTTCCGTTCCCCCAGTCCTTCTGAAATCGGTCAAAACCATAAGCCTTGAAACGTTCCGGATGCTGCTGCCACTCAGGATCCTGGATCCACATCCCGTAGGCTTTCGCTTGGTCACCGGACTCGACGGTGGCCAGAAAGATGCTCACCCGGTGCTCTTCCGGCCAATTCCAGAACCACCAGGTTCCAAAGGCACCCAACACCACCACCACGAACAGCGCAATCTCGATGTTCCGCACCCGCCGCGCATGGGCGGCGTCGTACTTTGGTGCATCCAAAAGTGTCATGATTCGGATTGCCCTCCTTCCAAAGTCTCCGGCGCAGCCCTGCTCCGGCGTGCGCACTCATTTTCCCTATTCGAGGCAGCATCGTCGCGCAGTGTTCCTCGACTCCCGCATTACCAGTTGCAATGCCTTCTCTTCGCTTGCCCACAACTGCACCATCGCATCGGTGGAAGCAACGATCTGTTCTCTTCTGCTCATTCCTGGCAGATATCTAACAGCCGGGTAAATGGTCCGTCTTGATGCAGCCGTGCTTCGTATGGAAGAAACTCGCGAAGTGTTCTCGCAACCCCCTGGTGCAGCCGGCACAACCCTCGAGGTGAGTGGCCGTTCGGCCATTCTTGAGCAAAACAGCACAGCATCCACGCCTGCGCGAGTTGATACTTTTTGCAAGAGCCAGTCCGGGATGCCCGGATGACATGCGGCGTCAAATGTGCCCACTTTCCGGAAAGTCAATAGCCTCCAATGAGTCTTTCTCTTCAATGCCTGTCCAACGATCTTCCAAGCCTTCCCGGGACTTGCACCCGGTGGAGGGAGCAAAAACAGGAGAACAAGCATTGTGACATCGAATCCAGATAAGCCCGAGTCTAAGCCTGAATCGAAGCCGACGCCCAGTGCAGCTATGCCTGCGTCGAAGCCGGAGTCCAAGCCCGCGCCCAAGGATGATCTGAAGTCTCTTCCCATGCCTGAGCTCATGAAAAAGCTAGGTTCATCGGCAGACGGACTCACTCAAGCCGAGGCCCAAAAGCGTCAAGCGCAGTATGGGCCTAACCAGATCACCGAAAAGAAGACGAATGAGTTCCTGAAGTTCCTCACCTACTTCTGGGGTCCCATTCCGTGGATGATTGAAGCCG
>CAYOVE010000240.1:0-5191 GCA_964407295.1 uncultured Occallatibacter sp.
ACATCTTCTCCACGGCCTCGCCCAGGAGCATTGGATCGGGCTCAAGTCCCACGTCGCGACACACCTTGCGGCTGATCAGGTCGTTGTCGCCGGTAAGGATCTTCACTCCTACACCGTGCCTGTGCAAGGCCTGGATTGCAATTGCCGCCGTACCTTTGGGCGGGTCGAGAAATGCAACGTACCCTTTCAGCACGAGGTCGCGCTCGTCCTCCTTTGAGCAGGACTGCTTACCCGGTAGTTCCTTGACGGCTACGGCCAAAACCCGGAAGCCGTCGCTGCTGAGGCTCGCATACTCATCCCGCAAGCCTTTCATCAGCGCGGGATCCATGGGCGAAAGCTTCCCATCCAGCTCGAATTCAGAGCATTGGTGGAATATCTCTTCAGGAGCGCCTTTGGTGAGAAGGATTGCTTTGCCTTCAGGAGTTTCCACCATGACGGACATCATGCGCCGAGTGAAATCAAAGGGGATCTCATCGAGTTTCTTGTACTTTTCAATGAGCGCTTGTTGATGGAAATCCGAACTATTCAGAATCGCCGTGTCGAGCAGATTCTTGAGGCCGGTCTGGAAGTGGCTGATAAGGTAACCGTCCAGGAGCACCTCGTCGGTTTCCCGCCCCGCTACGTTGCAGTGCCGCTGCAGGACAACACGATCCTCGGTCAGCGTGCCAGTCTTATCCGTGCATAGTACGTCCATCCCGCCAAAATTCTGAATGGCATTCAGCCGCTTGACGATCACTTTCTTGCGGCTCATCGCGATGGCTCCCTTGGAGAGGCACACGGAGACGATCATGGGCAGCATCTCGGGGGTCAGACCCACGGCCACGGCCATCGCGAAGAAGAATGCGCTCTTCCAATCGTGCTTGGTAAAGCCGTTGATCAGGAAGACCAGAGGCACCATGACTGCCATGAGCTGGATCATTAGCCATGTAAAGCGGCTCAAGCCGCGGTCGAAACTGGTCGGTGGCGCTTCTTCCGTGATCGAGCCGGCCATGGTCCCGAGATACGTGTTTACTCCTGTGACGACCACGACTGCGGTTGCGGTGCCGCTTTCAACGCTCGTCCCCATGAAGCAAATGTTCTTCAGGTCGATCGGTGAATTGGAGGCCTTGGGGTCCGAATCTTGGAACTTCTCGACTGGATAGGACTCTCCAGTAAGCGTACCCTGGCTCACGAACAAGTCTTTCGCAGTGAGAACCCGCACATCGCCGGGGATCATGTCGCCAGCGTTCAGATTAATGATGTCCCCAGGGACCAGATCGCGCAGCGGCATCTCCTGCGCGTTGCCATCCCGAAAGACAGCGGCGGTCACGTGGATCATGGCTTTTAGCTTGGCCGCCGCCGAGTCCGCACGGGCTTCCTGTACGAAGCGCAGCGTAGCGCTGAGCACCACCATGCAGGCCATCACGGTTCCGGCGCGCGCGTCACCCGTGGCAAAAGAGAGAGTCGAGAGAGCTGCGAGCAGAATCACCAGTGGGTTGCGAAGAATAATCAAGAGGCGGATAATCCAGCCGCGCCGGCGTTCCTGTGCCACTTCGTTCGGGCCGGCGGTACGCGCTCTTGCTTCGGCCTCCGCCTGTGTCAACCCCTCGGGAGTCGTGTGCAGCGACTGAAGCAGTGCATCGCCGTCCTTCTCCGCCGCGTCAAGAACGGCAGAGGAAATGCGGATGTTGTGGTTTTTGGCTTTTTCAACTGGCGAAGACTTGTCTGGAGGCGCCGGAGTTCCTGTGGCGCCAACACTCGCCGGGCCGTCTTTCTCGGCTGATTCTCCTAGTGCAGAATTCGTATCGGGTGCTGTCATCGCCATCTCGGTCGCACTTCTACTCCATTAGCTCAAGTCTTTTCATGGTTGTGCGGTGCATGGATAGTTGGCCGCAGATTCGCAAGAGGGAAAGGTCTTTAGGCACCAAGACAATTCAGCGATGGATTCCGGCTAACTGAGAGTATCCGGTCACGGGGATAAAGAAGACTGTTCTGTTCTGATCAAACGCAAACGTAAAAAGGACGCCTTTCTACACCAACAATACAGCAGGTTCAACACGTCGGGCACTTCATTCACGATGGCCGGCTTAATGTTCGGCAATGAACCCATGCCGATCCGCTGCTAATAGCCGACGCCTGGTTAGTCGCCTTCCTCGTCCCTAACGTGATGTGGCCCAGGTTGCTTCCGAGTAGCCGTATCCTCCCGGAACTGCGCGTAGGTATCGCCCCGCCTCACGGAATGCCGTCTGCCAGAGGATTCTTGCTGTGTATCAGAACGCTCAGTTTCCTCTTTGTCCGCTGGAAGAGAATAGAGATCGATGATGTCAGCGGAGATCATGATGTGCGTGGCATGAAAATCTTCTGACCGTCGAAGTGGCCCATGTTCTCTCCCTCTCCGGAGCCCGAAGCTGTCGGTTCATCTTCCGAGAACTGCTCACACATTAAGAAGCTCGGCTGCATCGTGGGTAAACACGTGAATCTGTATGGCGAACACATGGTGTTGGTTTCAGATGTCTTTGACGATGGTGACCGCGTAGCCGTCCTGGCTGTGAGCGCAAGTAATCCTACAGAGCGAAAAACCGAGCTCCCCTTATCTATTCTTGCCGGCTGGGAGGACCTGTTTCTGGAGCCGGCAGATCCCACTATCTCGGGGCCTGCTGCAGCTCGCGGTAGGCCGGTCCACCCTGCTGGTGAACAAGGCTCAGAACAATCAGGACAGGAGAAGTCACAATGACAAAGCTAACGTATGAGGAGCGGAAGGAACTGCCCGAAGGGGATTTTGTCTTTCCGAAGACGCGGCGCTACCCGATTGAGGACGCTGCGCACGCGCGGGATGCGCTGGCCCGTTCCAGCGGAACGCCGGAACACGCGACGGTGGTGGCGGCGGTCAAGCGGAAGTATCCGGAGATCGACGTAGAGAGATAAAAGGCGGACTGGCAGGGGCTGCGGCATTGACAATGTGGGCGCGGGATTAACTAAGACATGAGAGATGGGACAGAATGCCGGTGACACGACCGGAACCTGACAACTTGTCTGCCAGACTCTCGGAATCATGTTGGAGGCTCTTAGAGACACACTACAGGTTTCAAAGCATCCCCTTGGGCAATTTCGGTCTCGACAAGCTGTTGCGCCTTGTAGTCGGAGAAATGGACGACATTGTCGCAGGCGTCTTTGATCAGTTCAGGAGGGGAATCACGCTTCCGTTGACACGCTGTTCGTCCAATAGATCGAGCTCGAAGTCGGCGGCGATGATCCGTTCCTAGTTGATGGTGCCCTCGGCAGCGATTCCGTCCCTGGCAAAGAAATAATCCGAGGGGGTGAGAATGGCGGCCTGACCGTAGTCTGTTGCCATGTATGGAACGAACGGTAGGTTGCCGCCGGTACCAGTCATGGCAACATACACTTAGTTGTCACTCGCACGGGCTGACACCTCGAAACGGTGAGTGAAGAGGAACCAATGTTCCGGCCCTCTTCACTCATATTGACTGTCCCTGGCTAGCATTGCCTTCGCTTCATCATCCAGCGGATCGCCGATCCAGCCACAATACCTGCCGTAAATGCTGCCGCAATAGCTTCAATAGGATGCTGTTGTACTCGCTTTTTTGTGTCAGCAAGAAGCTCTGCTGCGGCTTGGCTGCCCTGTTTTGTGACACGCCGTGCTGCTTCGCCGCCATCCTCAAGCGCATCCGCCAAGGCGGACGCCGCTCGCGAAGCCTTCCGCGCTGTCTCGTCAAACTGCACGCCCATCTGTTCTATCACTGATTGCGCCATGTTCTCTTCACCTTTCTCGTCTCTGAGTTCGATAGTGATGCGCTTACTCTCCTACAACCTTTTCAATCTTGCCGGCAATGTTTTGGACTTTCCCGGCATTCTTTTCAGCTCTGCCATCAGCCTCAAGGTTTGGGTTGTTGGTAAGTTCGCCGGCTTTCTGCCTGATTGAACCTTTGACTTCGTGAAGCTTGCCTGTTGTCCTATCTTCTGTGCTTGGTTTCATCATGACTCTCTCCTCTGTTCTGTAGTTGTGCTCAGTTCGTTGAACTCCGTGGACGTTTCCCTGCATCTTGTCTGTCTGCGACCAGGTAAGGCCCTATTTGGGGAGGTTTCCTTGCCCGATGCAGAGCCTTGTATCGACTAGTATCGGACTATCGGATTGCTGATAGCTGGTCGTAATTGCTCGCCGTGCAATGCACTGCAGAGTGACCAGACCCAGGCTGGGCTTGGAGAACGTCTGTCTGAGCCGCACCGGCCTATGGCATCGAGGCACGCCTGACCTGGTTGATGTGCGAATACTAGTTACCGATGTGATGTCTCAAGCACTTTGCACCCGGATAGAGTCTTGGCGAGACAAAACTGTCCAGAGATCATTTCTTGTTGTTGGCGTCGGACCGCTCTCCACCCTTCACAGCTTCAGTGCCGGACCGATTCTGATTGCGCACATCATTCTCATTCACGTTCAGCGAGTTACCTACGACATCTGCACTGCCCTCGTGACACTGCTGTTCACCCTTCGATTGATTGTCCTGCTGGGGCTGATTGCGATTTGGAGTGCCTTTGGTGTTCTGCATTGTGGCTCCAGGAATACCGTATGCAGCCACTCCGGAAGGGACGCGACCGCCAATGGAAAACCCATCCTAAACACGCCACGTCCGCTGAGCTGGTCAAAATCGCACATCAGTTCTCCACCGCTGTGCCGTTTGACGAAGAGTGCGCTATGCCTAACGCGAAAATGACCAGTCTTAGGATGATGGCTCCTCGCAAGAGGCGGGAACGGCAGTTTTCAGCAACGAGGCTTGAGCACTCGGCTCACGGCGGTCCAATGCGAACAGACCTTGGTCTAAGCCGCTTTTAAGGCGAGGTGCCTTCGATTGCGGGCGCTTTCAGGGCTTCCGATAGCGATTCCAATCCTTTTCGAGAATGCGAGCCATGCGAACTGCCGCATCCCGTAGCCAGGTAGGTTTCCTCTTTTGCAGGTCGTTCAGAATCTTGGGTGCCTGACCTTTCGTGCCCAGATGGACGTTCGCAGCTTCAGAGCCCATCGCATGCAGGAGCTTGGGCACATCTCGATGCTTAGGCAGACTTTGAATATCGATCGGGTTTGAATCCGGGGAAAGGCGCCGGATCAACCATGATCCATCGATAACTTGAAACGGGTCAGGAGAGCGTATCGCAGAGCTAATCGCTTCCTCGTAGTAGGACTGACGATGCCCAATCT
>CAYOVE010000241.1:0-5176 GCA_964407295.1 uncultured Occallatibacter sp.
CTCCTCGACCCCGCGCGATTCTGGCGCGCCCACCGCGGCTTCGTCGTCAATATCGATCAGATCCGCGAGGTCATGCCGTGGTTCAAGTCGAGCTACCAGCTCCGCATGAATGACAAGCAGCAGACGGAGATCCCCGTCAGCCGCGCCCAGACCAAACGGCTGCGCGAGCTCTTCAACCTGTAGCTTCTTTATCTTGTTCAACAATCCTGATCCAAGCGATAGCTGTAAACGATCCCATCACGAAGATGGAAACGAGTGCCGACGCCCCGGCGATCTCGGAGAATCGCCACTCCCTGCCGGTCGGATCTCTGACGACGGCTGGAACCACCCGTGACGCAGTTTGCAACACGTTGCCCGCAGCACAGAGCGCGTAAAAGACCAGCGCCGGCCGCAGGCTCGGCTCTGGCGCGGCGATTGGCTGAGGCGGTCGACGGTGCAGATAGAGCGCAAACAGCAGGTAGATGAGGAATATGTTTCCGTACCAGCCCAGATAGTTCGAGATGGGCACTCCGAACCACGGCCCTCCATCGGGCCAGACCCACCCATGCAGCACCGTCGCCCATATCGGGTCCTGCGCCAAATCCCACGCGACCATGATGAAGCTGGCTGTCAGAGGAAGCGTCAAAACTCTCGTTCCGTTGACCTGTGCGCTGGATGTGCCAATGATGGCGCAGGCCAGCGTCCATGAAACGTAGGCCATGCCGATGTAGGCCAAGCCAAGCAGCACGGGCACATGGAAAAGCTTTGGCCCCATCAGGTCAGCAAAGTAGTAACGGCCGAATGGGAAGCCGGTGACTACGCTGAGGTTCTCACTGATATTGCCGACGATTACGCAGCTCGCCGCGAAAGCCAGGATTCCGCGGAGCCCGTAGCGGCGCACTCCATCAACCAGAGCAAAGGCCATCGCGGAAAGAACATCGAGGGCCACAATCCAAATCCGCGGTACAGGACCGTGGACCAATTCCAGGACTCGGGCACACACATAAATTGCCAGGATCAGGCTCAGAACGAACACATGCGTGCGACCGGTGGTCCTGACTGGCGGTGGGTTCATTTCGGCCAGTATTTCATTCCAGGCCCGAAACTTCACGTACGATCGTCCAGCCAACACAGCTAGCTCTGGTGACACCACCGTCCTTCAGTCGTACCGCTCGAAGACGACCTGCTTCTTGTGCCAGCCGTAACCGTCAAGCAGCTCGCGGACGCCGGAGACCATGAAGTTGAGCCCGCAGATGTAGCAATAGATGTCGAAATTCAGGTTGGCCACCGGAATGGCCGGATCGACAGGGGGAGCAGGCAGAGTTCTGCCCTGCCGTTTCGCGCGCTCTTCGATGATCTTCGCAACATGGACCTGCACGTGACCGCGCAGGCCGGTCCAGCTATCGTCGGCCCGGCTGAGGGTGGGAAGGTAATGAAAATTGGGCACGCGCTCGGCCAGCGCCTCGAATTCGGATTGGTAATAGATGTCGCTCTCGTAGCGCGTTCCGTAGACCAGCCAGATGTCCTTGCCCTGGCTGCGATCGGCCTCGCCAACCGGGAACAGCCACTCGAGGTAGGCGCGCATCGGCGCCACGCCGGTCCCGGTGGCCACAAAAATCGAGTCGGTGATCGGCTGCTGCAAGACAAAGTGCCCGTGCGGCCCGTGAATCTGAATCGTGCCTCCCACGGGCAAATCGGGCAGGTCTGCGAGGTGATTGGAGAAAAAGCCGTTCTCCACGCGGTTCACGCACAGCTCGAATTTGTTGCTCCGCGCGGCCGACGCAATCGAGTAGGCTCGCGTCTGCTGCTTGCCATTTTCGTCCATGGCGACCGCCGATACGAACTGGCCGGGGCGGTAGTCGAAGCTATCACGTCCTTCAACTTCAAACACAAAGTGATAGCACTGGGCAACCTCAGAGATACATTCTTTGCGCAAGAGTCGCGCCGTATAAAGCTCGCGTGCCAATTTTTTCCTCGCCTTGTTGGGAAAGTGGGGGCCGGGGTCGTGCCTGCTGCGATTATAGGTCGCCGGGGTTCGGTGCGGCCATGCCCGCTGCAAGCGCGGCTTGGGCTGCAGCGCGCACACCGCCTTTACTGCGCGCCCATCACCGGAACCTCGATTGCCGACTCATGTCCCGCTCCGGAATAGATCGTGATCGTCGCGGCCTGATAGTCCGAGGGCATCGCCTTCATGATGTTCGGCACAAAGGTTTGCGGGTTGCGATCGTAGAGAGGAAACCAAGTACTCTGGATTTCAACCATCACCGTGTGTCCGGCCTTGAAGACATGATCGACATCGTGGAGGCTGAATTTGTATTCGTGGATCGATCCGGGCGCGAGCGCTGTTGGAGCGTCGTATCCCGTGAGATACCGGCCGCGGAAGATCTCGGCGTTGGTCATCAATTGGTAGCCGCGCATCGTGGGGTCCGCATCGTCGCCTGGATACTCGTCAATCAGTTTCACGACCAGGTCGTTGTCCGAGCCTGTCGTCGAGGCGAAGATGTCCGCTACAACCTCGCCGGTGATGGTCAGGTCTTTGGTGAGCGTCGGCAGCTTCCACACGGCCACGTCTTTGCGGCCGGTCACGAATCGCTGGTCCTCCGTCAGCCAGTTGTACCAGTCAGAACCTTCGCTGTACGTCGGCTGAATGGGCCTGTGTCTGTAGGGCACAGGGTTGGCCGGATCGCTGATGTACGAAGCCGAAGCCTCAGCCGTAGACGAACTCCAGCTCAGCAGCCCCGCGCCGTCAAGATAGAGGGCGGTCGGCCGCGACTCCTGGGGAGGAAAGTGCGAATAGGTCTTCCATGTGTTCGACCCGGTTTGAAAACTGGCCGTGTCTTCGAGATCGAAGCCAGCTTCATCCTTGAGGTAATGCGCGAAAAACTTAGCCTCGATATCTCTGCGAAATTCGGCGCCGATTGGCTCTCCGTAGTCCAGGTTGCCGAGGCGCTCGGAAGACGACGACCAGTAACCGTGCCGCCACGGCCCGAGAACAAGAAAGTTCTCGTGATTCGAGTCATGCGGCTCGAGCTTGGCGTATTCCTCCTGCGGCCCGTACATATCTTCCTGGTCGTAGTAGCCGCCGACCGTGAGCGTGGGCACGGTTACGGAGTTCAGCGCATATTCCACGCCGCGCGACGACCAGACAGGATCGTACGCCGGATGATCGAGGAAGAGCTTCCACGTTGGAAGCAGCCTGGCTCCGGACTGCTTCACGTCCTCCGCAAAGCTGCCGCGCCGGAGAAAGTAGTCGAATCCATCTACGGGTTTGCCGTTGTCCTCGCCGTAGCTGACTTCAACTTCAGTCTTTGTCGATTCCAGCCCCAGTACATAGTCATAGCCGTAGCTCTGCCGGAAGGCTCCGTTATGAAAGAAATCATCGCCAATCCAGACGTCGATCATCGGCGCCTGCGGCGAGATTGCTTTCACTGCCGGATGCGGGTCGATGCCTGCCATCATCGCCAGGAATCCCGGATAGCTGGTGCCCACGACCCCCACGCGCCCGTTATTGCCCGCAACATTCTTGATGAGCCACGCCACGGTGTCGTAGGTGTCAGTGCTCTCGTCAATTGCGTGTGGATTGTGATGATCGGCGAGTGGCCGCATCATCACGAACTTGCCCTCGCTCTTGTAGCGCCCGCGAATGTCTTCGGCTACGTATATGTAGCCATCGCGCGCCAGTTCGGGCCTTTGGGCAAAAAAAGAAGCGCGGTCGATTCCGTCTACGCCGTACGGCGTTCGCTGCATCAGGAAAGGCAGTGGCGTCTTGATGTCTGAAGGCTCGAGAATCACCGCGTGGAGCTTGACCCCGTCGCGCATCGGAATCATCGCCTCGCTGCGCACATAGTCATGGAAGACGTGGCGGATTGGCTCGCCGCCGCGAACATACACTGTGCCCGGATGGTCAGAAAACGAGACGCTGGTCGCAGAGGCGGCCGCACCGACTTGAAATGTGGCGGTCACATCCGAATTCGCAAGGGAGAAGAGCGTTGCCGAGATTGGCTTCAGCTCAACAGGAACCTGGCGGTCGGATTCAACGGTCAGCTTGCCATCCTGCACATAGAGGGCGTACCCGTCGCCGGGATTTGCCGGATCGGTGTACTCGCCAGCAAATGCGTAACGCTCCACGGAAGGAGCCGGCTGTTGCGCGGATGGCGGAGCCGCGAACAACCCGGCAGCGGGTAATGCGAGGATCGCAATGCAAAGGGATCTGCGAAGACAGCGGCGGAAAATCAATATTCATCCCTCAACTGGTTGAGAACGCATTGGAGGCCTGAGGTCCTGCAGGTCTCTTCAATGTACGTGGCCGTGATGATGCTCGTGCCTTGCGGCCATCTCCTCGGGGGGCGCAACGCAAATGCAATCCTCCGGTGATTCACAGCCGATATGCTCGAACTGGATCGTCGTATGGTTTATCTCATACTGACTGTGGAGAACATCTTTGAGGTTGGCCAGAATACAAACGCTCTCCGAAGGAGGAATATCGGAGATCGTCACATGGCAGGCGAGGGCGCGCGTGTACGATCCCAGGCACCACACATGCAGGTCGTGAACATTGACGACGCCATCGACCGCTTCCATGACAGAACGAATCTGCTGCAGCGAGACGCCGCGCGGCGTGCCCTCCAGCAGGATGTTGAGCGTCTCGCGCACGATCCCAATGCTCGACCAGAAGATGAAGGCGGCAATGAGAATGGACAGTACGGGATCGATCCAGTTTTGGCCCGTGAGCAGGATGCCGGCGCCGCCAGCGATCACAGCCGCCGTCGAGAGTGTGTCGCCCGCCATGTGCAGAAAGGCGCTGCGCAGATTCACGTCGCGCGCTACGCCCCAAAGCAGCGCCGCAATCGCGCCGTTCATGAGCACGCCGGCCGCCGCAACGATCATCATCAACCTTGGTTGCACCGTCACCGGCGAGCTGAGGCGATGAACCGCTTCGACGGCGATCAGCAGCGAAATCGCGATGAGCGTTGCCGCATTGATGAATGCCGCGATCACGCCGGCGCGCTGGTAGCCGAAGGTTCTGGAGTGATCTGCCGGCCGCGACTGGAAGTAGACTGCGGCAAAGCTCAACAGGAGGGCCAGGAAATCCGAGACATTGTGCCCCGATTCAGACAGCAACGCGAGCGAATGAGCGCGCAGTCCGGCGACGAATGTGACCACGACGTATACCAGGGTGGCCGCCATCGAGATGCGA
>CAYOVE010000242.1:0-5084 GCA_964407295.1 uncultured Occallatibacter sp.
ATGTGGACGCGGTGAGCGAGGGCATTCTCTTTCCCAAGTACCGCGCCGATCTGGTTGCTTGCGCCGCGGTCACGCGCGCCATGCACGACGGGCACATTGAGTCGACGCGCTTTCCCCGCAATCCGCTGGATGTGCTCTGCCAACAGCTAGTGGCGATCGTTGCCAGTGCACGAAAGACAGGGACCAAGGGACCAAGCCACCCCAGCGAGCAAAGACCGCCCACCGGGGGCCCCGGCAGGGACCGAGGGACCAAGAGCAAGAGATCAGAGAACAGAGAACAGAGATCAATGGCCGCTGCGAACCTCTTCGACGAAGAGACGCCGCGGGAATGGGATCACAGGAACTCCGCAGACTCCTCTACCGCCGCTGACTCCGCTGCTCCCGAAGTTTCTGTTGATTTTCTTTTCGATCTCATTCGCGGAGCCGCGCCGTTTGGTTCGCTTTCGCGCGCAGCCTTTGACGGCGTTCTCGATTTGCTCAGCGGCCGCTACCCCTCGGACGAGTTTGGCGAGCTGCGTCCGCGACTCACGTGGGATCGCGTGCGCAATGTTGTGACGGCGCGCGACGGTGCGGCGCGGCTGGCGATCCTGAACGCCGGAACCATTCCCGATCGCGGACTCTATGGCGTCTTTCTCGCGTTCACAGAGGGCAAATCGGTGCGTGTGGGCGAGCTCGATGAGGAGATGGTCTTCGAGTCGCATCCCAATGAGACGTTCATCCTTGGCGCGTCTACGTGGCGCATCACCGACATTACGCATGACCGCGTACTGGTGACTCCTGCTCCCGGAGAGCCTGGCAAGATGCCGTTCTGGAAAGGCGACGGCCCCGGACGCCCGCTGGAATTTGGCCGCCGAATCGGCGCCATGGTGCGCGAGCTGCGCGCGTTGCCGCAAGCCGCCGCGTTGACGCGCCTCGTCAACGAGCACGATCTCGATCCGGGCGCCGCCGAAAATCTGCTGCGCTTTCTTGCCGACCAGGCGGAGGCGACTGGGCAGGTTCCCGACGACCGGACGATTGTGGTGGAGCGGGTCCGCGACGAGCTGGGCGACTGGCGCGTGTGCGTGCTGACGCCCTTCGGCAGCCGCATTCACATTCCCTGGGCGATGGCAGTGGCTGCGCGCATCCGCGCCGCCGGCGGCCCGGAAGTTGAAACGCTTTGGGGCGACGACGGATTCGTGCTGCGATTCCCTGACACCGACGAGCCGCCGGATTCCGATTGGATTCTGGTCGAATCGGCCGAGGCGATGCAACTTGTACTGCGCCAGTTGGGATCGACGGCGCTGTTTGCCGGGCGCTTTCGCGAGGCTGCGGGCCGCGCGCTGCTGTTGCCGCGCCGCCGCGCCGACCAGCGCTCGCCGCTGTGGCAGCTACGCAAGCGATCCTACGATCTGCTCAGCGTGGCATCGCGCTATCCGCAATTCCCGCTGCTGCTCGAAGCCTATCGCGAGTGCCTGCGCGACGTTTTCGACATGCCCGCGCTGGTTGAAATCCTCAAGGAAGTAGAGGAGCGGAAGCTCCGCGTGCATGTAGTGGAGACGCGCAAGCCTTCGCCGTTTGCCGCTTCCCTGCTTTTTAGCTACGTGGCCAACTTTGTGTACGAAGGCGATGCGCCGCTGGCGGAGCGCCGCGCGCAGGCACTCACGATCGATCAGGATCAGTTGCGCGAGTTGCTTGGCGAAGCCGATTTGCGCGAGTTGCTCGACGCCGATGCGATTGCCGCCGTGGAAGAGGCAGCGCAATGCCTTGCGGAGAATTATCGCGCGCGTTCTGCCGATGGAATTCACGACTTGTGCCTGCGCCTGGGCGATCTTTCGCGCCAGGAGATGGGAAGGCGCGTGGTTTCGGCCGAGCTTTTGACGCATGTCGACCGGCTGGTTCGTTCGCGGCGGCTGCTGGAGTTGCGCATCGCCGGCGAAAAGCGGGTGATCGCAGCTGAAGACGCGGCGCGCTATCGCGATGGGCTTGGCATTCCGTTGCCGCCGGGCCTAGCGGCCGCGCTGCTTGAGCCGGTGGCTCATCCGGTGCTCGAACTGGTGCGCCGTTACGCGCGCACGCATGGTCCGTTCACGCTGCGCGAGGCTGCTGAAAGATTTGCGCTGGACACGGAGGCCGTTGAAGCCGCGTTGCGGCAGCTTGCGCATGAGGGCCGGGTGCTTGAGGGCGGTTTTCGTCCCGGTGGCCTGCATCGTGAATGGTGCGACGCCGAAATTCTGCGGCAGATTCGCCGCAAGTCGCTGGCCAAGCTGCGCCGCGAAGTGGAGCCGGTGGAGCAGCATACGCTGGCGCGTTTCCTCACACATTGGCAGGGAGTGCTTGCGCCGCGCCGCACAGGGACCGCGCACCTTGACGCGTTACTCGACGCAATCGAGAGCCTGCAGGTCGCTCCGCTGCCTGCTTCGCTGCTTGAATCGTCGATTCTGCCTGCGCGCATTGCCGATTTCACATCCGCGGGACTCGACACGCTGATTGCCGCCGGTGAAGTGGCGTGGGCCGGCGTGGAGCCGATTGGCGAGCGCGACGGGCGCGTTGCGCTGTTTCTTGCCGACAGGCTGCCGCTGCTGGCGCAACAGCGTCCGCTCGTGGATCCTTTGACCGAACGCGAAGAAAAGCTGCTGGCGACGCTCGAGTCGACTGGCGCGAGCTTCTTCGATTCGTTGCACGAGGCTGCAGGTTCGGGCTATCCCGGCGAAACCATTGAGGCGCTTTGGAGCCTGGTGTGGCGCGGGCTGATCACCAACGACTCGCTGCATGCGCTGCGCGCGTATATTGCACGGCCCGAAAGCGCGCGTACGCCGCGGCGCTTTCAAACGGGAGTTGTCTTTCGGTCGAGGCGCACTACGCCGCCGAGTGCGCAAGGAAGATGGTCGATATTGCCGATACAGAGTGCGGGCCGGGAGGCCCGCACGACAGCCGGCCTGGAGGCCGGCGTTACCCTCAGCAATAGAGCGCAGACAACGACGGAGCGCAGCCATGCGCTGGCGCTGCAATTGCTCAACCGTTACGGAGTGTTGATGCGGGAGCAAGTTGCGGCGGAGAACGTGCCCGGCGGGTTCAGTGCGGTGTATGACGTGCTGAAAGCGCTCGAAGAGAGCGGACGGATTCGCCGCGGCTACTTTGTCGGCGGATTGGGCGCCACGCAGTTTGCGCTGCCCGCGGCTGTTGATCTGCTGCGGCAATTGCGCACCGAGCCGCCTGCGGAAAAACCCGAGTTCGTGCAGCTGGCCGCGACCGATCCGGCGAATCCCTACGGCTCAGTGTTGCGCTGGCCCGAGCTGCCGGTCGCGGACGAGGATTCGGAATCGGCTCCGCGCATCCTCACTCGTGCCGCCTATGCTGAAGTGATTCTGCGCAACGGCGAGCTGGTGGCGTGGCTCAAGCGCGGCAATCCGAATTTGCTGGTGTTTCTGCCTGCCGAGGAGCCGGAGCGTTCACAGGTCGCCGCGGGGCTGGCGCATTTCCTGTGCACGCGCGGCCAGCAGCGTATGCATGCGAACAATCATGAAGGCGTGCTGATCACGACGATCAATGGGCAGCCTGTCGCCGCGCACCCCATGGCACGCTTCCTGATGGATGCGGGATTTCATCCCGGTCCGCTGGGGATGCATCTGCGGCGCATTCCGCTGGCAATCGGACACTCCGAGGCGAACAGACCCGAAGTTCAATAATCCTTTCGACGTGGCGAAGCCTTATCCTTTTTCACGATCGACTTTTGAAACGCGCGACAGGTCTTAGGAGATCGACGATTACATGCCTGAGGGCGACACCATCTTTCGCACCGCGCGCAATATTGGGCGAGCGCTTGTGGGCAAACCGGTCATCGGCTTCCGGACAACTTTTCCACTCATCATGCGATTCAACGACGACACTCCGCTCGTCGGGCAGATGGTCGATCAGGTCGAGGCGCGCGGGAAATGGCTGCTGATTCATTTTTCTGGCGGGGGCATTCTCACGTCTCACCTGCTGATGAATGGCCGCTGGCATATTTATCGCCAAGGTGAGCGCTGGCAGGCGCCGCGGTTTCATATGCGCATCGTCATCGAAAACGGCGAGTACCAGGTTGTTGGTTTTCGCGTGCCGGTGGCGCGGATGCACACGGAACAATCGCTCGCTCGCGATCTGCACGTTGCGCGCCCGGAAGACGATCTTCTCAGCGAGGAGTTCGATTCAACGGCCGCGTTAGCGCGTCTGCTTGGCCGCCGGCAGGAGGCGCTCGCTGACGCGCTGCTCGATCAGGCGGTTCTCGCCGGCGTCGGCAACGTCTTCAAATCGGAGATCTGCTTTGTCCAGGGACTGCATCCATTCCGCGCCGTCGGAACGCTCACGCAGGAAGAAGCGGTGGCGACGATTGCATGCGCGCAGAAGCTGCTCAAGGCCAACGTGCTTGAAGATTCCGGCGACCTGATCGTGACTTTTCGCGGGCAGCAGCGGCGCACCACGCACGCCTCCGATCCAGGCGCGAGCTTGTGGGTTTACGGACGCGCAGGTGAGCCGTGTAGGCGCTGCGGCGAGCCGATTCGCCGCCGCATTCAAGGCGAGGATGCGCGAGTGACGTTCTGGTGCCCGCGCTGCCAGCCGATGCCGGATGGATCGGACGTCGACGGCTGAAGAGAGTATTGGGCCCTCAAAGAAGGAGGCGTAATGAAGAAGGATGCACCTCTTCCCCGCCAAAATGCCGAAACCGAGCTGGCGGGATTTATCGACAAGTTTGAGGCAGAGATGGCGAAGGCGATTCGTGCGGTGCGCGCGGCACTTCGCAAGAGGCTTCCCACGGCGAACGAGCTGGTCTATGACAATTACAACTTCTTTGTGATGGGCTACAGCCCGACACTACGGCCTTCCGATAGCTTTATTTCACTTGTCGCGGACGCGCACGGCGTTCGCATCGCATTCTACTGGGGCGCTAAGCTGCCTGATCCCAAAGGAATCCTAAAGGGGAGCGGGAGTCAGAACCGATTCGTTCGGCTCGAAAGTGCACGCGATCTGAGCAAGCCCGACGTGGATGCGCTGATTCAGTCGGCGATCGTATACGGCAAGACGCCTTTGCCGGAAAAGGGGCGCGGAGTACTCGTGATCCGCTCCGTCTC
>CAYOVE010000243.1:0-5022 GCA_964407295.1 uncultured Occallatibacter sp.
CTCCATAGTTGGCGAATGCCTGCGTGACCATCGCCAGTGGATCGTTGCCCTGGGCATCCGGTGAGGGGTACAGATTGGGCTGGGTGAAATCGCACGTGTTGTCTGCGTTTAGCGCGGAGCACATGTAATCGAACTGAACGAACAGGTCCTTTTCGCCGTGCGTCGCGCCAGGCAACGGCACCAATGCGCCGGTCTTCACGTCGGTATAGCCTTGCGCGGCTTTCCATGCGTCCAGAATTCCATCGTTGTCGCTGTTGTTGACAGGCGTGCTCAGAATGACCGCTGCGTAAGCATTGCCGGTAGTCAGCGTATCGATATATTGGTTTGATTGCCCGAGCGTCTGGGAGCTTTCGCTGTCGTTCCAGCTTCCGCCGCTGGTGTAAAGATGTGTAACCTCTCCGGATCCGTTCGCTCCATTAACCGCGTCGTAGAATCCCTGCAAGGCCTGAGGTATAGGTCCGGTTGCCGAAGTCGGTGCGATCGATCCGTTGTAAAGGACCACCGACTTGAGGGGGAAATTCGGAGACAACACGCGCCAGATCACCACAAGACTTGCGCCCTCAGTGATCGTTCCGCCGCTGTTGGGCAAAGTGACGGCAAACGGCCCTGAACCTTGGCGCGCTCCGTTCCAGTTCGAAGGAATCTGGAAATAGTTGTTTACGTCGGCGCGATACACGCGGAGCGTTCCCGAATAAGTCCCGTCGCTATAGTTGGGCACGTCGCTCCCGATCTGTTGCCCGGTGATGGAGTAACCCAGGAAAGTGCCGGTATTGCCCGAGGGTGACGCAGAGGTTTCTATGGTTGTCCAGTACAGGAAACCATCGATAATGTCGGCGCCGTCGGGAACGCCGGGGCCACAATTGGGAGGGGCGCAAGGACTGGGATCGGGAATGGTGATGGTTCCGGTGGCAAGGCCGTGCAGAGTGATTCCCGCAGTGGCATAGTCGCCGGTGACAAAGTAGTTATTCACGAGCGCAAGTTGGTCTGTCGCAGGTGGCACGCCGCTGGAGACGACGAGGCTGACAGGCGTTCCGCCATTGACTGTCGACGGGACGGCTGGATTCTGGCTGATGACATTGCCGGATTGCACCGTGTCGCTGAATTGGTTAGTCACTGTTCCCACCGTCAGACCGGCCCCAGTGATCAGTCCTTCCGCATTCCCTTCCATCTGCCCTACCACGCTCGGCACAGCCACGCCGCTGGAAAGGACAACACTGACCGACGATCCAACCTGGGCTAGCGTACCGGCCGCCGGGTTTTCGCTAACGACCTCGCCTATTGGCAGGGTGCTTGCTTGAGATGTCACAGCGCCGAGATTCAGACCTGCGGTGCTGAGGAGGCCTGCCGCTCCCGTCTGCGTCTGACCCACAACATTGGGTACATTCACCTCCGGTGAGAGACCGTTGCCCTGAACAGAAATGTTCTGCGTTGCACCCGGAATAGCGTTGAGAGCATTGTCCGTAAGGCCAACAGCCTCGCTCAGCGGGGAACCAAGCGTTGTCGGCTTGAAGTCAATGGTCAGAGGGCAAACAAGCCCGGGAGTAAGCGGAGTGCCGGTCGAGCAGTCGTTGTCGTCGCCCACTTGAGGAAAATCGGTCGGGAAAGAGATTGTCGCGAAGTTGAGTGTCGCGTTTCCGACGTTCTGGACTGAGACGGTCTGTGGGCTGTCGGAGCTTGTGCTGCCCTCATAAGTGTCGGCAAAGGTCAACGACGGCGGCTGCGCCTTGTTGATCTCGATGACCTGGTTATTGGTATTGTCGGCGTTGTTGTACGGGGCGCTGCCGCTGCGGTCGGGGATGTAGACATTGCCCTTTCCGTCCACTGCCACGCCGTACGCATAGGTTCCGCTGATTGTGATCTGGCAGGCGCTGTTGTTAATGCAACCGGCGGGGACCTCCACCACCTTGGGCGCCTCATCCGCGACGAATACATCGCCTGCCGCGTCCACCGCAACGGCTTCCGGTTGAGACCATCCGGTGCCTATTGTGGTTTGGGCGCCTCCATTGGCTGGAACCTCCACGACTTCGTGTAGTCCATAATCAGCGATGAAAAGATCGCCCGCCGCGTCCGCCGCTAACCCGATTGGATTTGAAGAACCCCCGGGGCTATACACCACGGTCTGGGCGCCACCATTGGCTGGAACCTCCACCACTTCATGGCCGTTGTAACTGCTGACGAACAGATCACCGGCTCCATCCACCGCCACGCCCAATTGGGAATTCAGACCGAAATTCATCTCGGTCTGGACGCCAGCAGGCGTGACCTTTACTACCTCATTCAGATTGTTATCCGCAATGTAGAGATTGCCCGCTCCATCCAACGCCAGTCCTTGCGGGTAATCGAGCCCCACGCCCACCGTAGTCGGCTGGCCGCCATTCGCCGGAACCTTCAAAACTTGACCGTTATATCCGTTGCCACCTTCCGCGATGAAGACGTCGCCCGCCGCGTCAACCACAACGCCATTCGGTACGCTCAGAGCGTTGCCCTGGGTATTGACTGTGGTCTGCGTACCCGGGCCAAAGGAAACCGCCGGTCCCTGGCCGACGCCGTAGATCAGCGTGGTTGCCAACGGAGTGCCGCCAGGGCTGCTACTTGCGAATAGATTTACCGCGCCCATGCGCAATCCGGGCGCCATCGGCGTAAAGTTGACATTCACCGTGCAGGAACTGCCCGAAACTGTCCCCGTGCAGGTGCCGGCGTTGTTCAGCGAGAAGTCGAGGCCCAGCACGCCTTGCGTCACCACCTGAGCCGAGCCGATGACCGTGTTCGCCGCCACATTGACTGTTACAGGGATCGTATCGGTGCATGGAGCCGGAGATGTCTGTCCCGACGGGCAAACATTGGCGCTGGCAAAATTGTGCGGCGTGAAGCTGAACCCCATCAACTCATTTTGTTGATAGTCCCCGCCAGTCGCACCGGTGAAGCCGATATAGGCAGCACCATTGTTCAGATTGATGGATTTGGTAATGTCGAACGGTCCCGAGAAAATCGGCGTGGACCCCGCGACGGGCGTGTGCGTACCCGGCATGAACGCCGGATCGAGATAAACGTAGAGGTAGTTCGCCGGCGAGTCGTTCGGGCCGTTGTAGACGATGACGACCTGATGAGGCGCGCCGTCATAGATGTAAACTGTGCTGGCGGTCGCCGAAGAAGCTGGATTTGAGGCAATTGCGTACGTGCCGCCCAGCGAGATCAGGCAGCTGGTCGGCACGAGCGGGCTCGAAAGGTCATCGGTATAGTGGGCGGGCGAGTTGGCCAGTCCCGCCCCGCAATCCTGCATCGCAATGTGGTTATCGGTGTAGTTGTATGTCCCGGCGTCCCAAGGGTCATAGCTGTCGGCGAACGTGTCCGCTTCAAGGGCAACGCTATTGTCGATGCCGCCGTAGCCGATGCAGCCGCCCCCGCCGCCAAGGGCCGTCAGTCCGGAACCAGTCTCGGCGCAACTCCCGAGGGCGAGAGAGTCGACTCCGCCCCCGGCCGCATTCTGAATCACAAAAGCGAGTCCGTCGCCGGGCGGATAGATTCCTGGCGTGATCTTGAACGCATACCACGCAGTAAATCCGCTCGCCACGTTCTGCGGAATCGCATACCACACGCTCGAAGCCTGGCTTTCGGCACTCTGCGTCAGTTGCAACGCATAGGCCGTGCCACCGGTTTCGCTGGGGTCAATAGTTGTCGTGTAGGAGTTGTCCTGGATGAAGCTGAGTCCGTTGCCCGTGTAATTGAAGCAGAAAAGCACGCCCGGCGCCGCCGATGCGGCGCTGCAAGTCGCCGATGACTGACCAGAGTTTGCCGCCGGAGTGTTGAAGTCGGCGTAGGTAACTTGCGCCGAGCTCCAGCGCGGAAACAGGGCAGCGAAGGCCACTCCCCACAAAGCCAGGATCAGGTACCTGTGAAAACCTGCGAAACACACACTCGACGCCGAGCCAGCGGATTGGGTGGGCATGTTCTTGGATCTCCTGGGGAAAGTGGCTGCTGGTGAATGGCCCGTACCTGGCACACTAAGCGCAAAGTTCCGCCAAGTGAGTTACAGGTGCCGAAACATAGTGCTCCGGACCCAACTGACTTTAGTCAATTTTCTTGTTCTAACTTTGTTTACCAGGGAAGCATTTGCCATCGTGGCCGCGGTTTGCACGGCCCATTAATGTGTCGACCAGGACGGCGTCTCTCGAGCAAAGCCCCAAATGAGAGTTGAGTCGTAGTGTAGCGCCTGAATGGCCTTTTGCAAAGATGAAATTTCGCGCAGTCGAAAGGCGCAATGTCTATGGATGCGGGGCCCCAGACAATCAGATTGCCTCGCCTTCGACGAGGAGAACTTGCTGGGTGGGGCGTTTGCTCTTTTTCAGACTTGCAACTGCCTCCGGTCGTTTCTCGCTGCCAACCTGAGCAGTCTGAGGCCAACCAGCAAGAACCAGATGGGATAAAGCGGGCCGGCGATAGCCAGGAGAATCATGCCAGAGACTGGTAGGAAAAGCCCTCCTAAGATGTGAGCAAGGTCGAGCCCATGCATAATGATTCCCAACCAGGCAGTGACTTTGCTGAAGACTGCGCCGCGCAACATAACCACCGAAATCAGCACCGCGCCACATTGGAGAAGCACTCCGCCGACGATGGCGCCCGTTGAGTGCCAGATGTCGGCGGCCATAAGAGCTTCTCCGGCGGCCAGCAGTTGGTTCCGTGCGGTGTCGCTGGTTGCGGCGGCAAACTTGTCGCTGAGTTGGACCATGGAAAGAGCCGTTGGCGTGGCGAGAACCAGCGTCACACCGGCGAAGGCCAGGACAACGGAGAGGAGAGCATTGGCGCGATCGCTCTTGCGCAATGCCACGAAGATGCCGAGAAACAACAGGTAGTACAGCGGAAGTGCGGCGACGGTCGGCAGGTCAAGGCGTAGCAGGCCCACTGCCCGGTGTTGTTGCAGCAGGTCGAAAGCCTGGGTTACAGAGGCCGGCTGTCCCCCCAGAAACACTATCTGAACCATCATCGCCAGCGAGTAAATGAGAAGAAGCATGGCGGCAATTCCGC
>CAYOVE010000244.1:0-5018 GCA_964407295.1 uncultured Occallatibacter sp.
CGACGATGACCAGCATTCCCCAAGCTGATGCCAACGAATATCCCGAGACAAACTGGATCGGTACCAAGAGAATAAAAAGGACAAGTGGCGCAGCGACGAAATACTGCCATCGGAGGTCGAGTGATGCAACTTTTCGCATCAACATCCACGATGAGCAGACCAGCAAGATTAAGACCCCAAGCAGCAGAAGACCGATCATCGCGCCGCCCTTCGCACAAATCTGCTTAGAGTCTAACCCCGCACTTGCACTAACAGCTCCTGCAGGCCTCCAAGGTTCCGGGCATATCAGCGGCAATCCCGAAAAACGCCTTCGCGCGCCATGCGGACATCGAAAATGCAACCGCAGATCTTTCGACTCCGTCCCGCTGAAGCGGGACTCCGCTCAAGATGACAAGCAGATTCTTGCCGGGGGACAAGGTTTTCCACTCAAGATGACAAACTGAGCTTGCCTACTACTAATGATCGACCATCTTTTACAATCACGCCATGAAGGTTGGATTCCTAGGCTTAGGCAAGATGGGCACGCCGATGGCTCGGCACCTCCTCGCTGCCGGCCACGAGCTTGCGGTGTGGAACCGGACGGAGGGCAAGACGGAGCCTCTGCTCCGCGAAGGCGCAATCGCCGCAGGCACGCCGGCTGAGGCCGAGCTGGGTGCCGACGCCGTCATCACCATGCTTTTTGACGATGCCGCCAATGAAGAAGTGATTTTTGGCTCGAACGGCCTCATGGATGCGCTATCACCGGGCGCGCTTCACATCTCGTGCAGCACGATCAGCGTGGCGTTGAGCGAGCGGCTCACCGAGGAGCACGCACGTCGCGGACATGAATTTGTCGCCGCACCGGTCTTCGGACGGCCCAATGTCGCCGAACAGGGCAAGCTTTGGGTGGTGATGGCGGGTTTAGATCGGGCGGTGGCCAAAGCGCGGCCGCTGCTGGAAACCTTTTCGCGCGGCATCTCCATTGTGGGCGCCGAACCGCGCGAGGCGCATGCTGTGAAACTCGGCGGCAATTTCCTCATCAGCGCCATGCTTTATTCGCTGAGCGAGGCGTTTGTTTACGCCGACGGGCAGGGAATCGATCCGGCGGTTTTCATTGAAGCGATCAACAGCGCGCTGTTTCAATCGCCGTTTTACGCGGCATACAGCAAGATCATGCTGACTCCTCCGGCGGAGCCGGGTGCTTCAATTTCGCTGGGCGAGAAGGACACAAGATTGCTCCGCGAAGCGGCAGCCAGCCGTGAAACCCGGCTGAAACTGGCCGACACCCTCGCGGAGATTTTCGCTCAGGCCAAGGCCGCCGGTTTAGCCAATCAGGATTGGGCCGTGGGGTTGTACCGTATGTCACAGCAGGGGTGCAAAACACGCACGTAGGATGTGGAGCACATGAAGCTGAAGGGAAAAATCGTCTTTATCACCGGAGCCAGCGCCGGCATTGGTGCGGCAACGGCCCTGGCCTTTGCGGCCGAGGGCGCGCGTCTGCTGCTGGCCGCGCGTCGCGCCGGCAAACTCGCTGAAGTGGCGTCGAAGGCTCTGGCCAAGGGCGCCCAGGCCGTGCACTCCATTGACCTCGATGTGCGAAACCGCCATGCGGTGCAGCGCGCTATCGACGAGCTCCCGGCGGAATGGGCAGAAATCGAAGTCCTGGTGAACAATGCCGGCCTCAGCCGCGGAATGGAAAAGCTCTACACCGGCAAAATTGAAGACTGGGAAGAGATGATCGACACCAACATCAAGGGGATGCTTTACGTGGCGCGCGCCGTGGTCCCTGGAATGGTGGTGCGCAATCGCGGCCACGTGGTCACGCTCGGCTCCATGGCCGGAGAGATCGTCTACCCCAACGGCGCTGTCTATTGCGGCAGCAAGGCCGCTGCGCGCGCCATCAACGATGGGCTGCGCGAGGATCTGTTGGGCACGCCGGTGAGGGTGACGAGCGTCGATCCCGGTCTGGTGGAGACCGATTTCAGCCTGGTTCGATTTCACGGCGATGCGGGCCGCGCCGCGAAAGTGTACAAAGGCATCGCACCGCTGACCGGTGAAGATATTGCGGATGTGATTCTGTGGGCCGTCACACGGCCTGCGCATGTGAACATCGCGCGCGTCTCGCTTACCTCAGTGGATCAGGCCAATACGTTGCTCATCCATAGGAACCAATAGCCCCGAGCCACAGCGGAAGCGCGTGTTCCACCGCCAATAATCCCTGCTGCCGAACGGCCTACCCGATGGACTGAATCTGCGATTCAATATGAGCCAGCGCTGCCTCTAGAGCCGCGCGGCGTCCCGCATTCGACGTCTTCTGCGAGAGGATATTCTCACGCTGCAAATTGAGACCCTGTAGTTGCCGATCTCGCGCTGCGCGCACCACTTCGGCCGCGCGCCGCTGCTCTTCGCTCACGTGGCCGTCGCCGGCTTTCGCAACAGGACTCTCTAAAGCGTTTGCCATCTGCTCCTCCACCGATTTACTTTCCCATCCGCGGGCCATATCTTCATTCTACGGGCGCTCGGCGTCGTCGCGTCCCGCAGAATGACGAAGTTGGAACAGAAAGACTGAGAGGTTCTCATGCGCGCCTGGCAAGTTTCTGCGTTTGGCATTGATTCTTTGGAGTTTGTGGAGCGCCCCACTCCGGCACCGGGCCCCGGCGAAGTTCTTGTGGGTATTCGCGCGGTTTCCATCAACTATCGCGATTTGATGGTCGTGAAGGGTTTCTACAACCCCAAGATGAAGCTGCCGCGCATTCCATTTTCCGATGGCGCGGGCGAAGTGGTGGCCATTGGCGCCGACGTCAACGCCTGGAAGCCGGGCGACCGTGTGGCCGGCATTTTTATGCAGAACTGGCTGGACGGCACACTAACCGCTGCGAAGAGCCGCGGCGCATTGGGCGGCGATATCGACGGCATGCTCACCGACTTTGTGGTTCTCAAGGAGCCGGGACTGGTTGCGATTCCAGATCATCTGAGCTTTCAGGAGGCTGCCACGCTGCCATGCGCAGCAGTGACGGCATGGAATGCCCTGGCTACCGGTGAGCTTAAGCCGGGCTCCACGGTGCTCATCCAGGGCACGGGAGGTGTGTCGATTTTTGCGCTGCAATTTGCGCGATTAAGAGGTGCGCGGGTATTGGGCATCAGTTCCAGCTACGAAAAGCTGGAACGCGCCAGCGCCATGGGCCTGGATGCTGGACTGAATTACCGCGACAACCCCGATTGGGACCGCTGGGCGCTTGACCAGACGGGCGGCGACGGTGTGGATCTGGTGGTCGAAGTGGGCGGCGCGGGCACGCTTGTGCGTTCACTCAGAGCGATTCGGCCGGGCGGAACGATCGCCCAGGTGGGAGTGCTTACTCAGTCCACGGAACCGTTCCCCGTCCCGCTTGTTCTGCACAAAACGGCGCGGATCCACGGCATCTACGTAGGCTCACGCAGGGATTTTGTGGAGATGAACCGCGCAATTGCGCTTGCCGAGCTGCGTCCGGTGGGCGAGGAGTTCGATTGGCGCCAGGCACGCGAGGCCCTGGAGCGGATGGAAGAGGGCAGCCACTTTGGCAAGCTGGTGCTGACCGTCAGCTAGAGCGTTTGCCGGAACCCGCTGCGTTAGATTGGACTTGTGACCTTGCACGAAGAAATGCTGGCAGTGGCGATCGAAGAGGCGCGGCTTGGCCTCAATGAGGGCGGTGTTCCCGTGGGTGCGGCGTTATTCACTCGCGAGGGCCGACTGCTCAGCCGGGGCCGTAACCGTCGTGTGCAGCAAGGCGATCCCAGCATTCATGGCGAGACGGATGCCTTTCGCCGCGCCGGCCGGCAGCGGAGTTATCGCGATCTGGTGATGGTTACGACGCTTGCGCCCTGCTGGTACTGTAGTGGCCTCATCCGCCAGTTTCGCATCGGCACGCTGGTGGTCGGCGAGAGCCGGACCTTAGCCGGAGGGCTCGACTGGCTGCGCGAGAACGGCGTAAACGTGATCGATCTCGACAATCGCGAATGCCGCGAGTTGATGGAGACATTTATCGCAAAGCATCCTGAGATTTGGAACGAAGATATCGGCGAAGAATGAAAAAGACAGCCATTAGCTGTTTCGATTCGAGTGAACCACATCATTTTGCCAGGGCACATTGAAGCTAAAGGCTAAGGGCAAACATCTAAAACGTGTCGAAAAAGAGGAATCATGTTGGATGAGAAAACTGAGTTGAATCTGCGCGGCTACTCGATCATTGATGGTCAAAGCTCCGAGACCGTCGGAGCTGCTTTTAACGGCGTTAATCCAGCCACGGGTGCGAGCCTGGAGCCTGTTTACCGCTGCGCCTCGCCGGCCGACGTGGATCGCGCCGCCCATCTCGCCGAGGAAGCATTTTTCGTTTACCGCAAGCTTTCCGGACGCGAGCGTGCCCGGTTCCTGCGCTCGATCGCCGACGGCATTGAAGCTATAGTCCCCGAGCTAGTGGAACGCGCCAACAAAGAGACGGCTCTGCCTGAGGGGCGCCTGAAGGGCGAGTCCGCGCGCACGATCAATCAGCTTCGGCTTTTTGCGCAAGTGGCCGAAGAGGGCTCATGGGTCAACGCGCGCATCGATCCCGCGCAGCCTGATCGCAAGCCGCTGGCGCGCTCCGACATTCGCTCCATGATGAAGGCGCTCGGTCCGGTCGCAGTCTTCGGCGCAAGCAATTTTCCCCTTGCATTTTCGGTTGCCGGGGGCGATACGGCTGCGGCCTTCGCTGCCGGCAACCCCGTCATCGTGAAAGCGCACCACGCCCATCCAGGCACCAGCGAGATGGTCGGCCAGGTCATTGCGAGCAGCGTACGCGAGTGCGGGCTTCCTTCAGGCGTCTTCGCGCTGCTTTTCGGCGCCGGCTCTGAGATTGGCGCCGCGCTCGTCGACCACCCCAAGGTGAAAGCGGTCGGATTCACCGGCTCGCTCTCTGCCGGCAAAGCGCTGATGCAGCGCGCGGCGGCGCGCCCGGAGCCCATCCCGTGCTTTATGGAGATGAGCAGCGTCAATCCGCTTTTTGTATTGCCAGAAGCCTTGCATA
>CAYOVE010000245.1:0-1806 GCA_964407295.1 uncultured Occallatibacter sp.
TGATGCGCTCCTTGGCGTGGTCGCCGCTGCGCAGGTCGACCCCGGCATCGGCGTAGGTCACGGTTTTCGGTGGGGTCGGTTGTGCCACGGGCCTGGCTTTCTTATCAGCTGATTGGTTCGGCGCAGATGAGCCGGAAAAAGGAATTCTAGCAGCAATCAAGGGGGCCATTTCCCACAAATCGTCGGGGTGGCTGGCGCCGAGGTCCGGCCGCGCCTCCGCACGAGGTGATGAGGAATTTTCGAAGATAAATGGAAAGTAGGCTTGACATCGAAATCGATCGGGGCTACTCTGGTTTGGAAAGTCGGCTTTACATAGGGCAGGCCGGTAGAAAACTTGGCACAGACGATCACAAATCGCGTGAAGGAGCTGCGGATGGCGCTTGGCTGGACGCAGGAGCAGCTGGCCGCGGCGGCGGGTGTTTCGCGGCAGAGCATTAATTCGATTGAGCGCAACCGGTACGTGCCCTCGCTGGAGCTGGCTCTTACGTTCGCGCGCATCTTCTCGTGCCCGACCGATCAAATTTTCCAGTTGGAGAGCCAATCATGACCCATCCGATCCTGAACCGCATTCTCATGCTCGATAAGGTCGCAGATGAGCGGGACCGTGAGCATCAAAGACGGTCGACGAGCGCGGCGGCCGTTGCCGGTGTCCTCATCGCATTCGTGATGCTCGAGTATCACCTGCTGGTGGAGCACCGCGTGCCCTGGGATCTGATCGCCGTGATTTATGGGATGGGGCTGACGAAAGTCGCGCTCATGCGCTGGTATCACTACAAAAACTAGCTACACAGGGGGAATTTTTCCATGCGCTTGTTCCGACGCCGCCAACTCGATCCTCGGTCCCGCCGCAAACTGGCCGCCGGGGTCCTTTGTCTCTCCTCCGGCCTCATGCTCGCGCTCTTTGAGGCTCCCTTCCACGAATACCTGGACCTTTTTCACGGCCTTCCCTTTCTGCTGGTTGGCTTGGCCGTCATTCTACTTCTGCGGTCAGCACGCGGCACCGGCGCCTCTGCTGCTCGCCCCTGAAAGGAACTCCAATGTTCGATATTGACAGTTGCAATTTGAAGAAATCGCTGCCGATTCTGATCGCTCTGCTGATCGTGGCTCAAGTGGACCTGGCGAGCGCATTCGGGTGGCCGCAATCGATCTTGTCCGTGCTGCATCTGACTGCCGCAACGAACGACCTGTGCAGCGGCGTTTGCGCGGGACTGGGAACTTCGATTGACGTTTTGGTGGCGTACCAACTTGTGCGCATGTGGGCCAAACGCGCGTTGGAGGCTGGCAGCGACACGGGGAGCGAATGACGCTGGATTTTGTGGTTCATTGACTCAACACGTCACTTCAATAAGGAGATTCTCAAATGCATCCGATGCTTAGCCGCCTCGACGAGAAACACCGCCGTCTTTTTCGAATCGCCAACGTTGCGTTGATTCTGGGCCTGGTGCCGTGGGTCTTTCGCGAATCGATCACGGTCAACCACGATTGGCTCGACGCGTGGTGCGGGTTTTTCATGGGGCTCTCGATCACCATCAACCTGGTTTGCCTGCGGGCCGCGCGGCGCTGCACGCGAACGCAGGCATGATTTCATTTTGGAGGCAAGAAAATGATCTTCCGCACTCTCAAAAGCGATCCAGAGAAAATCATCCCTGCTGCTATGGCCCTGGTTGTGGCGGGCTTGTCGATCGTCATGATCGGCATCAACTGGGCGCGATTCTCGCCGTCGCTCCCGCATCCGGGAACGGATTGGAACGACTTTTTTCGAGGAGCGATCTTCGGCTTCGGCCTTGTTCTTGAAATCGCCGGGGT
>CAYOVE010000245.1:1906-4980 GCA_964407295.1 uncultured Occallatibacter sp.
GGCCTGCGGCCCACTATACTGAAGCCACGATGTGCGCCGAGATTCAGAGTGAGGGGATTCGCGTTTCGCAACATGCCCGTTCAAAGGCGCTGCAAGAGCGCGCTGAGAAGTACTTTCCGGGAGGTGTGAACTCGCCGGTGCGGGCATTTCGCGCGGTTGGCGGATCGCCGCCGTTCCTTTCGCGGGCCGAGGGCGCGACTCTTTACGACGCCGACGGCAACCGGTATATCGACTACTTCGGTTCGTGGGGACCGATGATCCTGGGGCATGCGTTTCCACCGGTCGTCGAGGCCATTGAGCGGGCGGCGCGCAACTCGGCGAGCTTCGGCGCGTCCACTGCAGCTGAGAGCGATCTCGCGGAGCGTATCGCGGCCTGCTATCCAGCGATTGAAAAGATGCGGTTCGTCAGCTCAGGCACTGAGGCGACGATGTCGGCCATTCGCCTGGCGCGCGCTGCGACCGGGCGCGACGTGATCATCAAATTCGAAGGCTGCTATCACGGCCATGCCGACGGACTTCTGGTGAAGGCGGGCTCGGGCGTTGCAACATTTGGCATTCCGGGCTCCGCAGGCGTTCCCGAGGAAGTGGCTCGCCTGACCGTGGCTCTGCCCTATAACAATCTGGACGCAGTTGAGGCGGCATTTGCGGCGCACCCCAACTCGATCGCCGCGGTGATCGTGGAGCCGATCGTGGGCAACGCCGGCTGCATTGTGCCAGCGCACGGCTACCTGGCCGGACTCCGCGCGCTGACCGCGCATCACCGCGCCTTGCTGATCGTCGACGAGGTCATGACGGGCTTTCGCGTCGCGCTCGGCGGCGCCTGCCAGCTCTACTCGCTCGATCCCGACCTGGTGACTCTGGGGAAGATTGTTGGCGGAGGGCTGCCTGTCGGCGTCTTCGGCGGGAAGCGGCGTTTCATGGATTTGCTGGCGCCGCTGGGGCCGGTTTATCAGGCGGGAACGCTGAGCGGGAATCCGCTGGCGATGGCGGCGGGCATTGCCACCGTTGGTTATTTGCAGGAGCACGCCGGCGAAGTTTACGCGCGTCTTGAGGCCACGACAAAAGCCGTAGCCGAGGGCGTCGCGCATGAGGCCGCCGGGGCAGGGGTATCGCTCACGACCCATCGGGTTGGCTCGATGTGGACCTGGTTTTTCAATGCGGGTCCGGTCAGGAATTACGAGCAGGCTGCGAAATCGGACACGACCGCGTTCGGGCGCTTCCACCGGGCGATGCTCGATCGCGGCGTTTGGCTTCCGCCCTCGCAGTTCGAAGCTGCGTTTGTCTCGACTGCGCATGGAGATGGCGAAGTCAAGGCGACTATCGCTGCTGCGCGCGAGGCGTTGGCGCTGCTCAGCGCGAGTTGAAGCGCGCGCTCAGGCCCAGGCATCCAGCTTTACAAACTGAACTTTGCCTTTGTACAGCTCGATCAGCTTTTCCGTGGCGACCACGGACGCTATGCGGTTTGCCGCGGGATCGCCATGACCTCCGTCGTGCAGAACGATGTTTGCCGCATGGCCTTTTTGACGCTGGCGCTCGATCTTGTCGGTCAATCGAAGTGCGATCCGCTGCGGCGAGGGGTCACTCCAGTCTGTGGTCATAGCATTCCATAGCACCACATTCAGGCCAAGCTCGCGCGCAATTTGAAACACGACCGGCTTGCGCGCACCGTAGGGCGGACGGAAAAACTTTACTGCCGTGCCGGTAATCTGCTCCAGCATGTCTTGTGTGCGCGTTATTTGCTCGCGAATGACTTCGGGAGTGCTGCGCGCCATGTTGGGATGATCCCAGGAGTGGTTGCCAATGAGATGCCCAGCCTTGACCGTGCGCTGAACGAGCTCGGGATGCACTTTAGCGCGCTCGCCGAGAACGAAGAACGTTGCCTTCACCTGATGGCGGGCAAGAATGTCGAGCAGCTTCGGCGTCCATGTCGCATTGGGCCCGTCGTCGAAGGTGAATGCCAGCTCGCCGGGGCGCGGCGGCGCAGTGAGCGCGGTGCCAAAAAGCCGCGAATCCGGCCACAGGGAAGCATAGGCATACACGCCCGCAGCAATGCCCGCGCATGCGGCGACGCCGAGTCCTGCGGAAATCCCTGTCGCAATGGGAGAGATCATTCTGCCTGCCAGTATGGGCGCGAGGGGCCATCACAGGCAACTGCCCAAAGTAAACGGGAAACTCCCCAAAGGTAACCGCCGAGCCATTGCCGTTCACAGGGTCTTCGCGGGGATTCCGTCATTGTTCTGCTGCCCAGCGTGAGCCGCGCCAGCTTCTATCCGCTGCCTGGCGCGCTTCTCGCTCGAGCGCCGCTCCTGCCGCCACGTGGTCATCGACGTCACGCCGTAGTTCCAAACCGCGGTAAACATCAACCCCGTTACCGCCGCAAGCACCCATGGAACTCCGCGGCGGAACGCTTCATTGGCAATGGCGACGTTCGCGGCCACGCCCAATCCGCATGCGAGGCAGAACGTGATGAGGCCGCTCCAGAATCTCCATCCCTTAAGGCGCCGGTCGCGGTAGGTGACGGAGTTGTTCAAGACAAAGTTGAGAATCATCACGATGAAAGTGGTGATGGCCTGGCCGGCGGCGAAGCTTAGCCCGGTAAGCCTGAGCAGCGCGCTCAGAATCAGCAGGTGGACGCCCACGCCCAGCGCGCCCACCATGGCGAAAAGCACAAAGCGAACGTTGACCACGCCGCCCAGATGCTTATCCACGAGCAACTCGAAATACTCAAGGCCCACCAGAAGGTCAAGCTTGCTCTCGCCATGCTCGCGCAGCCTGAAGCGATAAGGCACTTCGCCGATACGCAGGCCGGGCCCTGCCGAAAGCACGATATCGAGCAGGATTTTGAAGCCGATGCCGGAAAGCCTGTGCGCGAATTGCTCAAAGGTCGCGACACGCACCATAAAGAAGCCGCTCATGGGATCGCTGAGTTCATGCTCGGCGCCCATCAGGCTCAGCCGCCTGCCGAGTTGGCTCAGCTTGACGCGCGCCTTAGTGAACTCGCCCATGCTGCCGCCGGCGATGTTGCGCGAGCCCACCACCAGGTCGAGATTTTCTTCGCGCACGCGGCGCAGCAT
>CAYOVE010000246.1:0-4975 GCA_964407295.1 uncultured Occallatibacter sp.
GCGCCGGCGTGGGCAAAACCGTCGTCATCATGGAACTCATCAACAACGTCGCCAAAAACCATGGCGGCTTCTCCGTCTTCGGCGGCGTCGGCGAGCGCACCCGCGAAGGCAACGATCTCTGGCTTGAAATGACCGAGTCCGGCGTCATCTCGCCGGGCAAATGGCAGGATTCGAAGTGCGCCCTCGTCTATGGCCAGATGACTGAGCCGCCCGGAGCCCGCCTGCGCGTCGCTCTCAGCGCGCTCACCGTCGCCGAGTACTTCCGTGACGTGGAAGGCGCCGACACGCTGCTCTTCATCGACAACATCTTCCGCTTCACGCAGGCCGGGTCGGAAGTGTCCACGTTGTTGGGCCGCATGCCTTCCGCCGTCGGTTACCAGCCCAACCTCGCCACGGAGATGGGCGAGCTGCAGGAGCGCATTACTTCCACCAGCAAAGGCTCGGTCACCAGCGTCCAGGCCGTCTACGTCCCGGCTGATGATTTAACAGATCCCGCGCCGGCCACTACCTTCGCACACCTTGACGCTACCACCGTGCTCTCGCGGCCGCTCTCCGAGCTCGGCATCTATCCTGCCGTCGATCCGTTGGCGTCAACCTCGCGCATTCTCACCGCGCGCGTCGTCGGCGACGAGCACTACGATGTGGCCCAAGGCGTGAAAAAGATCCTCCAGCGTTACAAGGATCTCCAGGACATCATCGCCATTCTCGGCATCGACGAGCTCTCTGAGGACGACAAGCTCACCGTGGCACGCGCGCGCAAGGTGCAAAAGTTCCTGTCGCAGCCCTTCCATGTGGCCGAGCAGTTCACGGGTATCCCCGGCGCCTATGTCAAAATCGCCGACACCGTCCGCGCGTTCAAGGAGATCATCGAAGGTAAGCACGACGATGTTCCTGAGCAGGCGTTTTACATGAAGGGCGGCATCGAGGAAGTTCTCGAAACCGCCGAGAAGCTGAAAGCAACGGTGTAAGAAAGCAGCCTCTAGCTTCTAGCCACTAGCTTCTAGCCTTTTCTACGCGAAGTTGACGTCTTTAACTCTCGCAACATGAGCTAGAAGCTAGAAGCTAGTGGCTAGAAGCTAGGAGTCAAGAATGCCGGAAGAAACGAATCAGCTGAGGGTCCGTCTCGTCACTCCCGAGCGCACCCTCTTTGAGGCCGACGCTACGGCTGTCGAGCTGCCCTCGAAGTCCGGCTACATGGAAGTGCTCTACGGGCACGCTCCACTCGTTGCCGAGCTGGGCGCGGGCGACGTGCGCATTCACACAGGCGCGGGTCTCGAATCGGCCAGCCCTGACACATCTACCTATAACGTCAGTTGGGGATTCGTTGAAGTCTTGCCCAGCCGCGTCACTGTCCTCGCGTCTGACGCGCTCAAGCCCGAGGAGATCGACATCCAGCGCGCCCAGCAGCAGCTCGATCGCGGCCAGAAGATGTGGAACGAAGCCGGCGAGAGCGAGGAAGCCTACGACGACGCTCTCCGCGTCATCTCCGAAGCCGAAGCCAAAATCTCTTCCGCCACTGAAGTCGCTAAGCCGCACTGAGCCGGTTTCACCAAGTCGATCTGGCCGCCGAACGGGAAAAGTGCTATGCTATACATGTATAGCAGAGGTTCATCATGCTTGCCATCCGGCTCCCCGCAACCATTGAAAAGCGCCTTGATCGGCTTGCCAAGCGCACCGGCCGCACCAAGACCTACTATGCTCGTGAAGCGATTTTGAAACACTTAGAGGACTTGGAAGACATCTACGACGCCGAAAAAGCACTGGCTGAAATCCACGCCGGCCGCAGCAAGACCGTTCCCCTTGAGGTTGCCATGAATCGCGCAGGTATCAAGGTGAACGAAATTGACTTGGAAGATTGAGCTTAACGCTGCTGCCGAACGCACGCTCGAAAAACTAGACAGGCAGATCGCGAAGCGAATTTATGCTTTTCTGCATCTACGCCTGGAAAGACTGGACAACCCACGGCGGATCGGTGAAGCGCTGCACGGTTCAAAGCTCGGTGAGTTTTGGAAATACCGTGTCGGCGACTACCGCATCATCTGCAAAATCGAAGATGACATTCTTCGGGTATTGGTAGTGAAGATCGGTCACAGGCGCGAGATCTACGAGCGCTAATGCTCGGGGTTCGTTAGTTCGACTTCCGCTTCAGCACCAGCGGGAGTTTCACGTTGCCTTGCGTGAACGACCCGTCAATCGATCCGGAGTCTCCGCCGATCGCGCCCTCGAACGAGGCTCCAAGCCCCGACAGAGTAATGATCAGAGTGGAACCGACGCGCGTCACTGAGGTCGCCGGGATCCACACCGGGCTTTGATCGGGGCTCTGCATCTGCGCCGTCAGTCCGCCCTGCGTGTTGACGATTTTGAAGATCACATGCAGTTCGGTCGCGCCGGTATTCAAGGTTCCCATCCATGTGCCGTCGATATCAGTCGGCGCTGCGGGCTTCGGTGGAGCGGGCGGCGGCACAGGCGTAGCCGAGCGCTGGAAATTGAGATCGACCGGCACGCCCTGTGACCACGTGCCATCAATCTCGTTCGCGTCCTTGTTAACCGTTCCCTCATACGTTCCATGCACCGCATCGACCACCAGGCTGAACTTGGAATCCTTGAGCGTCACACTGGTCACCGGAATCCCGTAAGCGCCCTGGTCCACGCTATCCAGTGTTGCCGCCGTGCCCCCGTCCTTGGACGCCGTCACGTGCAGGACGAGCCGGAGCTTGACGCCCCCGGCGCTCAGCGTGCCTTGCCAATCTCCCGCCAATTGCGACTGTGCATGACAGGAAGGAGGCAGCATTAAAGCCAGACCAGCCAGGAGAGCCAGATTACGAATCATGAGTGCCTTCATCGTTCTTTCCCTCTTAAGCGAAACATCCTAGCAGAAGTGCGCCCACCCGTACCTGCGCGCCATCACCTCATCTTCCTGCACTTGCTCTCCCCGCGCCTCACCCGCTAAAGTTTCAGCCGAGGCTTCTCCCGCGCGAGCGCCGCTACATGGGTGCCCCAAGTCTCGATTTTGAGACCTGGGATCCTCCGCGGTACCTATCCAATCGCTTCCCTAAAGGACCCTGCATGTCTTTGACGCCTGCTTCTGTCGCCAACCGGGATATCGACTCCACGCTGCGCGAAAACCGCGTCTTTCCTCCTCCTCCCGAGTTCAGCGCCAAGGCCCACATCAAGAGCCTCGCGGAATACGAATCGCTCTACAAGCAATCCATCGACGATCCCGAAAAGTTCTGGGCCGGCGTTGCAAAGGACCTGCATTGGTTCAAGCCCTGGGACAAGGTTCTTGAATGGAATCTTCCGTGGGCCAAGTGGTTCGTCGGCGGCAAAATCAACCTCAGCTACAACTGCGTTGACCGTCATGCCCTCGGCGAACGCGCCCAGAAAACCGCGCTTATCTGGGAGGGCGAGCCGGGCGAAGTTCGCCGCCTCACCTACGCCGAGCTCCACGCCGAAGTCCAGAAGTTCGCCAACGCCCTCAAGTCTCTCGGCATCCAGAAAGGCGATCGCGTCGCCATCTACATGGGCATGACGCCCGAGCTCGCCATCGCCCTGCTCGCCTGCGCGCGCATCGGCGCCGTTCACTCCGTCATCTTCGGCGGATTCGCCGCCAACGCCATCGCCGACCGCGTCGCCGACTGCGGCTGCGTCGCCATCATCACCCAGGACACCAGCTACCGCCGCGGCAACGAAATCAAGCTCAAGGCCACGGTCGACGAGGCCATGCCCGCCTGCCCCACCGTGAAGCACGTGGTGGTCTACAAGCGAACCGGCTCCGCAGTGAGCATGGTTGCCGGCCGCGACCATTGGTGGCACGATCTCGTCGACAAAGCCGAGCCCAACTGTCCCGCCGAGCCCATGGACTCCGAGGATCCGCTCTACATCCTCTACACCTCCGGATCGACCGGCAAACCCAAGGGCCTGCTCCACACCACCGGCGGGTACGCCGTGCAAACCTATCTCACCACCAAATACGTCTTCGACCTTCGCGACGACGACGTTTACTGGTGCACGGCCGACATCGGCTGGGTCACCGGCCACTCCTACGTGGTCTACGGCCCGCTACAGAACGGCGCGACAGTCCTCATGTATGAAGGTGCGCCCAATTTCCCTGACTTCTCGCGCTTCTGGAAGATCGTCGACGACCATCGCGTCACCATCTTCTACACCGCGCCCACGGCCATCCGCGCCTTCATCAAGTGGGGTGATCAATTCGTTGACAAGTTCAAGCTTGACTCGCTCCGCCTCCTCGGCACCGTCGGCGAACCCATCAACCCCGAGGCATGGATGTGGTATCGCGAGAAGATCGGCCGCAATCGCTGTCCCATCGTCGACACGTGGTGGCAAACTGAAACCGGCGCCATCATGATCGCGCCCATCCCCGGCGCCGTCCCCACCAAGCCCGGCTCAGCCACGCGCCCTTTTTTCGGAATCCAGCCGGAGGTCGTCACGAAGCCCGACGCCGATGGCCACTTTGAATCCGTTCCCGCCGGTCACGGCGGCCTGCTCGTTGTCCGCAAACCCTGGCCGTCCATGGCCCGAACGATCTACGGCGACAATGAGCGCTATCAGAAGACCTACTGGTCCGACGTTCCCGGCTGCTACTTTACCGGCGACGGTGCGCGCCAGGACGCCGACGGCTACTTCTGGCTCATGGGCCGCGTCGACGATGTCATCAACGTTTCGGGCCACCGCCTCGGAACCATGGAAGTTGAATCCGCCCTCGTCGCGCATCCTAAAGTTGCTGAAGCAGCGGTCGTTGGCCGTCCCGACGATCTCAAGGGCCAGGCCATCGCCGCCTTCGTCACGCTCGAATCCGGCAACCAGCCATCCGACGCGCTCAAAGACGAGTTGCGCAAGTGGGTCACAAAGGAAATCGGCGCCCTGGCTCGCCCCGACGATATCCGCTTCACTGAAGCCCTGCCCAAAACCCGCAGCGGCAAAATCATGCGCCGCCTGCTCCGCGACCTCGCCACCC
>CAYOVE010000247.1:0-4942 GCA_964407295.1 uncultured Occallatibacter sp.
CCCAGAGCGGCGGACTGAAATCGATTTCGCTCTCATCGGGCATCAGGAAAGCTGGGGTTCGGCCGCGGATGTCCTAGCAGTCTTGCGCGGGGCCGAGCGCACACGATTGCCCGACGATGAAATCATGGAGATATTTCCGTGGATTCCGCCGCGGGCCGTCTGTAACGTCGAGGTCGCGTCAGCAACCGGCGCCAAAGCGCGTGGAGTGTACATTGATTGCTTCATTCCCCCAAATCACCTCGGTAGCGATTACGTCCACGACAACATCGGTCGAGTCCGGGCCGCGGCCGCCTGTGCAATCAAAGCGGGAGCGAGGATCGTGAGCCTGGGTGGATTCAGCTCCATTTTGATCGAAGGCAGCTTTGATCAGCTTTCAAGGACGAGCGATACGATCTTCACCACTGGTAATACCCTGACTGTTGCGTTCATTGTTCAAGGCATTAGAAAAATGTGTGCGCTGGAGGGACGTGAAATCTGCAAATCGACGCTCCTCATCATTGGAGCGTCAGGAGATGTGGGTTCCGGCTGTGCCCGCTGCCTGGCGCCTTTCACCAAACGCGTGATACTTTGCGCTCGCAATGCGAAGCGGCTGCAGACTCTTGCCGCCGAGTTGGAGGCTGATGGAACCGAGGTAGAAATCGCAACAAGTCTCGAACAAGTCCCATATGCGGCCGACGTCGTGATCTGCGCGGCTAGCCTAGCGTCCCCCTCCTTGCAATTGAGCCCAATAGCACTCGAAGCCATCATCTGCGATGCGGGTTACCCGAAAAACCTCAGTCCTCGTTCCGGTATACCTGGCGCCCGAGTCTTCTTTGGTGGCCTGGGACAGATTGCGGGCGGGTTGAGCTTCATGCCCGATTTCAAAGGCGTTCTGAATAGGCATCCATTCCCCGATGTTGCCCATGGATGTTTACTCGAAGGCATGGCCCTGGCACTGGCGAGACGTTTCGAGCCGTTCTCTCAGGGGCGAGGGTTCATCACCCGCAATCGGGTTGAGGAGATCGAGACCATTGCCGCGCTTCATGGAATTCGTCTCGCGCCGCTCTTCAATTCTGAAGGACCACTGGAAAGAATTAGCACATCTCCCTTCAGAGTGGAGTTGGGCACATCAGCCCCGGTCCAAGAGAGGAAATTTTGCCAGCCACTCGCTTCCCTTGTGCCATAAACACCACCTCCTGTGAGACCTCTCACTCAGATGGTGTTGCATCGACCTGTTGAACTCGCACGGTTTTTCGTCCAGGTGAAGCAAACGCGTTCGTAAACACTTGAAGACATTTCGTTAACGGTTGAAACTGATCGAAGACCACTGCTGTGTAATCCATTCGTTGCGGCTCTCCCGGATCGCATGATTCCCCGACTGGCTGTCGCTTTGAGTTGCATCTGGATCTTTAGCGACCTCTGCGAAAGGTAACGGCTGGCTGGAGCGTTATTGGAGATTCAGGAACTGCTGTAGGCCATCGGCCGCGCTCGCGATCGATCGAGCTAAGCTGAGCTTGGCCACATTGTGGGCGAATACGCTGTTGATCACGTCCAACTCGGCGGAGGTTAGGGACTCCTGGGCCTGCACAACCTCCACATTGTCGGTCACGCCGGCATCGAAACGCTGGCGCGTCAGGTCCAACGTCTCTGTCGTGACTTGAAGATTCCTCGTGGCCACTTCCACTTGACTCGTTGCCGCGCGGAGATCGAGGAAAGCATTCCTGACATCGCTCTCCACTTGGCCCCTGGTATCTTCGAGCTCCGCCTTCCGCTGAGCCAGAGAGGCCTTTGCCTCTGTGATATCTCCCTCCGTGCGGCCTCCCAGCCAAATCGGAACATTGAGAGTGGCAGCGCCATAGTATGTTGTTTGGGTTTCAGCCGGATTTGTTCCAATCTTTCCGTAGTTGCCGTTCACACTGAGAGAGGGCAATCTCTCGTCGCGAGCAGCGGCAAGAGTGCGTTCGGCGGCATGGATCTGCGCCTCCGCCGCTTTAATATCCGTACGATGTTCGAAGGCCTGTTTGAGCGCGTCCTCAAAGCTAAGATCAGACGCAGCCAGGAAGGGCACGTCGTCGGTAAGATCGTATTCATCGCTCGGAGGCAGTCCAGTCATTCGAGCCAAAATGATCTTCTGCTTTGCCACTTCGTTCTCAAGCGAGATGACTCGTTGTTGCTGAGTAAGCTTTTCGACTTCGCTCCGGTCGACGTCTATTTGAGGCACGAGCCCTACACCCCGCTTTTGCTGAGTCTGCTGAAAGAGAGCCGTAGCAGTGTCGAGTTGCGCATGCGCGGACTTTACCCTTTCCTTCGTTGCTGTCACTTGCAGATATGCGCCGCAAACCGCAAGGACGACCATTTCTCGAGCATCCCGCACCGCGAACTGGCTGGCACGAACGATCTCTCTGGACGATCGGTAGTTGTTCCACGAGCTCAGATCAAAGATTGACTGCGAAAGGCTGCCGCGCAAATCGATATTGTTGAAGGGCCCTATGGTCGGGGGGATGGCAAAGCCGGGAATCTTGATACGGAGTCCTTCTGCCCCAAGGCTGATTTGTTGTAGCGTCTCGGCGAGATAGCCGCTCGCATTGGGGAGTAAGGCGCTTCGCGCAACCTGGCTCTGACCCTGAGCCTGGCGCATAGAGTTGCTCTGACCGACAGCTCCAAGGTTATAGTTGAGCCCCCGTTCGATGGCTTCGCGGAGAGAGAGCTTACCGGAAAACGGCATCTTCGCCGTGCTCGAATCGCTTCCGGTAAAGGGACCCTGGACCTGAACTGTTGGGTTAACCGTATCTACGCTGGTTGTCGTTCCTGCAATGGGAGACTCCACGGCGGTCACCGACCCGCTCTGTCCAGAACGACCAGACAGAGGAAGTGGGGTCGCTTGTGGGGTCTGCGATTGGGCCGCACGCGACAAGATGAACAGGGTTCCCAAGCAAAGGATCGCGCCAGGTACCCTCTTCCGGAGAATTGGCGCCGTTGTTGTCTTCCGATGATTCATATCAAGGTACCCCGTCCTTAACTGAGCTGCTTTCGGAATCGCCAGACACTGAGCGAGCCAAGCACCAGCGTGATAAGAAGCAAGCTAAGGAAGTTTGGCCAAAGGTCCATAATTCCACTGCCCTTGAGCGTGCTTCCACGCGCGATGGTTGCGAAATGGTGAATTGGGTTTACTACTGTGAAAGGCTGCAACCACTTCGGCATTGCCTCAACCGGATTGAGTGCTCCAGACAAGGATGAAAGTGGCGGATTAACGAAAAAGCACGTTAGCTGCGCTTGCTGGGCAGACTTACTGAATGTGGAGATGACGGTGCCAATGCTGATGCCGGACAAAATGCACAGCGCGCCACCGGCAACCAGAAGGAGAACATTGCCGTGGAAGGGAACACCGAACGCAAATTTGAGGACGCCGATGGCCAGGAACATCATCAGGAATAACAGCAAAAACAGCGGCGTGATCTTGGCGATGATGATCTCTGAAGTAGAAGCCGGGGACATGAGCAACTGTTCGAGCGTCCCCGCTTCCCGTTCGCGCACCATGGCCGCGGCACATATGAGAGAACTATCCAGGATTAAGAGCAATCCAAGCACGCCGGTCACGATGAACCACGAGTCGACCAGACCGGGGTTGTAGAGAAATGCGGGTTGCAGTTGCACTTGACCGCGACGGACAAGCTCCGATCCGGCAATTGGTTGGAAGTGGACATGAATTCCCTCGTTCTGTAGCCCCGTGTTGTATCTCTGTATCATGCTTTCTGCATATCCGCGACTGATCGTGGCTGTGTTCGCATTCGTAGCGTTCAGCAGAAATTGAACAGTCGTTTGGCGATCGCGTGCCAAGTCCCGCGCAAAGTCGTAAGGAACCACCATCCCAGCGTCTGCCTTTCCTTGGCTCACCGCATCTCCCAGTTGGTCGGCCGAGGAATAGTAACCCGCGAGGCGGAAACTCTTGCTCTCGGTCAACGTTGCAATCAGTTCCCGGCTCTCAGGCGACCGGCTATCGTCGACGATAGCGAGAGGCACGTTTGTTACCGCCGAGCTCAGCGCAAATCCGACGAGCATCAACTGAATAACGGGTAGGATGATGAGGGTGAACATGAGTTTGCGGTCATGGCGAGTTTGGGCAAACTCCTTCTTGATTAATGCGCGCAGGCGATAGTTGAAGAGAACACTCCAAAGTTGTCTCATGGTCTAAGCCTTCACCTGCATCCTTCGCATGCCCTGCCATGCAAGGCCGTAGAAAATTGCTCCAATCGCGCCGATGATCAAGACCTTGGACCACATGGCAGGCCATCCCCCACCCTGCAAGAGTGCGTCGCGAACGATCTCGATGTAGTACCGGCCCCAGACGAGGCTTGAGATCCAGCGGAGTCCAAGCGGTATGTTTTCGACAGGGAAGATCAGGCCGGAAAGCAGGAACACGAGCAGAAATCCGCCAAAGGCCACCGCCTGCAAGGCTGCCGCCTGATTGGGGATGATCGCTCCGACCATGGTTCCAAACGCCGCCACGCAGAATGCATAGAGGACGGTGGCGATCAAAGCGGGGGTAGGATCGCCGGCAAAGCTCAGGCCAAAGTAGGTGAACAGAAGCAAGGACATGATCAGACACTCCGCGAGCGCCACGATCATGAACGCAATGATTTTCCCCAGCAGGAATTCATGTGCGGGAATGCTCGAGACGTAAACCTGCAGAATCGTCTTCAGCTCACCCTCTTTCGCCATGGCAAGCGCGGCCAACAGTGGCGGGAACATGGAGATGCCGAGCACGAATATCCCCGGGCCGTAGAACTTCTTTGAAGAGAGTCCGGGGTTGAACCAAAGCCGAATGGCGGTCTGGATCGGTCCTGTTTGCGCTCCGCTTGCTTGCTGGTTGTACGAGGTTGCTATCTGGCCGGCATATGCCGTGACCAATTTGGCCGTGTTTGCATCCGATGCGTCCACCAGGAACTGGACGGGAGCGTTAACG
>CAYOVE010000248.1:0-4939 GCA_964407295.1 uncultured Occallatibacter sp.
ATCCATCTTCGGTCTCATGCTTCACTGCCTCGAGCGCCTTGTTCGCGTCCTCCAGGGAGAACGTGACGACACGAGGTTGGAAATTTAGATCGTGAGCCAAGGCGATAAAGTCGCGCGCATCTTGCCGCGTCATGTTGGCCACGCTGCGGATCTGGCGCTCGCCCCAGAGAAGCTTGTCGTAGTCGAAGGCGGGCATCTGATCCAGGTGAATGGCGTTAATAGCGACTACTCCGCCTTTTCGCAGGGCAGACAGAGCGCTAACGACGACCTTCCCGCTGGGAGCAAACGTGATGGCGCGATCAAGCTTGGTGGGTGGCTTTGCATCTTCGTTGCCCACCCAGGTGGCGCCGAGCGACTGAGCGGCCCGGCGGTGAGACTCGCCGCGGGTGACTACATAGACTTCGCAGTCCCAGGTCTTAAGGATGCGAATGGCCAACGACGCCGAGCTCCCAAAACCGAAGAGACCTACGCGTTCTCCGCGCTCGACTCCCGCAACGCGAAGGCTGCGGAAGCCGATAATCCCCGCACATAGCAGCGGGGCGACCCGGGAAGCGTCGAGACCCTGAGGCAGCGGCATCGCGAAGTCGGCGCGAACCGACGCGTACTCCGCATAGCCGCCGTTCACAGAGTATCCGGTAAATACGGGATGATCGCAGAGGTTCTCCATGTTGTGGTGGCAGAACCAGCAATCGCCGTCTACCCCACCCATCCAGGAGACGCCCACGCGCGTTCCAAGGGGCAGATCCTGGGTTGCGCCTTCCACCACCTCGCCGACGATTTGATGACCGGGGATGATGCGCGGACGAATTGGCGGGAGATCGCCTTCAACAATATGGAGATCGGTGCGGCAGACGCCACATGCGATGACCTTGAGTAGCACGTCCCCGGGTGACGGCTGAGGCCACGGGAGATCTTCGATCGAAACCCAATCTCCCGAAGTCCTCAATCTGGAATCGAATACGGCTGCTCTCATCGCAAATCCTCCGATGACAAGCTTACTCTTGGGACGCGGCCACCGGCGGTTCAAACGGACTAAGCCGGAGGCCGGCAATGTGCGATACCGCTACTCGACCGATGCTGCGGCGTTTGCCGTTCCCAATCCTGACCGCTCGGCTGAATTTTGATTGATTTTGGCGTATCGGTGCGCTGGCACTCTCTCATGCCACTCCATTGCGGTCCCGGTTTACCGCGTCTATTTACTTATGAGTAACTTCCGACTTGGACTTGACTTGGGCGACTTCCGACTTGGCGACAATGACTGCTTGGCGAAGTCCAGAAACCACCCCTTTCCCTGACCATGGGGCGTTTTTCGTTACTAATCCAGGAAATGTCGCGATGCGCCGGCAACTCAGTCCCGTGAGATCGCTCAATTCATGATCCGACGATTAGTCTTCGCGTGAGACACCTAGAATCTCTACACACACAAGTGCCAACTCGGAACCTTTGATCGCTGTTTGATTGCGAGGGGTGTCTTGACTATATATCGTGCTACGATATATAGATGAACACTCAATCCACGAAGAGCGCTTCTGATTCGTTGCTCAGAACATTGGCGGAGTTTCGTTATGAGCTCCGCCGCTTTCTCCACTTCAGCGAATGCGCAGCGCTGGAAGCGGGATTGCAGCCAAAGCAACATCAGCTTCTTTTGCAGGTAGCGGGCGCTCCTGATGCAACGGCTGTCACGATTGCATATGCGGCTGAGCGACTAGGGTTGAAGCACAACAGTGCAGTTGAACTTGTCAATCGGTCGGAGCGCGAAGGCCTACTGGTACGAATAGCCGACGTAGGCGACAAGCGGCGGGTGATTTTGAGGACGACACGGAAGGGCAAGATGGTCCTGGCCAGGCTTTCAGGGAATCATGCACGAGAACTGAATGAACTCACGCCACGGCTGGCGCAGGTCTTGGAGCGCATAAAGACTCATGCGCGCGATGACATTCGTACGGTGATCCGATGAGATCACGGCCCTCTGCTTTGCGCGACTTTACTGTGGATCATCGGGTGTGGATCCTGACCGGAGTATCGCTCGTTATCGGCACAGGCTCAGCGGTCCTTGCAGTGATTCTTTTGCGTGCAATCGCATTTGCAACAAACGTCTTCTACTATCACCGGCTGAGCCTGGCGATGGTTGGGCCTGCCGGATCGCCACTCTCACCAAGTCTCTTGATGTTAGTTCCGATTGTTGGTGGTCTGCTGGTGGGACAGATGGCCTACTTTGGGTCGGACAAAATTCGTGGACATGGGATTCCCGAGGCCATTGAGGCGATTCTGCTGAATGGAGCGCGCGTCGACCCCAAAGTAGCGGTGCTCAAGCCGCTCTCGGCGGCGATCGCAATCGGCTCCGGTGGACCTTTCGGTGCGGAAGGACCGATCATCATGACCGGCGGAGCATTCGGCTCGCTGATCGCGCAGTGGCTCAAGCTGACTGATGCCGAACGGACGACCCTGCTGGTGGCTGGTGCCGCTGCGGGGATGTCGGCAACCTTTGCCGCGCCGATTGCCGCGATCCTGCTTGCCGTGGAGCTACTTCTCTTCGAGTGGCGACCCCGCTCGCTGGTCCCTGTAGCGGTGGCGAGCGTCCTGGCAGGCGCGCTGCGCATTCGCTGGCTCGGTCCGGGGCCACTTTTCCCCGTCACATTACACTCCGCGATTCACCTGGAGCAGTCGCTCCTCGTGGCCGCCCCATTAGGCATACTCGTCGGCTTTGCCTCGGCAGGACTAAGCCGATTGATGTATGGCTTCGAGGACGGGTTTGAGCACATTTGCGGTCGTCTGCGCGTGCACTGGATGTGGTGGCCGGCGATCAGCGGCATCGGTATCGGCATAGGTGGATTCTTCTTCCCGCGCGGACTAGGGGTTGGCTACGACAATATCGCGGAGGTTCTGCGCGGGAATGCCCCGGTGGCCCTTCTGCTGGGACTCATTGTTGCCAAATCACTGATGTGGGCGTTTTCACTCAGTTCCGGAACTTCAGGCGGCGTGTTGGCTCCCATCTTGATGATTGGCGCTGCGCTAGGAGAGGGAGCGGCGCAGCTGGCGCATATGCCAGGCGAAACACAGGCGCTTTGGGCGCTGATGGCGATGGGGGCAATGCTCTCAGGCGCGCTGGGTGTGCCGCTCACGGCGATTCTCTTCTCCCTGGAGCTGACCCATGCTCTGCCGGCAATACTGCCTCTTGCATTGGCGTGTACTACGTCCTATTTGGTGACCTCTTTAATTATGCCGCGGTCGATCCTGACGGAGAAACTGAGCCGCCGAGGGTACCACTTATCGCGTGAATATGGCGTTGACCCTCTCGAAATGGTCAGTGTAGCGGATGTGATGACAAACGCATCCGCGTCAGGCGGAGTGGAAGGTGCAAGTGATGCACTTGAGGCATTGCCGGATACCTTTGCCTACTCCGATGAGACCTGCCGGGCAGTCGCGGAAGAAATGGCGACCACGGGGGTGATGAACATGCTGGTCGTGAATCGGAAAACGGGGCACGTCTGTGGAACTATCGGGGCGCAAGAGTTGCTTTTGGGACGGAGGCGAGCGGTGGTGCGAGAGTCGGAACGAAGTGTATCCTTCCAGATTTAGTCCAGGCGAGATCTTGGCAAGCAAAGCCCTGAATGAAACTACTTAACCTTTTCTGCATGGAGATTCCGGACCAGGAAATCCTTCAGCGCAACAGCATTGTTGTGCTCAGGGTCATGAGAGCTGTAGAGCAATGTGACGTTGCCGCTGCGTGCAGCATCGAGTATCGGGCACCATGAAGCTGGATTTTCCCTGAGTTCGCTAAAGTAACGCCGGCGGAACTCCTTCCATCGCGCCGGATCGTGGTGAAACCATTTCCGTAGCTCGACGCTTGGGGCTACTTCCTTCAACCAAGCGCTGATTTCGAGCGACGACTTTTTCACGCCACGAGGCCATAAACGCTCAACAAGGAAGCGGACGCCGTCGGCGCTATCGGGGGTTTCGTAAACGCGCTTGAGTTGAATCATTGCATATCCTCCGAGAACGAACTTACTGTTCACGGCAAAGTGCAAACACGCTGTATACAAGCGCATAGGTGTTTATGACACTCGATTCGCCCCGGCTTTGATTTGTATGAGCAACATCTTGACGGGAGACTTTGCGCAAATGCCATGTGTGAGCATGGGCGGCATATAAACAAAAGAACCTGTCCGGGCGCTTACCGTGTCGTCCCCCAAGCGTACTTCAGCATCGCCTTCGAGAAAATACAATACGGCTGGTGTCGGCGCCGAATGGGCAGACAACTCCTGCCCTGCCGCGAATCCAAAGGCTGTGATGTTCACATACTCATCGTTGTGCAGTATATTGCTCAAGATTCCTTTTTCAGGCGGAGCCATCTCATTCGCCAGGCTGGCGAAAAATGTGTAATTCATGAGGTTCTCTCCTCCGGTAATAAGTGTTTTGGTTCGGTTGGGAGGCGCTCTTGCTTCGTAGCGATTATCGGCAAAAGCGCCTCGATGTGATTGGATAGAAGACTTAACGTAATCCAGAACAATTCAGATGATTGTTAACCGGAATTCAGCGGGGTACAGCGTTTACGGCGTGGGAGGCAGATCCCGTTTCCAAATACTGCGTAACGCGCCGAGCGTGATGGGCAGGGCGCCGGCGAAGAGGAAGACCATATCCCCGATCATGCGAAGCCATTCCAGTTTATGGTAAGTGCCACCCATGATGAATGTCAGCCGGCGCGCGTGCCAATACCCGTTGGCGACGGAATCCCAGAGCTGGAGGACTCCTCCGGGGAACAGATCCAGGAGGATCATAAGCGCGAGGCCTACATTCAGACCCCAGAAGCCAAATCGGACGAATTTCTGTGTTTCCTTCCACACTTCGTCCGATTGCATGGCCCTCAGGCAGAAGACCATGACTGCCAGGGCCAACATGCCAAAGACGCCGAACATTGCGGCGTGCGCGTGATTGGCGG
>CAYOVE010000249.1:0-4931 GCA_964407295.1 uncultured Occallatibacter sp.
ACTCTGTTCCCTCTTCCCTGATCCCTATTCCCTGCATTTGCGGCCGCCCCACCGTAATCGTCCCCGTCTTATCCAGGACCACCGCATTCAGGTGTGCCAGCCGCTCCAGCGCCTCGCCGCCTTTGTAGAGCACTCCCATCTGAGCTCCGCGCCCCACAGCCACCGCTAGCGCGGCGGGCACCGCCAGCCCCATCGCGCAGGGACACGCAATCACCAGCACCGCCACCGTGTTCGCCAGCGCCAGCGGCAGCGAGTGCGCCGCAATCATCCACGCGGCAAAAGTGATCAATGCCAGTCCCAGTACCACCGGCACAAAAACCGCGCTCGCCCGATCGGCCAGCCGCTCCATCGGTGCGCGCGAGCTCTGCGCCTGGTCCACCATGCGCGTAATTTGCGCCAGCACCGTCGCCTCGCCCAGCGATTCCGCTTTGCACACCACTGCTCCGTCGTAGTTCATTGACCCGGCCAGCACCCGCCCGCCCACCTCGCGTGCAAGCGGAGTCGACTCGCCCGTCAACATCGACTCATCCACCGTCGTGCGCCCTTCAACAATCGTTGCGTCCACCGGGAAGCGTTCTCCTGGCAGGACCGCGATGCTGTCGCCCGGCCGCACCTCTTCGAGCGGCACCACAGTCTCTACGCCATCCACAATCCTGCGCGCGCTCACGGGCCGCAGACGCGAAAGCGAATCCAGAGCCGCCAGCGCCCGCCGCTTCGCCCGCCCCTCAAGGCTCTTGCCCAGCAGCAGAAATCCGACAATCAGCAGCACCGCGTCGAAATAAACATTGCGTCCCGGTCCCGGCGCAATCGTCGCATAAGCCGAATAAGCAAACGCCACGCCCGTTCCCAGGCTCACCAGCGTGTTCATGTTCGTTGTGCCGTGGCGCAGCGCGCTCGTGGCGCTCACATAAATTCCGCGCCCTGCCCACGCCACAACCGCTGCCGTCATCGCCAGCAGAAACCACCGCAATCCATCTGCAGGCAGCGCATAGAGCCACGGACACACACGAGCCAGGAAAAGATCCGCTGCGCCCATCTCGCTTCCCAGCGGCATCGCCAGCACCATCGCCGCCGCGCCCGCCACAAGCGTCACCCACGCTTTCAGGTCCGCTCCCGCCACACCGTGTTCGGCGTGCCCACCGCCTTCGCCCGCCCTAGGAAGCACCGCATCGTAGCCGGCCCCGCGAATCGCCTCCACCAGTTGCTCCGGTGCGGCCACCATCGGGTCAAACACCACGCTCGCCCGATGCGCCATGAGGTCCACGCGCGCTTCCTCCACGCCCGCGGTCGCGCGCAGCGCTTCCTCCACATGGTGTTGGCAACTGGCGCACGTCATCCCCAGAACGGGGAGCGTCAGCGACTCTGTCGTGTGCTCGGCCAAAAGTCACTCTCGTTTCGTGTACCGTCTCGATCGAGCCTTGCTTTGAAGGGGCACGACTTCAGTCGTGCCGTAAATGCGGATAAGAATCTCAGGGCTTCAGCCGCTGAGGAATGTCCTTGCGCATCAATCCGATCAGGATGAAGCCTCGCCCACGGCACTCGATTCCAAATACGCCGTGTACCCCGCCTTTGCGATAGCGGCAATCGCCAAACCGAGAGGCGGCGGATCCTCATCGGAGCTCAGCCTCACCGCCCCGATCCTGACCTCGTTCACCACCACTCCCGGCGTCGCGGCCAGCGCCTGGCTCACGCGCCGCACACACGACCCGCAGTGCATCCCATCGATCCTCAGCGTGTATTCAGCCAATTTCTCTCCTCGCGTCTTTGTTTGATGATAGCCGCGTGCAAGCGATTCGCGGGTGATTCGACTCACTCCGCCTCGCGCCCGGCAACGGGCGGTAGGCCGGGGATACATCCCCGGCTTCCACTTGGTCAATGGATGATGGGCTTTAGCCCCTGAGCGCAGGTTTTCTTTCATTGCGCGGTTTTCTTCGATACCGCTGGCGCCCTCGCACGGCGCGCTGCGGAGTTACCCTTGAATCGGACTCCTTGAAGATGAGCGCTCCCATCGACCGCGAATTCCCTTCAACGCCCCTCGTCGGCGTCGGCGCCGTCGTCGTTCAGAACTCCCGCGTGCTCCTGGTTCGCCGCGGCACCGAGCCCCTCAAAGGTCATTGGACCCTCCCGGGTGGCATGCTCGAAGTCGGTGAGGCGCTAACCGCCGGCGTCGTTCGCGAGGTCCGCGAAGAAACCGGCCTCGACGTCGAGCCCGTTGAACTCATCGAGCTTCTCGACCGCATTCACCGCGAAGCCGGCCGCGTCCGCTATCACTACGTCATTGCCGATTATCTCTGCCGCGTCTCCGGCGGAGAGCTCCGCGCTGCCTCTGATGCTGACGCGGTCCGCTGGGTCGAGCGCTCCGAGTGGAATAGCCACAGCGCCCTCGTCTTTGACCCCATCACTGTCCGTGTCATCGAAAAAGGCTGGCAGCGCGCCGAGCAGCTCCGCAATGAAAGGCGCCCCGCCCATGACTAGTCCAATGAAATGGGTACCGCGCGTGTTTCTCGCGTTGATCGCCCTGCCGGCAATCCTCGCGCTCGGATTCTATTTGCGGCCCGTCAGCTACCTCAATGCGCATGTCTACATGCAGGAGCATTTCGTCGGCATCGAAAGCCGCAACATCAATGTCGATGGCTACCGCATCCATTACCTCGCAATGGGCCCTGCCAGCGGTCCCGCCGTCGTTCTCATTCACGGCCTCGGCGGCCGCGCTGAAGACTGGTGGAACGTTGCTCCCGTTCTGTCGAAAGCCGGCTTCCGCGTCTACATGCCCGATCTGCTCGGCTTCGGGCGCAGCCAGCAGCCGGCCGATTTCTCGTACTCAGTCCGCGACCAGGCCGCCATCGTCTTGCACTTCATGGACGCCCTTGGCATCAAACAGGCCGACATCGCCGGCTGGTCCATGGGCGGCTGGATCGTGCAGCTCATCGCGTTCAACCACCCCGAACGTGTCTCCCGCCTCATCCTCATCGATTCCGTCGGTCTCAACATCAAGCCACTATGGGACACCAACCTCTTCGTCCCCACCTCTCCCCGCGAGCTCGATGAACTCAGTGCCCTGCTCATGCCCAACCCTCCGCGGATTCCGCCCTTCGTCGCGCGCGATTACCTGCGACGCTTCCGTAGGAACGGTTGGGTCATCAAACGCGCCCTCGCCACCATGATGACGGCCCAGGACGTCACCGACAACCTGCTGCCCCAATTGAAGATGCCGGTCCTCATCGTATGGGGTTCGCTCGACCAGATCGCCCCCGTTGATCAGGCCCAGACCATGCACCATCTCATTCCCCAATCCCAGCTTCAGCTCATCCCTGGCTGCGGGCACATGGTCCCTCTGCAGTGCAGCGCTGAAATGGACCCCGTGGCCCTGAAATTCTTCCAGTAATAACTCGACTTCCCCGGTCCAAATTCGATTTGACGCCTGCCCATCTTCTCTGCGAGACTCAGCCAGATGTCCTACACTGGAAAATTTGAATTCGCTGCGGAGCGCAGGTTCCGGGATCGCAACACGCGCATCTACCGGTTGGCGCATTGGCCCATCTGGATTTGGGTCTTTTTTATTGCCCCCGGGCCGCTCACCTTTACCGTGTTCTCCCGTGGTTTCCATTGGATTAATTGGTCCTGGCTCGCCGCTGTTCTCATCGGCACCGGTATCGCCGGCCTGCGCGGCCGCCTTCCCGGCGTTGAGCCCTGCCCCTATATCCTTCGCTTCGACGAAGACCGGCCCAACCCACTCTACCGACGCGTTTGCTACACGTTCGCGTGGAACGCCGTTCTCAACTACACGCTGCTCAATCTCACCGGCCTCGTGATGGCTTCGGCTACAGGCATCTGGCATCTCAAGCAGATCTACTACTACGCCTACTCGCCACTCTGCGCCATCATTCTGCTGCTCGGCATCATGGGCAAGCTTCCACGCGTCGGGCCATCCACCAAGGGCGAAGGCGTTGAGCGCCGTTACTTCTACGGTTCGGTTTGGGCCGCGGCTGCCGCCCACGTCGTCCTGCTCCTTATGTGGAGAGTCCTTCCCGAGACGCGTCCCGGAAACTTCGCCAAGCTGGTCGTCTTCGGCGCGGTTCTCGCGGCATTCGGCTTGGCCGCCTCGCGCGGTCAGTTGCCCCGCACCCGCCCCATCCTCTCCGGCGAGCTCATGGCCTCCGACTAGCGCACACCCATCGAATCGAAAAAAATGGTTGCCCCATCCTTCGCACTTTCTGCGAAGGGTGGGAAGCACGAATCCCGCCTACTTGCCAGTTCGCGCGAACCTCCGCCGAACGTGTCAAGCCCCCAGAGCCAAAATAAATTCGGCCGCCTCCCGTAAGTCGTTGGTCCCTTAGTCTCTTGGTCCCTCGGTCCCTGTGTCCCCAAGTTTGCCGATAATTACGTCGTTTCGGCGCATACTGGAACCAAATCGAAATCCAGCAATCGACTGCACCAGATCGGCGTTCACTGACCACGATCCTGGAACCACGATTCCCGACTCGCGGGTCGCTTCTTCGCTGTTTCGCTGTTCCTCTGTTTCACTGTCTTGCCTCTTCACTGCTTTACGGACGAAAAATAGCTAAATAAAAAAATGGGCGCATTTCGCCAAATTTTCGCCATTTAACTCCTTTAGAATCAGTAAACGCACACGGATAGAAGGGCAAATTGCAGGGCAAAAATACCGATTTCTAGCCAAACAACCCCTTTGGAATCAACAGACAATCTCGCAAAACCGGCAAGCATCTCGAATGCCCGCAAACGTCTCTCCCAAAAGAAGTTACGCTAAGTAGCAACGGTCTTTGGATCGCCGGGCAATGACCGCCGTTCACCGTCCACTGTTTCACCCTCGCGCCCACCACGTGATTCAAATCACATTTGACCGTCAGCCCACAGGGGTATAACAAGGTTGCTATGTGCCTCGCCATTCCAGGAAAAGTCGAAGAGATCAC
>CAYOVE010000250.1:0-4915 GCA_964407295.1 uncultured Occallatibacter sp.
AAACCCACAACACGGGACGAAGCGGTTTATAGAGCCAGAAGAGACTGTCGGGCAGTGGAAGTGCCTGAAAATCACTCGCGCAATAAAAGAGCTCGGAGAGGCTTTCGCTCCACGGTCGTGGCCTCACCAGTCGCTCATATCGAAGCGTGTGAATTTGATTCTGCATTGTGGCTAAGAAGTTGCGCTCAATCTGGAGCTGAGGATGTTGAAGAGACCTGAGCGGCACCTTGATGAGTACCGGCGGTACCTCCAGAGAGTCCGGTCTGGGTAAGTCGGATAACTGATCTCCATAGACCGCACGTAAAACGCTCAAGCCGGATAGCAATGCGTTTTCCTCGCCTGCAGCAGACCAATCCAGGAGTCCCAGGGTATGAGCACGCGCCAGATCGCCGAGCCATTTCGCGGATGACCAGAGATGGAATCCGGCATGCGTGCACAGGTAGAGCGTTAAATCAGCTGCACTCATAGTCCTGATCGCGCACCCATTCCAGGCTGATGACCGGCTCCTGAGCCATCGCGCATCCGCGGATTCCGAAGCCTCCCAATAGTTTCGCCAATGAAGTTCCAGGCAGCTGCCCGTAACGGAATGCGTAAAGTTCACGTGGTGCCCATTTTGCAGGAAGCTGTTCCACTGCCGGCGGCTCAAAGACGACTGAGCGGCATCGAGTTTCCAGCCGATGTTCTCCAGGCAAGCCATCGAATTCTGAAGGTTTTCTTTCGCCACAGCAATATCCAGGTCGAATGATCGACGTAGTCCGACGTCGTCGTAGAGCGCAAAGGAGAGAATTGGCCCTTTGAATGGCATCACCGGAATGTCGGCGCGATTGAACTCTCTCAGAATTTCGGTCAGAGCCAGGGAATGACGGATAGCATGAATCCGGCATGCTTCGCTAAGTTTTTGCAGCCGTTGTGCGACGGGCTCGGGAATTGCCAAGCCAGGAACTCGATTGAGTGCGGCCCAACTCAGGACGGTTACGTCATGACGATCGATCAGACGCAGGTACTCTGCCCAATCCGGTGCGGCCGCTACGGCTTCACGGATCGTTTTCTCCTGCTTATCCCACGACGCATCCGGCGCAAGCCAGGAAGTGGCAATAACAAGGCGAAATGCCGCGGAGCTGTGCTCAAGCCAATCGGCCTCACGCACGAGCAACCTCCTGCATTTGCGCAGTCCGGAATGCGGCGTAGGACCCGCCGATTGCGATCGGCTGTTCATCCGTGCCGGATTCGACGATGTGCCTGCTGTCTATCAAGTGGATGATATCGGCGTGAAAGAAATTCCTCGCCACCGCGATCCGCTGCTATTCGCCCACACTCAATTCTTCTCTGCCGAGCACGGGGTGGTATCAACTGATGCGGGAACGCTTATGTCGCGGCGTTGAAAGCGGACCCAGTAATCTGAACCAAGCGGCCGGTACCGACGGGAACACCGCTCATCGCCGCCGATTGAGCGGCAGAGGGAATGCCGGTTCGGACGAACGATTTTTCACAGTCCTGCGACGACGGGCCTCGGAAATCGCCCTCCATATATGCAAGACCCGGGCAACGAGAACAGGAGCCGGCATGCGAGCAGTGGGAACAGGTGTGCAGATCGCGCACGTGGACCGAACGAAGCTCCCCGAGCTGCCTGGACTGCCACCAGATTTCACGGAAGCTTTGCTCACGCAGGCTGCCGCAGGACATGGGAAACTGCACGCAAGGGAACACTTCGGCGTAGGGGGAGATGTAGGCCAATGTGTGTCCGGCGCTGCAGCTGTACCCATCAAGGACGTCTTCGTCCACGTCGGACACCGGCGCGCAAAACTCGCCGACATTCCCAACAAACTCTTCGGTGTGATAGATCTCTTCCAACTCTTGTCTTGAAATTCCAAGTTTCGTGATCGACCAATCGCCGTCCAACTTGGGAGTGATTGTGGGGTCAACCACGAAACCCACTCCCAATTCAGCGGCCAACCGCTTCACAGCTTTCGCGTGGCCAGAGTTATACGTCATCAGGACGTTCGTAATGGAGACTTTGACACCGTCGGACTTCAGGCGCCCAACGGCGTCGATGGTTCGCCGCCATGAACCCGGCAGTTTGGTGATGGCGTCATGCGTTTCCGCGCGATGCGAGTAGAGGCTGATTTGAACCTGCTCGATGCCTAGTTGCTTGATGCGAGCCGATTCCCTGGGGCCAATCATCACCGCATTGGTCTTCAGTTTCACGTTCATCCGCAGCGCTCGCGCGTACTCGAGGATTTCAAAGCAATCGCGCCGCAGAAGGGGCTCTCCGCCGCTGATGCTCAAAAAGAAGGTGCCGCACTCGGAAAGCTGCCGAATAACGCTCTTGATCTCGCCAGTCGTCATCTCGCCTTTGTCGTCGTGGTCAAGGTAGCAATGGACGCAGCGCTCATTGCAGCGCCAGGTGATGTCGAGGTGCGCGCTGAGAGGAACGCCAAGCTGAGTCGCCTTCTGGTTCATCTCTTCGATCAGGGTCATAGGACCTCCTTGGGGGAAAGCGGCGCGAAGGTGACAGAAAGTATGCCGTGTTCCGCGAGTTCGCCGACAAACTCTTTTGCGTCGGCCAACGCAAGGTCTTCAGCGACCTCGAATTGGGAGCAAACCTCCTCCTGCACGATCCGCGAGAGCGGGATGGCGCCATCCGCAGCTTTCCAAATGGCTGTGCCGACGGCGTTCAACATGAAAACCGTCGAGTCGGAGGTCGACATGATGATCGTGTCATCGCCGAGCGTGCTGCATGCGATGTCGGGGCTTTGTGCAATATAGAGTTCTTCAGGCGTCATGTGTCACCCAATCAGATCCCAAACGCGTTGGTCGGGGAAGAATGAAAGTTCGTAAACCGGAATGGCTTCGACGAATGCGCAAGCCGAGGCAAAGACATGCCGAACCATTTCAGGCTGGTGGGCAAAGAAAAGAATGTTGCGAAGGAGACGTCGCACCGCCTCTGCCGGGTCGACCGGATCGATGCGGTTTTCTGCCGCCTTTTTGAGCAGGTAGAGCGCTGCGATAGGCGCGGAAATGTTCTTGCCGGGCTGGCCATACTCGCCGGCAAATGGGGTGCCGTAGGCAAAGTATTGGCCATCGAGTTTGCGCACATACGACGCCTCATCAGTAAGCAGCGCCACGTCGGGCGGCGCCAACCGGGCCATGGTTGTCTTTCCCGCCTCTGAAACTCCGGAGAACAGAAATGCCTTTCCCTTACGCACGGCGCTCGATGCGTGCAGCAGAAACCCTCCCTGCGGCGCGAGCATCAAGGTGTGCACAATACGAAGCACTGAATCGATAGCGTAGGGATTTGCCGACTGGAAAACCTCGCCTTCGCGCGCAGCGGAATTCCAACGCGCGCTGAAATCGCCGCGCTGCATCTTCCAGTCGCTACCCTCCAGCCAAACCTCGGCGTCAGCGTCGGGGTCAGACGTACTCGGCGGGGTCAACTGCACGCGAAGGGAAAACGCGGACTCGACGCGGGAGCTCACAAAATCGCCGTAACGCGCCTCGAGAAGGTGCGCGAAGCCAGGATCGCTGGTTTGCACCTCGATAGGAAGGCCGCCAATCTCAATAATCATGTTTTGATCTTCTTTGCTGTCGGGGACCGGTAACGATTCGCCTAACTTCGGCTTGAACGAAATAAGGGATGCCGCGCCACTTTGACGGCGTGGCCCGAGTTTAGCGCCTCAGAGAATCTGCTTCTGAGGAACTTCGGTGAGACGCTGTAAGGCGGCACGGAGATGCAACAGGAGCCGGATGCTCAGATCAGAATGCCGCAGAAACCAGGCTGCGGCTCGCTGCCACGGCGATGGCTGAAGTTTGGCTGCACGGCCATTACGGCAAACGTCGGTTATTAGCCCAACCATTGCGCTGAAGGTCACAGGAGGGTCGAGCGAAGGGACACAATCGCCCCGGGTGAGGAAGTGATCGTGCGCTACCTGAACAACACGATGCGCTGTGAATTTCCCGTTGTGTCGATAAAGGACGACCTGATCAGGCTCGATCAGTTTTGGCGAAACTCTACTCACGGTGAGCACATCGCCGGGCCATATGGCTGGCAGCATGCTGAGGCCGGTCACTTTTAACGTTGCGGAACCGGTGGCACGGACTACTTCAGCCACCAGATCGCAACCTGCCGAATGAAGGCTCGCCTCGCGAATCATGGGCGGCCTTGGCTAGGAGTTCTTGCGATTAATGCTGCACGTGCCTTGCACGGGGCTGACTTTGCCGCAAGACAGCGCCTGCGTCTCAAACACGCGCTCATGGCGCACCTGCGGCTTTACGTACGGCCTCCTGGCGCTCGACTTCGCCTCTGCCGTCGCAGATTGCCGGTCTTTCCGTTCCTGGGGAATCATGTTCATCTATTTTCCTCGTTTTGTGATTTGCGAGCTCGAAATCTTGCTATTGGAGGGCAGATTGCGAAGCCTGGACTGCGCACGACCCGGGACCGTTGCCAACTGTACCATTGCCCGCGCAGGTCTGGCTCGATAGAGAACCATAATAGACCTGGGATTCGCCGGTTGCTGACCCGCTATTGTCGATGACGATGCTGCCGGTGCCCCCGGCAGCCTGAAGCGCGTCGGACGGACTGCCGGTGGCGCCCCCGCTTGTGACGTCGTAATTGTAAATGCAGCCATTGGCGCATGTCGTGCTGCCTACTGTCGATCCGTTGGCCTCAAGACTCAAGAACAGGTAGTCCGTGCCCGCGTTCGTTTTGCCTCCGCTGACCGTGCACGCGCTGCTGCCATTGTTACAGTACTCCGTAAGCGCGGAGCATGTTGCGGAGTCGCTCACCGTGCTGGCCGGCGTGCCGTAGAGGGAATAGCCGGGGCTCGTGGTGTGCGTGACCTGGGTCGTGGTGGAGAGTTCCGCCATCGCAAACTGGTATAGAGCTCCATTCACGCAGGCGTAGAGGTTGCCGGTATTT
>CAYOVE010000251.1:0-4903 GCA_964407295.1 uncultured Occallatibacter sp.
TCACCATGGACGAATTGATCGCAATTGCGTTGCCTAGGTCGGCGCGGTCGCCTACCATCTCCACCATGAACGCCTGCCGCCCAGGCATGTCGAATGCATTAACCATGCCCTGCATCACGCTCAAAACCAGAATCCATTCAATCGTGATGTGTTCCGAGAATGTGAGCGCCGCCAGTGCGAGCGACTGAATCATGGCCAGCGTTTGAGTCCATACCAGCACGTTCCTGCGATTCAGCCGGTCTACCCAAACACCGGCGAAAGGCGCGAAGAGGAAAGCCGGAATCTGGCCCGCGAAACTGACCGTGCCCAGCAGGAGCGCAGATCCCGTTAGCCGGTAAACCAGCCATGACGTCGCGATGCGCGTCATCCAGGTGCCGATGAGAGAGATGGTTTGCCCGCCGAAAAATAATCTGAAATTGCGATGCCGCAACGCGCGCCAGGCGTGCGATGCGCCGCTCAATGCGCGGGAGTGTCCCTGCGCATCCGGGCCGTCCGGCGGCGCGTTCGCGACAGGCCCCCGCTGTGGCTCGCCCCGCTCCCCATCCTGATCCGGATCTCCGTACAAGTCGCTCACTCTCGTGCTGCCGCAGTTGCGATTGCCTCCGCTGCCGCGAGGTTCTGCATCAATTCGCCGGGAACATGATGGCGGCTGCGGAGATAATCCGCGGAGTTATATGAGATCCAGACTTTCCCCGATTCGTCTTCCCAGACGAGAAGCTTCAACGGCAGATCGATGGCGATGCTTGGCGCGGCCAGCATCACCGGCGTCCCCGCTTTTGGGCTCCCGAAGATCAGCAGTTTCGTGGGGCGCATCTTCATTCCGGCTTTCTCCGCTTCGCCGCTGTGATCGACGAGCGCGAAGAGAGTCACGGCTTTCGCCGCAAGGATGCCACGAATCCTGTCGACGGTCTCATCGACCGGATGATGGCTGGGGATGTCGACGATGCCTTGGCCGCTCATATCCAAAATCATACGTGAGCCGCGGCAATCCTATCCGGCGCAAAAGGAAAGGCCCCTCGCCGGAGCAAGAGGCCTTGTTCTTAAGACGGTATTCTCAGGCCACGCGCTCGATCGTCACTGACTCAAGCACCACCGGCTTGTGCGGCTTGTCCTGCGCATTGCGCGGCACCTTTGAGATTTTTGTCACGATGTCCTGGCCTTCGACGACCTCGCCGAATATGGTGTGATTGCCGGTGAGCCAAGGCGTTGCCGCCACCGTGATGAAGAACTGGCTGCCATTCGTATTCGGTCCCGCGTTCGCCATGGCCAGCTTGCCTGGCTTGTCGAACTTGTGCGCCGATCCACGGGTTTCGTCCTCAAAGCGATATCCGGGCCCGCCCATTCCTGTGCCCGCAGGATCGCCGCCCTGAATCATGAAGTCGGGAATCACGCGGTGAAAGATCGTGCCGTGGTAGAGCTTGTCTTTGGACTTGGCGCGCGTAACCGGATGCGACCACTCTTTGGCGCCTTCGGCCAGTTCGATAAAGTTTTTGACGGTGATGGGGGCTTCGGCCTCAAAAAGCCGAACGGTGATCTTGCCTTCAGTGGTTGTGAAGACGGCGTACGTTCCTGGTGCTAATGCCATGAATTCTCCTGTGATTTTCTGTTTCTGATCACTGACAGCTGAAAACTGATCGCCGTTTTACGGCGCCGGCGGTGGAATTGGTTGACCTTCGGGAACAATCGTCACTTTCTTAAGCACGACCGGCGAGAGCGGCCTGTCGTTCGCATCGCGCGGCACGCGCGCAATGGCCTTCACAACGGCAACGCTGGCGTCGTCGCATTGGCCGAAGAGCGTGTAATGCTGATCGAGAAAATCCGTCGCCTGCTCGGTGATAAAGAACTGGCTGCCATTCGTATTTGATCCGCTGTTTGCCATGGCCAGGCGTCCCGGACGGTCGAAATTCAAACCGGGATCGAACTCGTCGTCGAAAAGATAGCCGGCATTGCCAAATCCCGAGCCTGTGGGATCGCCGCCTTGAATCATGAACTCCGGAATCACGCGATGAAAGATCGTGCCGTCGTAGTACGGCTTGTGGCGCACGACTTTTTTCGTCGCGGGATCGGTCCAGTCCTTCGTGCCTTCCGCCAATCCAATGAAGTTGGCTACGGCGTTGGGCGCCTGCTTCTGGTAGAACTGGCAGGTGATCCGGCCCATCGACGTATCCATCACCACGGAGGGTCCGTTGGGAACCGTCGTGGCCTCGGGCGTCGCCTGCGGCGCGTCGGGAACGTCTTGACTCGTAGATGGGGTCGGGGGTGCGCCCCCGGATGATGTGGCCTGTTTGGCGAAGACGATAAAGCCCGCAGCGGCGACAAAAGCGACTGCCAGGGATGAGAGGAGAAGCGTGCGACGAATGTTCATTCCGAACTTCAGGGTAAATCATGCGGCGGGCAGCATGCCATAGTAGGCTCCCCGCCATCAAGTGGGTCGGCTTCAGACCAGTTTCAGGAATCCCGCACGGCTCAGTTGCGCTCCGGGGAAGACTGTCTCGAGATTTTCAGCGCCGAGCGTCCGCGTCACCACTTCGCCCAGCACCTGGCGGTAATCGGTCGTCAATGCCAGGTCGCGGCCTTCGTTGAGCTGTCCATCGTCGAGGCCCGGCCACTTGCCGTACACTTTTCCGCCCTTTACCTGCCCGCCCAGCACAAACATTGCGTTGGCGTGCCCGTGATCGGTGCCGCCGGTTCCGTTCTCGCGCGCGGTGCGGCCGAACTCCGACATCGTCACCAGCGTCACATTAGCTCCGCCGTCGCCCAAATCGCGCCAGAAGGCCGCGATGCTGCCTGAGAAATCGGTGAGCCGATTGGCGAGCTGTCCGTTCACGCCGCCCTGGTTCTGATGCGTGTCCCATCCGGTCACATCGGTAAAGGCAGCCTCAACGCCGAGGTTGGCCTTCAGCAGTTGCGCAATCTGACGCATGTTGTTGCCGAAGTCGGTGTTGGGATAGTTCACACCCATCGCCGGAGTGTACTGCGCGGGGTTCGCGGCCTTGAGCATCTTCACCGCTTCAAATGTTTCATCGCCGGCCGCGTGAAAGATGCGGTCGCCGGAATCGGCATACATGGCCTCAAAAGCGCTCGCAGCTGGCGAAGGCGCGGGCCCGCGACCGGCCACGGTAAAGTTGTTCACGTTGCCGATGGCGATGGCAGGAATCTTTCCATCGAGCGTGCGCGGCACCTCGGCGCCCAGTGCCAGCGCGCGAAAGGCCGTGTGCTCCTGATTGTGACGGCCGCAATTGCACGCGGCGAGATAGGTGTCTTCCGCCTGCAATGCGCGGTTCAACCAGCCATCCTCAGTGTTCTTGACTCCGGGCGTACCCGATTCCATATAGTCCTGCGCGTCAAAGTGCGAGCGGCTCATATCCGGCGATCCGCAGGCGTGCACAATCGCCAGATGTCCCTGATCGTAGAGCGGCTTGAACGCGGTGAGCGAGGGATGCAGGCCGAAGAACCCATCCAGATCGAGAACCTGATTCTCGGGAATCGCGATGCTGGGCCGCATCTTGTAGTAATTCTTCTCGCGGTAGGGAACCACGACGTTGAGCCCGTCCGCGGCGCCGCGCTGGAAGATAACGACCAGCCGCTGGCCATTCCCGCCGAGATTAGCTCCAGCCGTCTGCGCCAAAACGCTGCGCACAAGGAAATTCGGCATCGCCGTTGTGCCGGCCACAGCCAATGCGCCGCGGTGCAGAAAGAATCGCCGGTTCATTTGCATCTCCTCAGCCGTCAGCTTTCAGCCGTCAGCTTGATTTCTCATTCAATCCGAATGTCGCTATCCTTCGATCCACCCGCGTTCTTTCGAAACCCTATTCTTCCGCCTCCACGCTGAGAGCTGAAAGCTGATGGCTGACAGCTCGGCGCGCTATCTTCTCTGAAACTCGGGCGAGCCCAGAAGCAATCCCGCCAGCAACTGATCTTCCCGCTCGTAGGCATCGGCTGGCGCGCGATTCGCTCTGCGCGGTGCCGCAACCGGTGTCGCCATCAATGCATTCTGACCGTTCTGCGCTTCAAATTCCTTAAGCGCCGCTGCGCGCGTGGCGTCGCTCACTCCGCCCGGCAGCAGGATTTGCTCCAAGCGCGCTTCTTCTGTCTCCGGCGTCGGCACCACCTGCATCGCGGGCGCATTGTCGTCGAGAGCGCTCATGTCCATCTCCGGCGCCCACCCAACGGTAATTCCCGGGAATCGATTTGCGGCCAGCGACAACGCAAAGTTCATGCGGTCGACGAGCGCGCCGGTGCTGACCCAATCGGCCTCATCCCATTTGTAGCCGACCGGCGGAATGCAGCCGTAGAGCGGCATTCCCATTTGTTTCAGAGCATTCACCAGCGGCTCATAGTTGGTCACGTTCGCGTTGCTTGCACGCACCGCGCTGACGACATACTCGAGCGGCGTCTTCACCTTGACGCTGCCATCGCTGGCGGACCAGAACTCGGGCGAGCGGAACAGAGTTTTCAGCACCGAGGGAATGTCGCCGCCGCTGGCGAGGTACGACTTTGCCATTCGGTCGACCAGCGTCTGCGGAGGATCGTCGCTCACAAACCGGATGGCGAGCTGGCGAGAGATGAACTGAGCTGTCGCGGGCCGCATGGCCAGCATGTGCAGCAGCTCGCGGCCCTCCAACTCGCCGTGCTCCTTGATCTTGGCGCCCATCACTTTCTTCGTGCCGGGCTCATGCCGGTTCTCGTTGAACTGAAAATCGCCGCCGAACTGCGGACGGTCCACGGTCCAGCCCGTGAGCACGCGCGCCACCTGCGTCACGTCGGCTTGCGTGTAGCCGCTGTTCACGCCCACAGTGTGCAGTTCCATCAGCTCGCGCGCATAGTTCTCGTTCAGGCCTTCAGGCGCCTGACGCTTGGCGTTCGGCCGCCGCTCATTCACCATCTTGGCGCGAGATGCTGC
>CAYOVE010000252.1:0-4841 GCA_964407295.1 uncultured Occallatibacter sp.
ACCCGACCGTCGTCTCTCCACTCTCAAAGCAAAAGCCCGACGTCCCCGACCACGTGGAGCGCTTCGAAATCTTTGCCGGAGGGTTCGAGCTCGGCAACGCCTTCAGCGAGCTCAACGATCCGGTCGAGCAGCACAAGCGCTTCGACGACCAGCTCGCCCAGCGCGCCGCCGGCGACGACGAAGCGCACCAGATGGACGAGGACTACGTGCGTGCGCTTGCTTATGGGCTGCCCCCAACGGGTGGCGAAGGCATCGGCATCGACCGGCTGGTGATGCTGCTGACCGGATCGAAATCGATACGAGACGTGATTCTCTTTCCATTGATGAGAAAGACAGGGAACGAGGGACCGAGGGACCAAGGAACCGAAAAACCGGGAGCCGCAAGCTAACTCCACCCACTCTGCGGGCGCCGCGAACTCCGTTTGATTGGCTAGGAGCTAGAAGCTAGCAGCTAGGAGCTGTTTTTTTGAACATTCTCTTCATCGGCGACATCTTCGGCAGTGCGGGGCGCCGCATCGTGCGCGAGCACATTGGCCACGTGCGCGCGTCGCACAAGGTCGACCTGACCATTGTCAACGTCGAGAACGCTGCGGGCGGCTTCGGCGTGACGCCCGGATTGGCCGAAGAGGTCTTCGACCTTGGCGCCGACGTGCTCACCACCGGCAACCACGTGTGGGACAAGAAGGAACTCGTCGACTACATGAACTCTGCTGCGCCGTACACGCACGACCGCCCGCGGCGGGTGATCAGGCCGGCGAATTTTCCGCCCGCCGTCCCGGGTTACGGATTCTATGAAGGAAAGACCGCCGGCGGCGTTGACTTCGCTGTGCTGCAACTGCAAGGCCGCGTCTTCATGACGGCGATCGACGATCCGTTCCGCACCGCGGATTCCCTGCTCGGCTCGATCCGTGCCAAAGTGATCGTCGTCGATTTCCACGCCGAAGCCACCAGCGAAAAGTGCGCGATGGGCTGGTATCTCGACGGGCGCGTGACTGCGGTTCTGGGCACGCACACGCATGTGCCGACCGCCGATGAGCGCATTCTGCCGCATGGAACGGCTTACCAGACCGACGTAGGCATGAGCGGGCCGTACGACAGCATCATCGGCGTCGAAAAGGATCTCGTCCTGCACAAATTCCTCACCGCAATGCCGGGCAAGTTCGAAGCGGCGAAAGGGAACCCCAAAATGTGCGGCGTAGTGGTCACCTGCGACCCGGCCACGGGACGCGCTTCGGCCATTCAGAGGGTCATGCTGGGCGAGTGAGACAATTCGCAGTTCTTAGTGGTTCGTGGTTCGGCACCCAGTGAATTTAAGATCGAAAACCGGATCCCACCTGAAAGCCCAAAGCGGACGAAGAGCAACCGCTGATCCTTCGACTCGTCACGCTTCGCGTGACTGCACAGGATGATATCCGAAAACAAAAAGGGCAGGCCGCTGAAGCGGTCTGCCCTTCATCATCCCAGAAGCTCTGTTGCAGGGCCTGCATTCGCCGGTGCGAGACCGGCGAGCGAGGGTTATTGCGCGTGGTGCGCAGGTGAAGGCTTTGGAGCCGTGTGGTGCACCGCGCCGGCTTTCTTCTCCGGCTGCAGAAATCCGTCGGTCAGCACGATTTGCGCGGACGCGCCCGTTGTTCCGGCTGCAGCGGTGTGCGTGTAGGTGTCGTAAGTGCCATCCAACTCAGTTGCGGGCTGCAGTCCGAGCGCGGAGCTGGAAGCCGGAGCGTCTTTGCAGGAGAGCGGGTCCTTGAGGTTGACGGTGAAGTCCGCGGTGTGCGCGTCCTTGGCGTCCTGCGTCACAGCCACGTTGAGCGTGCCAACCGAGGGGTCGATCACGATCTTGTGGATGTGCGCGGGCGTGTCGGTTAGCGCGTCACCCATGGCGTCGGTGTCAGCCTTAACGCCGTTGGCCAGTATGTAGGCCTGAGCGTCGGCGATCTTAAGCTCAGAGGGCGGCGCCGGAACTGCGTTGCAAGCAACCGGATTCGTGAGCTTGACCACGTAATCCTTCGGCTTGACCGATGCTGTAGTCGTGACGCTGATATGCAGCTCCGAAGCAGGATCGGCGATGACGATTCCCGGAACCGGTGTCGGCTGGCCTTTCAGCAGCGCCCATAGGCCGGTGGCGTCCGCGTCCGACCCGTTGGCCAGGATGTACTCCTTGTCTTCGAGGCTGAGCGCCTTTGGATCGCCGCTGGTATAGGCGTGATGAGCCAGGTCCGCCGGTGTTGGAGCTGGCGCGATCGCGAAGCCGTCGGGCGGAAAGAGCGTGGCCTGCGCCTGCGTCTTGACGGCGTCAATCTGCTGGGTGATGGCGGCATCGCCATCGAGCGTGCCGTGAAAGCGCTTGTACCAATAGTCGAGCTGTGGCTCAATCTGCGCCTTGTATGCCGCGGGCGCGAAGTCCCAGGCGCGCGCGTAGAACCAGACGGCCTTCACTTCATCTTTGCTTGGACTCGGCTTTGCGTAGGCCTGGGCGAGCTGCAATGTATCCGCAAGGCATGGACCCGGCTGGGTACACGCAGCGGGCGGATAAAGCATCAACTCCGCGGTGTATTCCTTGATGGCGCCTGAGAAGTCCTTCTTTGAAACCGCATCGTCAAAGGCGATCGCGGAGTGGAAAGCGGGGTAGGCAGCCGACGTCAACTTAGCCCAGTCGTCTGCAGACATGCTGGCCGGCTTGGGAGCCGTAAGGCCCTTCTGCGCCAGGATCGCCGCATCGTCGCAAGTCTGCGGATCGGTGGCCACGCCGGAGGCGTCGAGGTTTTGGCCGCAAAGTTGCTTCTTCAAATAGACAGAGGCGAAGATGGCCTTCATGTTGTTGGGGTCGACCTGCAGCAGGCGGGTCGCCGCATCAATCGCCTTCGCCGGCTGGTTCAGCTGGTTATAGACGTCGATGAGGTTATCGAGAACCGTGGGTTTGACCGGGCTCTGCGGATAGGCCTGCAGAAAACCCTCGAGGGCCGCGGCCTTTTGGCCGGGGTCGGTCTGCGTCATGGCGTTTTGATAGGAGTTGAATTGATCCGGTGGAAGGCTGATTTGGCCGGAATCCTGAGCTCGCAGTGCTGGCGTGGAAACAAGGCTCATGCTTGCCAATGCCATCGCAGATGCAAAGACTAACTTGTTCATGCAGTGCTCCTGGGAAATGCCGAAATGGAAATCGAGAATCACTCTTTCGCCAGCGAAGGGCAACTATTCTGGGCGGCGGTGGAGTGTCGTGGCAACGGTTATAAAGATACCACGACAGCCGTTGCTTCTTGCGAGGATTATAAGAAGCCAACATGCCCGTGACAAGCAAAGCGCGAGGGCGGTCGCGAACTGCGCAGCACGGTGGTAACCGGGGTCACCGGGCATGGCGCAAAATTGCGCGCGAGGGTCGTGATTCCGGGTTAAGGAATGGACTATTGGAGCAGGCGGACGAGTTCGACCTGCTCGGCGAGAAAGGCGTCGTGGCCGTGGGCGCTCTCCATTTCGCGGTAGTCGGCCTGGGCGCCTGCCGCGCGAATGGATTGCGCAAAGCGGCGCACATCTTCGGCGGGAAACAGCCAGTCAGAGTTGATGCCGATGAAGCTGAGGCGCGCCTTGATGCGGCCGAAGGCTTCTTCTGGCGAGGCGTAACCGCGCAGAGGATCCCAGGTGTCCATAGCCCGCAGGATGGCGAGATAAGCGTTGGCGTCAAAGCGCTCAACAAAGCGGCTGCCCTGCAAGTCGAGATAGCCGGCGATGTCAAAACGCTCGCCGATGAGCCCGCTTCCGTGGCCATTTGCTGCCCAGGGATCCTCGCCGCTGCGATTGGGATTGCGGCCGAAGCGCTCGTCGAACAGGGGCGCGGATTTATAGCTGATCATGGCGATCTTCCGCGCCAGTGCCAGGCCGTTCCGCGGCGGGCGTTGCGGCAGATAGCGGCCAGCGGCCCACTCCGGATCGTGCTGGATGGCCTGGCGCTGAAGATGATTGAGGGCCAGCCCCATGGCGGAGAGCGGCGTGACGCCGATGATGAGCGCGCGCTCAACGCGATCGGGATGGAGGATGGTCCAGTCCAGCGCCTGCATGCCGCCGATCGAACCGCCAAGAACAAGGCGGAGACGCCGGATACCGAGCGAATCGAGCAGGCGTGCCTGCGCACGGACGTTGTCGCTAACGCCGACCAGAGGAAAATCCGGCCCGTAGATTTCGCCTGTTTCGGGATTGACCGACCCGGGCCCCGTGGAGCCGTAACAGGAGCCCAGCATGTTGATGCAGATGACGAAGTCGTGCTCCAGCGAGAGGACTGCGCCGGGAGCAAAGATTTCGGGCCACCAGGAGCCGACCAGAGCCGAGCCCGAGAGCGCGTGGCAAACCAGAACGGCATTGTCTTTCGCCGCATTCAGCCGGCCGTAGACGGCGTAATGCAGCGTGGGACAGATGAGGGAGCGGCCGCACTCGAGCGGCAACGAGCCGTCCAGCACGAAGTCGCCTTCGTAGGTAGGCTCCACGGTTTTTGAGAGCGGCGGCGAAGCGCCGCTGCGGCTGTAACTATCGGTCATGGTCAGCTTCTGGCTCCTAGCTTCTAGCTCCTAGCTGGAAGCTAGAGGCTAGAAGCTGTCTTTCTTATTTTGCCGCAACGGCCCGGGTTGCGCCCGCAAACTTATGGCCGTTGGCAGCCTCTATTGCCTGATCGAGATCGGCGAGAATGTCGCGAATGTCTTCAATGCCGACGGAAAGCCGCACCAGCTCCGGCGTCACGCCCGTGGCCGCCTGCTCTTCAGCCGAGAGCTGCTGATGCGTGGTGGAGGCGGGGTGAATCACAAGCGACTTGGCGTCGCCGATGTTGGCCAGCAGCGAGAAAAGCTCGAGCGTATTGA
>CAYOVE010000253.1:0-4760 GCA_964407295.1 uncultured Occallatibacter sp.
CGGCCATGTGCTGCGCCGCCTGCGCGTGCGAAGCATCCACGTCGTCCAGCAGCGGAGGAGAGAACAACGAGGCAAAGTAAATCGCGGCCCAGAGCACTGCAAAGACCAGCCACACCGTGCGCGTCGAGAGAGCGGTCCGCGGGCGATCGATTGTCCTTGTCGAATTCATCATTGTCATCTTGGTCCCGCGTGTTGCGTCAGCCAGTTCTCTGCCGCGCGCCAATATCAGAGCGCGGCAATCCAGCTGCGAAGAGGAAAAAGGCTTCGGCCCGAGGGAAAAATACCCACGTTCCTTGAAACCCAATGGCTATTCCGTCGTATCCATATCAGAATAGCAGCCGCGTTTCTCTGGCGTTTCACAGTGCAAGGCGCACAAGCGCCTTGGCTGGGCGTTCTTCCTGCCCGCGCCGAGTCAGCGATCCGCTTCGCTCAGTCTTTCCTTGTAGAGTCAGGATCGACCTGTGGCCGCGTCATGCCGCGGGGATTGTGAGTTGCGAGGTTCTCTTTGTGTTGGCGTATGGAATCCGGTGAGTTTCCGGAATGCTCAGCCTTCCTGCGCGAAGCAGTATGCGGCAGTCGGCTTCAGGCAGTGCGGGGCTGTAAAGGAACCCTTGCACCTCTTCGCATTTTTGCTTCCTGAAGTAGTTGAGCTGCTCTGATGTTTCCACGCCCTCGGCCACGCACGCCAAGCCAAGATCGCGGCCCAGGTTCATGATGCTTCGCACCACGGCTTCCGCGGTCGGCTCCGACGCAATGTCGCGCAGGAACGATCGATCGATTTTGATGCGGTCGATGGGGAACCGCCTTAGATACGACAGGGAGGACCAGCCAGTGCCAAAATCGTCGAGCGACAGGCTCACACCCAGCCGCTTCAGCGCGCGCATGATTTTGATTGTTGTCTCCGAGTCATCCAGCATCAGCGATTCCGTCAGCTCGAGCTCCAGCCATTTCGGGTCCAGACCCGATTCCGCAAGCGCCCTTCTTACGCTGCTCGCAATATGACTCCGGTAGAACTGCGTCGATGACATATTCACCATCATGCGAACGGGCGGAAGTCCCGCCTTCTGCCACGCGGCGTTTTGCGCACATGCCGTTCTGAGCACCCAATTTCCTACGTCGGTCATCAAGCCGAGCTCTTCCAACTGCGGAACGAACTGGTTGGGGAAGATCATCCCCTGCTCCGGATGACGCCAGCGCAGCAACGCCTCCACGCCGGTAATGCCGCCCGTTTCCGTTGCCACCAGCGGTTGGTAGTACAGCATAAACTCGTCGCGAGCCAATGCGTGCTGCAAGTCGAACTCCAGCTTCTGGCGGCGTCGCGTGGCGTCGGTAAGCTCGGCCGTGAAGAAGGAATAGTTGCCGCGCCCGCTGTTCTTCGCCTCGTACATCGCGGTGTCCGCGGCTTGCAGCAGGTCCCTCGGGTTCTCGCCGTCGGAAGGATATTCGCAAATGCCGATGCTCGCGCCGATGCGAACTCCGTGTCCTTCAATATCGAACGACGCGCTCAATGTGCTTAGCACTTTGCGCGCCACCTGCTCGATATCCTGATCCTTCTCAACCAGCGGCAGCCCGATCACAAATTCGTCTCCGCCGAGCCGCGCCACAATGTCGCTCTCGCGCAGGCAATTTCTCAATCGCACCGCCACGGCCTCAAGTAGACGGTCACCGATATGATGCCCGAAAGAATCGTTCACGCTCTTGAAGCGGTCCAGATCCAGCATCAGCACCGCGACTCGCTTCCCATTCCGGGCCGCCAGCGCAATCGCATGAGCCAGCAAATCCTCCAGAAGCGAGCGGTTCGGCAGCCCCGTCAAAGCATCGTGAAGCGCCATGTACCGGATGCGCAACTCCGCCTGTTTCCGGTCGGTAATGTCGCGCGAGATTCCCATTGTGCCCAGGATCCGGCCGCGCCGGTCCTTCAGCGGAACCTTCGTCGTCAGCACCCACGACTCATGTCCATCAGGCCAGGTTTCCTTCTCTTCCATCCCCGTAATTCCGCGGCCCGTTTCAATGATTTTCTGCTCGTCCTCAAGGGCGCGGCCGGCATGTTCCGGCGTGAACATGTCGGAATCCGTCTTTGCCGTAGCCTCCCCCGGATCGCTCAATCCAAAGCTGTTGGCCAGCGCCCGGTTGACTCGCAGAAAGCGGCTGTGCCGGTCCTTGAAATACACGTGGTCAGGGATGTGTTCAAGAAATGCGTTCAGAAAGTCGCGGTCTGTGCTGAACTCCCGGTCCGCCAGTTCGCGCAGGACCAGCAGACCGGCCACCAAACCCAACAGCAGCAAAGTGAGCCCAATCGCTGCAACTCCCGGACGCGAAAAGAGAGATACGCGCGTCGCCGGCGCATGGACCGGCATCGAGGCGATCAGCACAATAGTGATCATGCTTCCCAGCAGCATCGCCGCAAGTGCAATCAGCGTGCCCGGAATCGCAGGAAATCGCTTGAAAAACTTCATCGTGACCCGTTACGGCATAGTTTGAGTTCTGAGCACACGGTATTCCAAAATCCCGTCCATCCCCTATCCCTAAATCGATTTGCCAAATACAACTATCCGGTAAGGGGGCTGCTACCTTTGTCATTTATTCCCTTCCGCATCGGCCACGTGTCGGTATCCACGCGGTCCCATCCAGGCTTCGTGACCACGCGATCGAACGAAATCTTCACATCCTGAATCTCTCGGCCAAGGCTTTAACATCACCAAGGGAGAACCCCTTGCCGGTTTGGAAAGTCTTTCTCGTTGCGTTCAGCGTGCTGCTGCCTCTGATCAACCCTCTTGGGTCTGCGCTGGTCTTTCTCGGGCTGGTCGGCGATGCACCGCCCAAAGTTCTCCGTTCGCTTGCCTGGCGCATTGCCATCAACAACATTGTCTTTCTTGGCATTTTCGAGGTCGCGGGCGGAATCATCCTCAGCTTCTTCGGCATCTCCCTGCCCATCGTCCAGCTCTCCGGCGGCATCGTCGTCGCCGCCATGGGATGGGCGGTCCTGAACGAGCGCAGCGCCGGCGCCGATTCCCGCAAGAGACAGGAAGAGACGGGAAAGGCCGATGAGCCCGACACCAGCCATCTCGAAGAGGGCGTCTTCTATCCCTTCACCTTTCCAATCACCTCGGGGCCCGGCACGCTCGTTGCGTTGCTCACCGTCACCGCGCATATCTCAGACAAGAACCTGACCCACAACGTCCTGGCCCACCTCGGCGTATTTCTCGCCATCGTCGTTCTCAGCGTGCTGGTCTATTTCTGCTACGCCTACGCCCCTAAGATCACCAAGGTCATCCCGCCCTCCACGGCCCACGGAATCCTGCGCGTCATCGCTTTCATTCTGCTTTGCATCGGCATCCAGATCGCCTGGAACGGACTCGCCGCACTCATCGCCACTATCATCAAACCTTAGCGCCGGATTCTTTCGATCCCTCGACCCGATCCTGCTGTTGCCTCCTGTGGAACCCGCGTCACTTTCCACTCACCGCCTTCGTGTATCTTGGCGATGGGTCGATTCTTTCCCGGGAGCGCGTCGCAAAAAATGCCCACCTTTGCCGCCATCGACATCGGTTCCAACTCCTGCAGGCTCAAGATCGCCCGCGTCCACGCGCACCGGCTCAAGACACTTGCCGAAGATCGCGAGGTTACGCGCCTTGGCGGCAGCGTCTTTGACACGGGCCTCATCTCACCTGAAGCCATGGCAGCCACTTTGCGTGCGCTCAAGCGCTTTCAGCGCTCGGTGCAGGCTCACGGCGTTGACCGCATTCGCGTGGTGGCCACTGCGGCTATGCGCGACGCGCGCAACTCTGCCGCCTTTCAGGCCTGGGTGAAGGCTGAGACCGGCTGGAACATGGAGATCATCTCCGGTCTTGAAGAAGGCCGGTTGATTCATCTCGGCGTCATGGGTGCCGAGCCAGGAGCCGGTGGTCGCGTCCTTCTGCTCGACCTGGGTGGCGGAAGCTGCGAAGTCACGTTCTCTGAGCACAAGCACATCAAGGAGACGGTCAGTCTGCCGCTCGGCGCAGTACGTCTAACCGAGCAGTTTCTCTCCGACGATCCCGCTCCGCGCGATGGCCTGGTGCGCATGCGACAGTTGATTGCGCGCGAGCTTCGTCGCGCTCATCGCAGAATTCAGCCTGGTCGCGCGCCTCTGGTCATTGCCACTTCAGGCACAGCCGCGGCGCTCTCAGCGGCTTACGCCCAGGGAACAAAGAATGGCAAGCCCGGCGCCAAAAAAGCAGGAAAGATCGGCGCCAAATCCGGTTCTGACCGTGCTGAAGACCGCTCCGCCATCCTGGCCGGAATGGTGCCTGCGCGCGCGGTGCGCAAACTCGCCGGCAAGCTGGCCAAGATGTCACTCCCTCAGCGTGAAGCTGTGCCCGGCATCGGCCCGCGGCGCGCTGAGATTATCGTCGCCGGTGCCGAGGTCTACTCTGAAATCCTCGAGAGCTTCACGCTGAAAGGCTTTCGCTACTCGCCGCTCGGTTTACGCGACGGAATTCTGGCGCAGATGCTCGCCGAGCAGGATGCTCGCGCCAAGGCTCATCGCGAGTTCGAGCATGAGCGCTGGGAGAGCGTGCTTTCAACGGCGCGCCGCTACGGCGTCGATCCGCGCCAGGCCGACCCGGTGCGCGCCCACACCGTACAGCTTTTTCGCGAGCTCAAGTCGATGCACGCGCTCCCACTCGAATACGAGAGCTGGCTCGCTGCCGCCGCTATGCTCCGTGACACCGGAAAGTTCATCAACCACCAGGGCCATCACCGGCACACGCAGTACATCA
>CAYOVE010000254.1:0-4695 GCA_964407295.1 uncultured Occallatibacter sp.
AAAGACGGATGCTATCACAGCGAGAGTGTGAACGTCCTGTGACTGAATACACAGGTATCAGGGGATTCTCGATGATGGCCGGCCGGCCTTGCGTTGCAGGTGGACCCTTATCATCGTAGGGTGGATTGTGGTCGATTGCGTCTGAGAGGAAAGGGATCGAGATGAAAGCACGGATTCAGGTTTGCGGGGTTGCGGCTGCAGTCTTGGTTTTGGCGGCTGGAGCGTTGCGGGCCCAGGCAGCGGGCGGGGCCGCAAATCCCACACCGGCGGCCGCACCGGCGCAGGTTCCGGCGGCGGCTCCCACGCAGGCGCCTCCGGCCATGCCGGGTTGGATGATGCCTGCGCCGCACGAGAACGCGCCGCTCGGCAAGTTCGAGCGCTTCCCGGGAGATGGCGAGGGCGCATACAAGACGGGCCACTATCGCGACTTGTTTCAAGAGCAGGGGCACACGCCGGCCGAGACGCACGCCAAAATCGAGAAAGCGTTTCAGCAACTGTTTCATGGCGACGGGCAGGAGGAGCGAGTCTACTTTGAGACCGGAGCCAACGGGAACGGCACGCTGGCTTACGTGACGGACTGGGCCAACAATGACGCGCGCACCGAGGGTATGAGCTACGGCATGATGATTTGCGTGGAACTCGGCAAGAAGCGCGAGTTCAACGCGATCTGGAACTGGGCGCACACGTATATGTTGATCACCGACCCGAAGGATCCGTCGGTGGGGTACTTTGCGTGGTCGATGAACACGGATGGAACGCCGCGATCGACGGGGGCGGCGCCGGATGGAGAAGAGTACTTCACGATGGCGCTTTATTTTGCCGCACACCGCTGGGGTAACGGAAAAGGCATCTATAACTACCAGGCGGAGGCGGACAAGATTCTGCGCGGCATGCGTCATCATCCGGTGCTGACGGGGACGGGGCCATTCCGGATTCATCCCGACGATCCGCCGTTTGTTGAGCCGGATCATCCGTGGCCGAGCCCCAACACACACCGGATGGAGGCGGAGGCGAAGGCTGCAGGACGGCCGTGGCCGCCGGCTTATTTCCGGCTTATGCGCGGAGGGCCGCAGAAGGAAACGATTGGGCCGATGGTGGACGAAGCGCACAAGATGATCAAGTTCGTGCCGAACTGGCCAGATGGCGTGACGGATGCGTCATATCATCTGCCGGCGTTCTATGAGTTGTGGGCGCGGTGGGGCCCGGTGGAGGATCGCGTGTTCTGGGCGACGGCCGCGGACGTGAGCCGCGACTTTTTCAATCGCGTGACGGGGCCGGAGACGGGGCTGACGCCGGACCGCAGTAATTTCGACGGAACTCCGGTGGTGGGGCGCGATGGGACGCCGGTGCCATTCATGGCCGACTCGTGGCGCAGCGTAAGCAATTGGAGCGTGGATTACTCGTGGTGGAAGAAAGATCCGCGCGAGACAGTGCTGAGCGATCGCATTCAGAAATTCTTCTACGCGCAGGGGATCGACAAAATCGTGGACCGGTACACGCTTGACGGGAAACCGCTGGGCAGTAATCACCCTTCAGGGCCGATTTCAACCACGGCGGTAGGCAGCCTGGCCGCAACCGATGGGCCTACGGCGAAGGCGTTTGTGGATGCGCTGTGGAATGAGCCGGTGCCGAGCGGCGAGTCGCGGTACTATGACGGGCTACTCTATCTGATGAGCATGATGCACTGCAGCGGGGAGTTCAGGATTATTGAGGCAGCTTCTAGCCGCTAGCTTGTTGATGCGTGTGCTGAGGGGTGCTCGCCGCACACTGTGGTACATTGTGCTCACGGTTTCCCATTCTTCATTCCCCATTTTTCTTGCTGAAAACTGCGATTCGCACGAGGTGAGCGCCCATGGCCGCTGCCGGTTCCGCGCACAAGTTGTATCGGACGGCGGAAGCGCCGGTGGATGAGGCGGCGCGCCTGAAGAAGATCGGCGAATCGGCGCAGCGCAAGGCGAGCCTGCGCCTGCTTCCGGTGATCGCGGTCGGCTATGGCCTCGCCTACATGGACCGCATCAACATCAGCTTTGCGTCGCTGCAGATGAATCGCGATCTGCACTTCAGCGCATCGGTCTATGGGTTTGGGGCAGGACTATTTTTTATCGGATATGCCCTGTGCGAGGTGCCGTCGAATCTGATGCTGCTGCGCTTCGGCGCCAAGCGCTGGCTGGCGCGAATCATGTTCACATGGGGACTGCTGGCGGCGGCGATGCTGTTTGTGCGCACGCCGCTCGAGTTCAACGTATTGCGATTCCTGCTGGGCATGGCTGAGGCCGGGTTCTTTCCTGGAGTGGTTTATTACCTGACATTGTGGTTTCCGGCAAAGGTAAGAGCGCGGGCGGTGAGCCGGTTTTATGTTTCGCTGCCACTAAGTTCAGTCGTGATGGGTTCGGTGGCGGGATGGTTGCTGGGACTGGGCGGAAAGATGGGGCTTTCAGGTTGGCAATGGCTTTTTTTGCTGGAGGGACTGCCGGCGGCGGCATTTAGCCTGGTGATCCTGAAGATGCTTCCGGACAATCCAGCCAAGGCGGCGTGGCTGACGACAGACGAAAAGGCGTGGCTGCAAGGCCAACTGAAGGCCGACGGCGAGAAGGCACACCTGGGGCACAGTGCCGGCGTGATGAAGGCGCTGCTTGAGCCGAAGGTATGGATGATCGGGGCGTACTTCTTCTTCGCACTGACGGCGAGCTACGCTTACGGTTTCTCGCAACCTGCGATTTTGCAGGGCGCCACAGGATGGAGCGTGAGGAATGTTGGCTTCCTGGTGGCTTGCTTTGGATTGGCGGGGGCGGCGGGGATGCTCGTGAACGGCGCGCACTCCGATCGCAAACGCGAACGGGCGATGCATTGCATTGTTCCCTGCGTGGTGATGGCGGCCGGCTTTTTGATTGCGAGTTATGTGAGGGAGCCGTGGATTCTGGTGGCTGCCTTGGCGGCCAGTTTCATTGCGTTCATGTCGATGCTCGGGCCGGGGGTAGCCGTGCCGACAGAGTTCCTGGCCGGGCGCGCGGCGGCCGCGGGTATTGCAGCCATGAATACGATCACTATGTTCGCCGGGTTTGTAGGACCTTACTGGATGGGCGTGATGAAGGACTACACGGGGAGTTACACCGCGGGATTAAGAGGGCTGGTGTTGCCGTGCCTGCTGGCGGCGGGAACGATGTTCCTGTTGACGCGAAACCTGGCGCGGCGGCCAGTGGGAGCTGGAGTGGAGTTGGCGGAAGAAGCGGTGTGAGGGGCTGGCGGATTGAAAGCGGCGCACTCGAAACCGCTAACGGAGATCCACTTGTAGAGGAAGAAGAATGCCGGCGAAGCCAAAACCGCAGATTTGGCCGGAAGAGCTTGATGCGTTAATCGCAGCGCCAAAGCATCACGTCCTTCTGTTTGAAAATGAAGCTGTTCGCGTGCTCGACACGAGAGTGGCGCCGGGAGACACGGTACCGCTGCACACGCATTGTTGGCCGAGCGCCCTCTACATTATGAGCTGGAGCGATTTTGTGCGACGCGATGCGTTGGGAAAAGTCGTGGCCGACAGTCGCGACGGCGGAAAACTCCCGGAGGGAAGCGCGGTTTGGTCAGCGCCTCTGGCGCCGCACACGCTGGAGAATGTGGGTGCATCGGCGTTGCGAGCGATCAGCGTTGAGGTGAAGGAGGACAAACGCTAAGTCGTTACCGCAGCCGGGAGAATGTCTTCCACGTCGACCCACTGGGTGGGGTAGTTGCCGGTGTAGCAGGCTGTACAGTAGCTGGTTTTCTGTTCGTCGCGCACGGACCCGAGCAGCCCTTCAAGCGAAAGATACGCGAGCGAGTCGGCCTCGATGAACTGACGAATTTGCTCGACAGAATGGCTCGCGGCGATCAGTTCGCGTTTCGACGGAGTGTCAACGCCGTAGAAGCAGGGCGAGATGGTGGGCGGGCAACTGATACGGAGATGGACTTCCGTTGCGCCTGCGCCGCGGACCATGCGGACGATCTTGCGGCTGGTCGTCCCGCGAATGATGGAGTCGTCGATCAGCACGACGCGCTTGCCGGCGAGAAGATTGTGCACGGGATTGAGCTTGAGGCGGACGCCGAAGTCGCGGACGCGCTGTTCAGGCTCAATAAATGTGCGGCCGACGTAGTGATTGCGAATGAGGCCCATGCGGAAGGGAAGTCCTGCTTCTTCTGCGTAGCCGAGCGCGGCAGTCACGCCGGAGTCGGGGACGGGAACGACGACGTCGGCGGGGACGCCGGATTCGCGTGCAAGCTGACGGCCCATTTCGTCGCGCGACTCCTGTACCCAGCGGCCGAAGATGCGCGAGTCAGGACGCGCAAAGTAAACATGCTCGAATACGCAACTCGACTGCGGGAAGCCGCTCGCATACTGGCGGCTGGTGACACCATCCTCGGAGACCATCACCAGTTCGCCGGGAAGAACATCGCGAATGAATTCGGCGCGGAGCAGATCGAAGGCGCAGGATTCCGAGGCGAACACGATGCAGTCATGACCCTCCGGGGTTTTCATGCGGCCCATGGAGAGCGGACGGAAGCCGCGGGGATCGCGCGCGGCGAAGATACGGTCGCGCGTCATCATGACGATGGAGAACGCGCCCTCGACCTGCGAAAGCGAGTCGGCAATGCAATCGACGAGCGTGCCCGAGTGGGAGTGGGCGATGAGCTGGACGATGATTTCGGAGTCGGAAGTGGTCTGGAAGT
>CAYOVE010000255.1:0-4675 GCA_964407295.1 uncultured Occallatibacter sp.
CGCGAATCTTTCTCTCTTCCTCCAGCCCCTGGTCCTGAATCTCGAGGAAGAAATTCCCCTTGCCGAAGATGTCCTCGTATTGCTGCGCCACCGCTTTGGCCTTCAGATAGCGGTCAACGGCATCGATCTTCTCGTTGCCCAGCGCCTCGCACAACTCACCGCTCAGGCAGCCCGACAAACAGATCAGTCCCTTCGCATGTTCCGCCAGGTATTTTTTGCTTACGCGAGGCTTGCGGTAAAACCCATGCAGGCTCGCCTCCGACGTCAGCCGGATCAGGTTCTGATAGCCCTCTTCGTTTTCGGCCAGCACCAGCAGGTGGTTGTACTGGTCGTTCGTGGTCTCCGCGCGATGATCCTCCGCCTTGCACACGTAAAGCTCGCACCCCAGGATCGGCTTGATGCCCTTTTCCTTGGCCGCATCGAAAAAGTGCACAGCTCCGTAGATATTCCCGTGGTCCGTCATGGCGACGGAGCTCTGCCCGAGCGCCGCCACTCGATCGATGAGCTTGGTTACGTCGCAGGCGCCGTCCAGAAGCGAGTATTCCGTATGCAGATGCAGATGAGTGAATTCAGACATGACTAGGTTTGATTCTAGCTGTCAGGCAAAAGGACGTGGTCCAAGGGGAACAGTTGAAATCGAGGCGGGTTGAGGAAAAACGGGCGATTGAGCCGATGCAATCCGTCGATAAGTCTCTTCGCGCCGCAGCCCGCAATAATGCGGCACCACCTCAAGCCCCTCGACGTCGTAGCGGAAGCGGAATCGCTCATCTATAAATCGAGCATCTTTAGAAGATCGTCCACACTCATCCTGTGGTGAGCCGCGATTCGCTTGAGGATGCTGGAGAGAGTGCCGGTTCTGATGGGGTGATGGTACGGGATGACTTCGTGGTTCTCGCCGTCGCGCTGGGTCGTCACGCGGATATGTGAGCCCTTTTGCCGGGTCACCTCATACCCTAATGCGCTGAGCGCCTTGACCAGCCGCGGCCCGTCGATGTCGCGGGGCAGCTTCATTACGCCAGAACTTCGTCGCGTACAAAATGGAGGCGGATGATCTTCGGAGCTTCCATGCTTTCATCGAAGTAGCAACGGACAGCGTCCTTCACCATTGCGCGCAACTCTTCCACGGTGTTTCCCTGGGTATGGATCCCGTACCCGAGGGCGGAAGCCGTATAGCCGCCGTCCACCTCGTCCTCGCGCACCTCAAAGATGATCTCACTCATGACGGAAAACCCTGCCTGAGTAAAGGCTAACACTAACGCATTTTATATGCACCGCCGACCTTATAACTCGATCGGCGGGCTCGTACAATTCCTCCGGAATTTTCATCATTTTTTCTGTTGCCAGCCCTTCGCCGCCCTCTGTATCGTGTCTTCCGGAGGTTTTACCGATGACAAGAAGCAGGTTCGTAGTGGGCTCCATTCTTTGCGTGACCAGTTTTGCCGGCGGCATGCTCGTCGCGCAGGGTGGCCGTCACCCCAACCTCAGGGCAGCGCAGGATCTCATCAACCAGGCCTACGACCGCATCACCGCGGCTCAGGGGGCCAACGAGTGGGATATGGGTGGCCACGCGGCCAGGGCAAAAGAATTGCTCGGGCAGGCAAAAGAGCAGATCCGGCTCGCAGCCGAAGCGGCCAACCGCCACTAAGCCGAGTTCTCGCCCATTCGGCGAGATCGGCAGAGTCAGTTCCAGCAACCACGTGAGCAGGCTCATTCCTGCCCCTTCACAGTGCTTCTGTCAGGGGCCCGGGAGAGCCTTCTCCAATTTGGTTGAGCCCGCAACGGCCACGGTCCCCGCCCCATCCCTGTCGTTTCTCCGCGAGGAAGCATTCGCGGCAAGGGTGGGACGATCGGGATTCTCGACCGATTACTGATTGAGTTGGAAGTGTGGGTGGTGGTGGTGGTGGTGATGGTGGCGGGGATGGACGACCACGACAACCTGCGCCTGCGCCGCATAGGGTACCGCGAGGCAGAAGGTGAGCACGAGTCCGAGCAGAATCTTTTTCATAACACAGTATGCCGCCCGGCCAAATCAGAATACAGAGCTACTTTGACCGCTGCGCGCAGGCTCTGAACCTGGCTGCGCAGGCAAATCAGTGCAGCAAACGAGTCCCCGCCTCGCGAACCACCTTCGCCTGAGCGAGTGGCGTTTGACATCGCGCATGCTCGAAGGTTTGGCGCTTACTCCGCTGCGAGCGCACGGGCGTCCTGATCCTCTCGACCGAGGCGCGCGAAATCGCCGTTCCTCCCGCCTTTTTTGCTTGCCAGACCTTCATCGCCTCTTGTACTACTCGCCCCAGGAGGATTTCTAATGACAAAAAGCAAGTTTGTATTCGTCTCCATCGCTGCCTCGGCAATCTTTGCCGGAGGCGTGTTAGTTGGCCAGAGTCAGGTGGCTCCGTCGGCTCCCCCGAAGGTCACGCTGGGCGCAAATTTTCCAAACCTGCAAGCGGCACAGCGCGCCATTGGCCAGGCATGGAATTCCGCGACCCAGGCCGAGAAAGCCTATCCAAACAATGCCAAGGTCATCGCCGATATCAATACAGTAGGGAGATATCTCAATCAGGCAAACGATGGACTGATACAGGCAGCCAAAGACGAGAACGGCCGCTAGGCTCAAATCCAGCCAGTGCTGGCACTCTTGGGCCGTGCGACCCCCTCCTCGCTCGGCCCGGCCTGCCATCCGCGCATGTCCCGCTTCCTTCTCCTCTGGCCACATGGGGAAAGCACGAATCAGCGAACCATGAATCCAACCCCGCCAGCCCTGTCGTTTCAACCCGCCCATTGGTATACTTAGAGATGTGACCACATCTGTCGTCGAATCCGTTCCCCATCACGGCTCCGCTGGCGCTTCCTCTGGCAAGAAAAAGGTTCTGCTCCTTAAGCCACGCGGCTTTTGTGCCGGCGTGGTCCGCGCCATCGACGTCGTGAAGATCGCCCTTGAGACCTTCGGCGCGCCCATTTATGTGCGCCGCGAGATCGTCCATAACCGCTATGTTGTGAATGAGTTGGCGGAAAAGGGCGCGATCTTCGTCCACGACATCGACGATGTGCCCGACGGCCAGCGCGTCATTTACAGTGCTCACGGAGTTTCGCCGGCGGTTCGGGAACGCAGCAAAGGCCGCAATCTCAAGGTGATCGACGCCACCTGTCCTCTGGTCACGAAAGTCCATTTTGAAGCCGTCAAATTTGCCCGGGAGGGCTACTCTCTGGTGCTCATCGGCCATCGCGACCACGACGAAATCGAGGGCACGCTGGGCGAGGCGCCCGATGTAACCCATGTGGTTTCAAACGTTGCCGAGGTTGAGGCTTTGGAGCTGCCCAACCCCGAACGGGTCGCCTATCTCACGCAAACGACTCTCTCGCTCGACGAGGCTCGCGACATCATTCACGCGCTCAAAATCAAGTTCCCGCACATCGTCGGCCCCCATTCACAGGACATCTGCTACGCCACGGAGAATCGTCAGGTGGCCGTGCGCAACGTGGCTCATAATGCCGACCTGGTGCTCGTCGTCGGATCGACAAACAGTTCCAACTCCAATCGTCTGGTCGAGGTTTCCCGGAATCTCGGCACCATCGGGTATCTCATTGATAACTCCCAGGCCATCGATCCCAAATGGCTTGCCGGCGTCGAAAACGTGGCAGTCACTGCGGGCGCTTCGGCCCCGGAAATCCTGGTTGAAGATGTGGTCGACTATCTGCGGCAGAACGGCTTCGAAAACGTCGAAGAGGTTGAAGTGATGCCGGAGAATGTGCGCTTCGGCTTGCCTCCTGAGATTGTGCAGGCCATCGGCAGCGCGGGCGGCGCTGAGCCTGTTCCCGTCCGTTGACCAAATTTGCGGCGCTTCAAATTGCAGCGCATCAAACACGCACGCAGCATGACGATGCGCAAATGGTTGAAACAGCCAAACTGGTATCCACAATTCAGTTGAGGGTTCGAATTTTCGAGACTCTATGACCCCTGAGCAGCCAAAATCGCCCACCGCGGCCCCCCATTTTGCGCAGCCCAATTTCGCCCAGCCGCATCTTGCCCAGCCCAGGTTTGGCCGGATCGACGCCGACCTCGCCGACGTCGATGCGGCGACGGCCAACGCGCGCGACTTTCTCTTCTCATTGCAGCACCCGGATGGTTATTGGTGCAGCGAGCTCGAGGCCGACTCAATGCTCGAGGCCGACTACATCTTTCTGCACACCCTGCTCGAAAGCGGCGATCCTGGCCGGCTCAAGCGAGCCTGCACGGAGATGATGCGCTACCAGAACGAGGACGGCAGTTGGAGCATCTATCCAGGCGGGCCCGGCAATATTTCGCTCTCCGTCAAGTGCTACTCCGCAGCCAAGCTTATGGGCATCGGTCCGGAAGACCCGCGCCTGGCCAGGTGCCGCGCTTGGGTGCTGGCCCACGGCGGCGTCACCGCATGCAACACCTTCACCAAAATGTATCTGTGCGCGCTGGGCGAATACGACTACGATGCCGTCCCCGCCATTCCGCCTGAGATTGTTCTTTTCCCCAAGTGGTTTTACTTCAATATCTACGAGATTTCCGCATGGTCGCGCTCGATTCTTGTGCCGCTGGCCATCATGTACGCCAAGAAGCCCTACAAGAAGATTCCGCCGGAGCAGGGAATCGATGAGTTGTTCGTGGGCGGCCGCGCCAACTCCATCCTTCGCCTGCGCATCG
>CAYOVE010000256.1:0-4618 GCA_964407295.1 uncultured Occallatibacter sp.
TCGCCTGCTGCGCCATCGAGATGATCGCCACCACCATGGCGCGCTACGATCTGGCGCGCTTCGGCGCCGAGGTCTTCCGGCCCTCGCCGCGTCAGGCCGATCTGATGATCGTCTCCGGCACCGTGACCAAGAAGATGGCGCCGCAGGTTGTGCGCCTCTACAACCAGATGGCCGAGCCGCGGTACGTGATCGCGATGGGCGCATGCGCCATCTCCGGCGGTCCGTTCAAGCAGGGCTACAACGTGCTCAAGGGCATCGATCGCTACATTCCGGTGGACGTGCACATTCCCGGCTGCCCGCCGCGTCCTGAGGCGCTGATCCAGGCATTCATGACGCTGCAAAAGAAAATCGACGGCCAGCCGTTGACTGGCGAGGGCAGGCCGCGCCATCTCGACGCCAACGCGCAGGGCGAGTTTCCGGTGCCCGAGCAGGGCGAGCACGATCTGGAACCGACGTCGAACCATGGCGTCTGGCCGGTGCCGATCACGATTAGGTAGGAAGAGAACAGAGAACAGAGAAAAAGAAAGATCCTTGCGTCGGCGATAAGGCGGCTAGGAGCTAGCAGCTGGAAGCTAGGAGCTGGTTTTGAAGACAGTCGAAGAGATCAAGGCGGCGATTGAGGCGGCGGTTCCCGGCGCGGGCGTTGAATTTGTGCCGAACCCCAGCCTCTCCGCGCAACATTCGCTGCGCCTCGCGCCCGAGTCCGCCGTCGCCGTGGCAACCTTTCTGCGCGACGATGCGGAGCTGACCCTCGATTTCCTCTCCAACGTCTCCGGCGTCGATTGGCCCGATAAAGAAGTTGCCGAAAAAGTGAAAGTGACGCGCACGGTGACCAAAACCGTTGACGGCCCCGATGGGCAAAAAGTCGACCAGCAAGTTGAGGAAACCGTCGAAGAAACGCGCAAGCACGTCGAGCCCGGCTGCCTCGAAGCTGTGTATCACCTTTATTCGGTCTCGAAAAAACACGGACCGCTGGTGATTCGCCTGCGCACGGCGAATCGAACGGATCAGATCGAGCTTCCGTCGCTCACGCCCGTCTGGCGCGCGGCGGAGTTTCAGGAGCGCGAGGTCTTCGATCTCTATGGCATTGTTTTTGCCGGTCATCCCGACCTACGCCGCATTTTGATGTGGCCCGAATTCAAAGACCATCCCATGCGCAAGGATTACGTGGAGCCGGACGACTTTGAATACGAGCCCACCGCGCACGATGAAGTGCTGAAGCGGGCGCAAGAGCATAAAGACAGTGAGCAGGGAACCGGGATCAGGGATCAGGAAGCCGCCGCCAAATGACCGTTGTGGATACCAAAGCGGAGAAAGTCGCGGGCTGGAACCGGCCGCCGGTCATTGAGCCGGACGGCGAGGGTGAGCTGCTTGAAGTCGCCATGGGGCCGCACCATCCGTCGACGCACGGCGTCTTCCGCATGGACGTGGCGCTTGACGGCGAGCGTGTCATCCGCCTCAAGCCCGTCTTCGGATATCTGCACCGCAATCACGAAAAGATCGCCGAGGGCGCTTCGTATCTGGCCTCGATGCCCTACACCGACCGCCTTGATTACTTCTGCTCCCTCACCAACAACTGGGCCTACGCGCTGGCCGTTGAGAAGCTCGTCGGCCAGCAAGTTCCCGAGCGCGCCGAATATATTCGCGTCATCCTCGCAGAGCTCACGCGCATTCAGAACCACGCTTCGTCGATCGGCTTTCTCATTCAGGAGATGGGCGCCAGCGGCACGCCGCTGATGTACGCTTTCCGCGAGCGCGAAAAAATCCTCGACCTCTTTGAATCGCTCACCGGCTCGCGCATGATGTGCAACTACATGCGCTTTGGCGGCTGCCGCGTGGATGTTTCCTCAGCGTGGCTCGACGCCACGCGCAAGGTGGTGGCCGGCCTGCCTGCATTTGTTGACGAGTTCGAAGCGCTGCTCTCGTCGAACGAGATTCTGATGGCTCGCTGCCAGGGCGTTGGCATTCTGCGGCCGGAGCTTGCCATCAACGCCGGCGTCTCTGGTCCGATGCTGCGCGCGTCCGGCGTGAATTACGACGTCCGCAAAGTCGATCACTACGGCATTTACGATCGCTTCCAGTTCCGCGTCCCGCTCGGCGACCATGGCGACATTTACGACCGCTACATGGTTCGGATCCTCGAGATGCGCGAGTCGATCAAGATTCTTGAGCAGGCGCTTTCGACAATTCCTTCCGGGCCGATCATGGACGCGAAAGCGAAAATTCGCGGGTTCCGCCCCAAGCCCGGCGAAGCGTACGGCCGCATCGAAGCGCCAAAGGGCGAACTTGGCTTTTATCTCATCAGCGACGGCGGGCCGAATCCGTATCGGTATCGCGTGCGCCCGCCCAGCCTCATCAATCTGACGATTCTTGAAGATATGTGCCTGGGGCACAATGTCGCCGATGTGGTACTGATCTTTGGCAGCGTGGATATTGTCTTGGGAGAAGTGGACCGGTAGCAATGTTGACGTGGAGACCGGTTCAGGTCGAAACGCAGCGGCAACGGTTAGGAGGTCGAGATGAAGAATATGAACGCTATGAGGGCCCTGTTCGTAGTTTGCTTCACGCTGGGCGCGGCAATGAGCGCGCGCGCGGCGGGCACCTACAATCTGGCGTGCGATGCGGCAAATGGCGCCAAAATCAGCCTCACGCTTACCGGATTCACTTTCAAGGTGACCAGTTCCGGATCTGCAGCGGGCGAGCCAACCGCGGCCGGCGCGAGTTCCGGTAGAGCGGGGAATGCCAGCTTCGAGCTCACCATCCGCTTTGCTCCGGGCAAGGACTACGAAACATTTTTGTCCATGGCGCAAGACGGTGAGAACCTGAGGAGCTGCAAGCTGACGGATGGCGATAGCGGCGGATCGGCTGCCTCGGATAGTTGGACGCAGAATGCCGTGACCAAAGGAAAAAGTAAGAACAAGAACACCGAGCCCGCGCCTGCATCCACTGGGGGCGCTCTTGAGTGGATTCTGACCAATGCGCGCGTGACCAGCGTAACGGCGACGGGAAATGAAAACGCCTCGGGAGTGCCTGAGGGATCGATGCAGGCAACGCTCGAAGCGCAGACGTTTTCCTTCGCCGATTGACATGCGGTTGGACGAACTGTGAACTGTGAACTACGAACTGCGAACTGGAGTAAATGCTTTGCTGGGTGATGGAATTCTGAAAGGGATGGCGGAGACGGCGAGGAACTTCTTCGGCAGCTACGTCTCCAAAGAGCGGCTGACGACGGTGGAGTATCCGGAACATCGGATTCCCACCGTCGAAAACGCGCGCGTCTTTCCCTTTCTCGTCTACGACGGCTCCGACTGGGAGGCGGGCATGCGCTGCGTAGCCTGCCAGATCTGCGAGAAAGAGTGCCCGCCCAAGTGCATCTATATTGAAAAAAGCGCCGGCAAAAAACCGGATTACGTTGGCAAGCCGCAGTTTTATCCGGCGCGCTTCGACATCGATATCTCCGTCTGCATGAGCTGCCAGATCTGCGTTGAAGTCTGCCCGTTCGAAGCCATCAAGATGGACACGCAGTTTGAGTTGGCCACCGACGATCGCTTCGGCGGCCTGCTTGAAGACCGCCAGAAACTGGCCAGGTCCAACGAGTACTACCACTCAATCCATCCAACGGAAGCGGCTGAAGTGGACGCGCGTCTCGCGGAAGAAAAAGCCAAGGTGGAAGCGAAGGCCAAAGCCGCGGCCGAAGCTGCCGCCGCGAAGGCCGCCTCGGCCAACGCCGCCGCCTCAACGAACCCGGCGCCGCCCGCTGCTCCGCCTGCAAAGACCGAAGGAGGGAGCTAGACAATGTCGACAAATCCCTTCTTCGCGAATCTCGACCAGATCTTCATCCTTCTGCGTAATTGGCTCGTGGGATTCTTGCCTGCTGCGCTGCAGCCGGCTGCGGGGGTTCTGCTCGGCGTTATCGCTATCGTCTGCGTTTTTCCCGGCCTCTTTGCGCTCACCACTGTCTTTGAGCGCAAGGGCCTGGGCCGCATCCAGAACCGGATTGGTCCGAATCGTGTCGGCCCCTACGGCCTCTTCCAACCAATCGCCGACGGCATCAAATCGCTCACCAAGGAAGATATTGTCCCGCTCAGCGCCAACGCGGCGGTGCACTTTCTAGCGCCGCTCGCGCTCGTTGTAACGGTCTTCATGGGCTTTGCGGTCCTGCCCATGGGCCGCAACATGGTGCTGGTCGATATGGACTCGGGCCTGCTCTTCTTTTTCGCCATGGGCGCGGCCACGGAGCTTTCCGTCTTCATGGCCGGCTGGTCGAGCCGCAACAAATACTCGCTGCTCGGCGCCATGCGCGCCGTGGCGCAGATGATCAGCTATGAAGTCGTGCTGCTGCTTTCAAGCGTCGCCGTCGTCATGATCACCGGCTCGCTTTCCTTGCCGAAGATCGTCGCGGCGCAGGACCAATACACTGGCATCTTTCCACACTGGTACATCTTCACCCCGTGGGGCCTTGCGGGCTTCTTTATGTACGCCATCGCCGCCACGGCTGAAACCAATCGCTCGCCGTTCGATCTGCCCGAAGGCGAATCGGAGCTGGTTGCCGGTTACCATACGGAATACTCCGGCTTCAAATTCGCGCTCTTCTTTCTCGGCGAGTATCTCGCCATGT
>CAYOVE010000257.1:0-4585 GCA_964407295.1 uncultured Occallatibacter sp.
GCCTTTGCCGAGGCCAACGCCGACGGCTTTGTGGGCACCGACGAGGCCTCGCTCGCCGAGCGCGCAGGAATTCCGGTGGCCGTAGTGCCCGGTTCTCAGGTTAATCTGAAGATTACGCAGCCCGGCGATCTGGCGCTGGCCGAGTTCTACCTCCGGCAGCGGGCTCACTGAAAACGGCCGGCAAAAATTCCAGCATCACTTGTTTTGCTTTTTCACTCATTCACTTTCGGCGGGGCATTGCGGCAATGATGGACACACGCATCGGATTTGGCTACGACTCGCACGAATTCAAGTCCGGCGTGCCTCTGCGCCTTGGCGGGATGACGATCGACCATCCCGAGGGCCTGGCCGGCCACTCCGACGGCGACGTGCTGCTCCACGCCATCACTGATGCGCTGCTGGGTGCAGTGGCCGCGGGCGATATCGGCAGCTTTTTCCCGCCCGGCGATCCGCGCTGGAAAGACGCCGACTCCGCCATCTTTCTCAACCTGGCTCTTGAAGAGCTGCAGCACGCGGGATATTGCATCGTGAACATCGACACGACGCTGGTGCTCGCCGCGCCCAAAATTGCGCCCATTGCTGCGGAAATGAGCTCGCGAGTCGCCGATCTTCTCGGCGTGAGCATCGATCAGGTGAGCATCAAGGCCAAGACGCCTGAGGGCCTGAACCTCGATCACGTGGCCCAGTGCCATGCCGTGGCGCTCGTCGAGCGTGTGCAGGAGCCGGAAGAGCTAAAGAGCATGAGCGAAGTCGTCGAGAGCCAGCGCCAGCTTGAGGATGTGGTCGAGGACCTGCTCAGCTCAGTCCACGGCGTGCCCAAAAAGCGGACGATCACTCCGGTCTACGACACCGAGGACATCACGTAGGGGCTCGCAAGCCACTCGTCGCGCGGCCTGGCCGCCTAAGTTGGAGTTCCGCCGCGGAAGGTCTAGCTCCTTCGATTTTTATTGAAGATTCACGGCTTTAGCGGTACCTTGGCTGCGAACCCAATTCCACATTGGAGTGTTGTCCATGAATGAGCTGGCGGTATTTCTGCAAGACCAACCCGATTTGGCCGCGGCGCAGCATGCGCTCATGGTGATGGTTCCGATCCTCATGCTCGTCGGAATTATCTTTCTGGCCATCATCATTATTCCTTTCTGGTTCATCTGCAAGAAGGCGGGTTTCTCGCCCTGGCTTTCGCTCTTGAACGTTATCCCGATGGGCAATCTGATTCTGGTCTACGTGCTGGCTTTTGCGCAGTGGAAGGTTGTGCCGATTCCGCCGATGGCGTATCCGCCACCGTACCCGCCTCAGCCGCCCTACCCGCAACCGCCGCTGCCGCCACAGCAGTGAGACCCTGAGCACAGCCTGGCCGGGGAGCCTTGCGATAGCATCGTGAGTAGAAAGTAATCGTCACGATGCCCGATCCAATCTCCTCCGGCGCGGCCACTCCGCGCGTTCGATTCGCACCCTCACCCACCGGCTTTCTGCACGTGGGCAGCGCGCGCACCTTTATCTTCAATTGGCTCTACGCCCGTCACAACCACGGGACGATGGTTTTGCGCCTCGACGACACCGATGTCGAGCGCAACACCGATGCCAGCGTGCAATCCATCTTCGAAGGGCTGCGTTGGCTGGGTCTCGACTGGGACGAGGAATACAAGCAGTCCGAGCGGCTCGATCTGCATCGCAAGGCCGCCGAGACGATCTTTGCCAAGGGGCTCGCCTACCGCGACTTCACGCCGGCGCATGCCGCCCCTGTCTCTGCGGATTTTGACAATCAGTCGTCGAGCGCGCAGGGCGCGTGGCTCTTCAATCCCGGAATGCGCGAGCTATCGCGCGAAGAGTCCGACCGTCGCGCCGCCGCGGGCGAGCCGTTCGCGCTCCGCTATCGCGTGCCCCGCGGTGAAGGCCGGATGCTGTACTTCGCGGATGCCGTCTACGGCGAGCAGCAAAAGCCGGCCGACGAAGTTGAAGACTTCGCGCTGCTGCGGTCCGACGGAATGCCGACCTATCACCTCGCCTCGTGTGTGGACGATGCCGATCTGCGCATCAGCCACATCATTCGCGGCCAGGATCATCTGACCAACACCTTCAAGCATCTATTGATCTTTGAGGGCTTGGGTGCGCAGGCGCCGCAGTTCGCGCATCTGCCCTTGCTTGTCGCGCCCGATGGCGCGAAACTTTCCAAGCGGAAGCATGGCCCAGTCGTCAGCGTCACCACCTATCGCGATGCAGGCTTTCTGCCTCAGGCTTTCGTCAACTTTCTTTGCCTGCTGGGCTGGTCGCCGAAAAACGACCGCGAGTTTCTGTCCTTGAATGAGATTCGTGATCTGTTCACTCTCGAGGGCGTCAACCGGGCGAATGCAGTGATCAACTTTACTGACCAGGATCCGTTTGACGCGAAAGCCGTCTGGCTCAACGCCGAGCACATTCGCGCGCTCCCGGTGGATGAACTCAGCCGCCTGCTCGAACCGTTCTTCGCTCAGGCAGGATTCAATCCAAAGCCTGGAAGAGCGGAGCTCGTCACGCCGCTCATCCGTGAGCGCATCAAGCTGCTGCGCGACGCCGTGCCGGCGGCGGATTTCTTCTTTCTCGACAAACTTCCGCCGTACGACCCGGCAGAACTGATTCCGAAAAACGGCGATGCCGCGCTCGCACACCGTGTTCTCGAAAAAGCGCTGGAAGTCTTGCCCTCAACTGCCTTCGATCACGATTCACTCGACAAAGCTCTTCGTTCTGCCGCAGATCAACTTGGCTTAAAGGCTGGGCAAGCCTTTCAGCCGATTCGCGTGGCCGTCTGCGGGCGCAAGAATGCGCCGCCGCTTTTTGAAACCATGGTTGTTCTCGGACGCGACGTGTGCCTTGAGCGCATCCGCCAGGCCGTAGGAAACCTTCAATCGCTCGCTTGAGCACGTACCGTCAGGAACTGAAGTTATGACCAACGCAAATGTAGCCATGAGCCAATCGGATCCGGAAAGCCAATCCGCCGCCACGCCAGAAGCGCCCACTCACTCGAATTTCTTGCGCGATCAAATCGCCGAGGACGTGCGCACCCAAAAATACGGCGACGCCATCGTACAGACTCGCTTTCCGCCTGAACCCAACGGCTACCTCCACATCGGCCATGCCAAGGCTATTTGCATTGATTTTGGACTGGCGGATGAGTTTTGGGGAAAAACCAACCTGCGCTTCGACGACACGAATCCAGAAAAGGAGGAGCAGGAGTACGTCGACTCCATCATGGCCGACGTGCGCTGGCTGGGCTTTGATTGGGACAAGCTCTGCTATGCGTCAGACTACTTCGGCCAGCTCTACGAGTGGGCTTTGCAGCTGGTCAAGGCCGGCAAGGCCTACGTCGATGACCTCACGGCCGACGAGATTCGCCGGCACCGCGGCACGCTGACTGAACCAGGAAAAGACAGCCCCTACCGCAACCGAACGATCGAAGAAAATCTGGACCTGTTTCAACGCATGAAGTCCGGCGAGTTCCCCGACGGTTCGCGTGTCCTCCGCGCCAAGATCGACATGGCCTCGCCCAACCTGAACATGCGCGACCCGGTGATGTACCGCATTCTCCACGCCACGCACCACCGCACCGGCGACGAGTGGTGCATCTACCCCATGTACGACTTCGCGCACGGCCAGTCCGACTCGATCGAGCACGTCACGCACTCCATGTGCACGCTCGAGTTCACCGACCACCAGCCGCTCTACCGCTGGTACATCGAGCAGCTCGGAATTTTCCCCTCTCAACAAATTGAATTCGACCGCCTCAACTTGACCTATACGATGCTCTCGAAGCGCAAGCTTCTGCAGCTCGTGCAGGAGAATCATGTGAACGGATGGGACGATCCGCGCATGCCCACCCTCTCCGGCCTTCGCCGCCGCGGCTTTACGCCTGAGGCCATTCGAGCTTTTTGCGCCGCCATCGGCGCCTCGCGGACCAACGGCAGCACCGACGTTGAAATGCTCGAGCACTTCCAGCGCGACGACCTGAACCACCGCGCCTCGCGCGCCATGGCCGTCCTTCATCCGCTCAAGCTTGTCATCGATAACTACCCAGAGGGTAAAGAAGAGTTCGTAGAGGTCGCCAACAACCCCGAAGACCCGTCGGCTGGGACGCGTCAAGTGCCGTTCAGTCGCGAGCTTTATATTGAGCACGACGACTTCCGCGAAGTTCCTCCGCCCAAGTATTACCGGCTGTCTCCCGGAAAAGAAGTGCGTCTGCGCAACGCCTACTTCGTGACGGCCAAGAGCGTCGTGAAAGACGCAGCGGGCAACGTGACCGAGGTGCATTGCACCTATGATCCGGCGAGTCGCGGCGGCAACTCGCCCGACGGCCGCAAGGTGAAGTCGACCATGCACTGGGTCTCGGCCGCGCACGCCATCTCCGCCGAAATCCGCCTCTACGACAAGCTCTTCTCGAAGCCCGATCCCTATGACCTCGAGGAAGGCCAGGACGTTCTCGACAATCTCAATCCCAACTCGCTTGAGATTCTCACCGGCGCGAAGCTTGAGCCGTCTCTCGCAACCGCCACGCTCGAAGACCGCTTCCAGTTCGAGCGTGTCGGCTACTTCTGTTTGGACCCCGACTCGTCCG
>CAYOVE010000258.1:0-4564 GCA_964407295.1 uncultured Occallatibacter sp.
GCGCAGATCGTTGCCGCGCACTACGGCGAGCCAATTCAACTGGCGCGCACGCAGCTCGCGCAAGCAACCCAGGCCGAGATGACCGCCGGCTTCTAGAAAACAGTTGTCAGTGATCAGTGGTCAGTTGTCGGCGAGTAGGCTGTCACGTTACCCCCAAGCCCCAAACCGGGATCAGGTGCGCGCGGCAGCCTACACACAGGTGTCATCCTGAGCGGAGCACGCTTGGGGCCCCACGCAAGTGGGGTAAGCGGAGCGAAGGATCTGCTGTTCGGGATGCCGTTCCTTGCAACAAACTTCACGGATGCCACACTAGATATTCGTGTCCCTTGCTTCTCCCAGGATCAGCTTGAGCGTCATCTGCTTTTTGCCGCGCACCACGGTCACGCTAATCGTATCGCCGGCTTGGTGCTTGTCCATCAGCGCGCTGATGTCTTCGGGATCTGTCACCTGCTGGCCGTCGATGGCGACAATCAAATCGCCGCCGAGCATGATGGGCGTGTTGCCCACATAAGCCTGCTCATTGCCGCCATGCAGCCCCGCGCGCTCCGCCGCACCGCCGGGAATCACGCGCTGGATCAACACGCCGGAATCCGCGGAGAGCCCCATCTGCGAGGCAAGATCAGGGCCAATCGCATACGACACGATGCCCAGCGATGGCCGCTTGACCCGCCCATAACGAATAAGATCCGCGAGCACCGCCTTTGCAGTGTTGATTGGAATCGCGAAGCCGATGCCGGAGCTTTGATCCGCTCCGTTGGACGCGATCATCGTATTGATCCCGATCACTTCGCCCGACGAATTAAGCAGCGGCCCGCCGGAGTTGCCGGGATTGATCGCCGCATCGGTCTGAATGGCATCTTCAATCGGCGCGCCATCCTGGTTGCGTATCGACCGGATGGAGCTGATGATCCCGCGCGTCATCGTGCCGCTCAGGCCGAACGGATTGCCGATCGCGAAAACCTTTTGCCCCACGTTGAGCTGCGACGAGTCAGCCAGTGTCACCGGTTGCAGTTCGGGCGCGTCAATCTGCAGCAGCGCCAGGTCGTGCACCTTGTCGGTGCCCACCACCCGCGCCGGGTAGCGGCGCTTGTTATAGAGCATCACCTCGATGCCGCGATTCGCGCCGTCGACGACGTGAAAGTTGGTGAGAATGTGCCCGGACTTATCGAGAATGAATCCTGAGCCCTGCCCCTGCTGCGGAACGTTCCCATAGAAGAAGTCGAACACCAGCGCTGTGGAAGTGATGTTGACTACCGAGGGCAGAACTCGCTTGTAGATCGCGATGTTGTTCTGCTCTTCGGCGTCGTAAGCAGGCGCGGCATGAGCCTCGGTCAGCTCGAGCGGCGAGTTGGAGCCGCCGCCGATAAACGTTGGGTGGGTTCCAAAAAACCCATGCTCAAAGTGCGTGGTGATGAACCAGAATCCGCACAAAAAAATCAATACGATGATGAGAATCCGGGTCAGTTTCATAGATGAACGATCTGAAAGACCCTCCTGTGTTGTTACGGATACAGCGCGACAGAGTTCCCGGTGAAAGGCGAAATCGCCTCTCCGATTGTCCTCTCTTATTGTAGGGGCAAGTTCTACTTGGATTTGTTGCTCTCGGCTTGGAGCCGCGGCCACAAAGCTTCAACCTGCGCGCGAAGGGCGGCACTATCGCCCGAATTATCAAGAACATAATCCGCCTGCGCGGCTTTTTCGGCATCGGGAATCTGGTGCGACAGCCGATTGCGCGCATCGGACTCGACAGAACTCCGATCGGCAGCGTTTGGTGCGACCCGTGCGGCGTATCGCGCAACCTTCAGATCGTCGGGCGCCGTGACCACGATGATCCGGTCGATGCGGCGTCGCAAGTCGGCTAGAATTCCATCTTTTTCGCCGCGCGCGCGGGCGTCGCGGACGACTTCAAAGATCAGCGCCGATTCAAGAACCGCGACGGCAGCAGAGTCGCGAGCAAAGACCTCGTCCATCCAGCGGCGCTGCGCTTCAATCACCGGCGGATGCACGATTGCATTCAGTTCCTGGAGGCGGCCATGGCGGAAAGCAAGATCGGCGAGGCGTGCACGGTTGAGATGGCCGTCAGGATTCACAACCTCGCGTCCAAAGCGCGCAACGATCTGTTCGTAAACGTCGTGCCCCGGCTCCATCACTTCGCGGCCCAGCGCGTCTGCCTCAATAACCTGAGCGCCGAGTTCACGCAGCATCGCAGCGACAGTGCTTTTGCCGCTGCCCAATCCGCCAGTGAGTCCAACACGAAGCATTATGAACGATCCTCACTTCGCATGGTGGGATGGGCGCACAGAGTGACCGAGGCCTGAAGCAGAGCTATCGGGTACGACTGGCAAGCTAGGCACACAACGACTTTTGATGCTCGCATAAAGCGTTTCCCTTGCGTTGGCGTACTCTTCGGCTTCATTTTCCGAGATGGCCTGCTCGCAGTAAACCCATCCTTTGGCTCGGTGAGCGTAGAGGTAGAGTACTGACTCTGAAAGAACCAATACAGGGTCTTTATCCTTCGCAGGAGCGTGGGACGCATCGCGGTCGACCGCCAATGCGAACTGACCATTGCCGTCAGAACCGAGAAACGTAATTCCTTCATCGAACATGTCCGGAGCGCATGGGTCAGTGCCGGCCTCTTCCAACTGCTTACACACATCTTCCGACGGCATGCGTTTGCTGTGCTCATCGACGAATTTCGCCCGAAACGGATCATTACCCGACGGATAGAGCTCGCTTACTCTCCCATTGCGCAAATCGGCATACTCCAATCGCTCCGCATGGGTAGGGGCGAAGTGCACCATGCTCCCCGTAAACACCACTTGATTCGGCGCGATCCGATCCATCCCGAAGCCTCCGAGTGTTTGCTCCACCTTGAAGTTGCTATTCAAGACGACCACCAAAGCCGCGGAGGGATTGACATTAAAGGTAAGGAGGAGGTGATCATCAACAAAGTCGATTTCCTCCGGCGAGCCGCAGCAGGGATCATCATTCTTCAGCTTTATCTCCGCGCGAAGAAGTGTACCTTTGCTCGTGTCAAATCGCACAACCTGGGGAAGCCCAGTTAGCCCGCCGCCCTTGGTTTGCAATTCATAGACGAAATACCTAAATTGGTTGTTCTCCGCACCGATTCCGTCAACAAGCGCGTTCAGCTCAGTCTCGCTGAAGCGATCTACAGGAATCCCAGCGTCCTGCAGCTGCTCCCGCAGTGTGTGCGGGCCACCCATGAGAACCCCAAAGAATAGCAGTGTGATCCATCCAAGAGTGCGCATTGCGGTCGACTGCAAGTATAGGCGAACCTAGCGATTTCAGTTGCTTGTTTCTGCTACAGCCCCCGTCTCATGCGAGCGGCGCGCACGGTGTTAGCCATCAACATTGCGATCGTCAGCAGGCCGACGCCTCCCGGCACAGGCGTATATGCGTCGGAGATCTCAAAGGCCTTCGGATCGATGTCGCCGACAACAACAGATCCGCGCTTGGCGAACGCGGCTTCGCGTTTCTCGTTCCCCTTGAAGAACCGGTCGAACTCCTCGCGCGTCGTCACGCGGTTGATGCCGACATCGACAAGCGTAGCGCCGGGCTTGACCATCTCCGGCGTGATGTAGCCGGGACGGCCGATCGCGGCAACAAGAATGTCCGCCTGCCGCGTGATCGCCGGCAGGTCGCGCGTCTTCGAGTGGCAAATCGTCACCGTCGCATTCTGGTGCAGCAGAAGCATGGCCACCGGCTTGCCGACAATGTCACTGCGCCCGACCACAACCGCATGCTGGCCTGCAATGGGAATGTGGCTGCGTCTCAGAATCTCAATCACGCCGGCCGGAGTGCAGGGCGCAAGCGCCGGACGGCCCGCAAGCAATCGGCCCGCATTCACTGGATGAAATCCGTCCACGTCTTTTGCCGGGTCAATCGCATCGAGCAGGGCCTTGGCGTCGACCTGCGCCGGCAGCGGCAATTGAATCAGGATTCCGTCCACGTCGTCGCGCGCGTTGAGCTGGGCGACGAGCGAAAGCATCTCCTCGGTGGTGACGGTGTCGGGCGGCGTGATCAGGTCGCTATAGAGTCCAAGCTCAGCACAGGCCTGCACCTTGCTCCGGACGTAAATCTGCGATGCGGGCACATGCCCCACCAGCACAGCCGCCAGCCCCGGCTTGATGCCGTGAGCGGCAAGCGCTCGGACCTCCTCGGCCACTTCCTGTTTGATGGCAGCCGCAATGGCCGCGCCGTCGAGAACCTTTGGCATTCTTCGCTCCAAGGTCCATGGTATCGCCTGAGGTACCGCAGCCCGAAGGCGTCCAACGCGTCACATGGGCTTGTGAGCAGGCTCACATACAGTGCTGCATCAGCGGCCTAGCTTGTTCGGTGTCGGAAGTGTCCTAAATCACAGGAATGATCACATTCCGCTTCCGGCGGTTGACCCATAACGAGGGCGCCTGATGAGTAGTTTGAAGGATGCAGGACATCTTTTCCGGTTTGCGGGGCTTTTCGTTCTCCTATTCCTGGTGTTTCTGGTAGTGCGGTCGTACGTGGTGCCAAAGACATTCGGCGAGTATGGGCACTATCGCGGAGC
>CAYOVE010000259.1:0-4561 GCA_964407295.1 uncultured Occallatibacter sp.
AACTCCGTTATCGCCGAGCCGACGGGGTCTATCGCTGGTTCCAGGGACGCAGCCTTCCCTTTCGCGGTGCAGACGGTGAAGTAGCGGGCTGGTATTTTCTGCTGACTGATATCGAGGATCGGAAGCGCGCCGAGGAAGCGCTGCGCGAAAGCGAGTACGAATCCCGCCTGATCGTGGACAGCATTCCCGGCCTTATTGCAGTTCTAGATACGGGCGGCGAGGTTGAGCGGGTCAACCAGCCGCTTTTGGACTACCTTGGAAAGTCGCTGGAAGAGTTGCGGCAATGGGCCGTAGACGACACTATTCACCCGGACGATCGCCCTGGATACCTTCAGGCTTTTGAGCGAGCTTTCGCCGCCGGAAACGCGGTTGAGTATGACGCGGCACGAATTCGTCGTTTCGACGGCGTCTACCGATGGTTAAACATGCGCGGGCTTCCTCTTCGTGACCGGCAGGGGCACATCGTCCGATGGTACTTCCTTTTGACAGAAGTTGACGATAGAAAGCGTGCGGAAGACGAGCTCAGGCGGAGCGAGGCAAGACACCGGGTTGTGGTTGAAACAGCCAACGACGCGGTGGTCAGTATCGACGAAAGCGGCGTGATTGTTCTTGCGAACCCCGCAACGAAAAGGATATTCGGATACAACCCCGAAGAGCTTATCGGCAAATCTCTCACGGTTCTCATGCCGGGAGCGATGCGTGGACTCCATGATGCGGGCTTGAAGCGATATCTGGAGACCGGCGCGAAACATCTGAACTGGCAAGGCACCGAGATGACCGCACTGCGCGCCAACGGTGAGGAGTTTCCGGTCGAGGTCTCATTCGGGGAGATGGTGACGGATGAACGAAAAGTATTCACCGGATTCATCCGGGATATCTCCGGAAAGAAGCGCGCTGAAGAAGAGTTACGCAACACTCACGCGGAACTTGCAAGAGTGATGCGAGTGATGACGATTGGACAGTTGACTGCCTCAATTGCACATGAAGTCAACCAACCGTTGTCAGGCATCGTGACAAATACCAGCACGTGCCTGCGAATGCTGAGCGGCGATCCCCCGAACATCGATGGTGCACGCGAAACGGCGCGACGGACGATTCGCGATGGGAATCGCGCCTCCGAGGTTGTCTCGCGTCTGCGGGCTCTCTTCAAGAGAAAGGAAGTTGCTGCCGAACCGGTCGATCTGAATGATGCCGCGCGGGAAGTGATCACGCTCTCTTTGAGCGAGATGCAGAGCGACAGGATCCTGGTCCGGCATGATTTCGCCGAGAATCTACCGGAAGTGAAAGGCGACCGCATCCAGCTTCAGCAGGTCATCTTGAATCTGATGCGGAACGCGCTAGACGCAATGCGGGATGTCGACAACCGGCCGAGAGAACTGCTGATCAAAACGGAAAGCGACGATGGCAAGAACGTCAAGCTAACGGTGCGGGACACGGGCGCCGGTTTCGCTCCCGAAGCAGCCGATCGGCTCTTCGATTCGTTCTACACGACCAAGGACGACGGCATGGGAGTGGGGCTTTCGGTCAGCCGTTCGATTGTCGAGGCTCATCGCGGCCGGATTTGGGCATCGGCCAACGATGGGCCAGGATCCTCCTTCGCTTTTTCCGTTCCCCGCGATTACAGCGTTGAACCCAATTAGGAACAACTATCCGCAGTCGTTTTCTCCCTGAGTGAACCAATACCTAAGTGCAATAGACGACGTCGGCCACAAAGCAGATGATCGTGTTGTGGGGTGTTGCCAAGAGGGGACTCCATGGAGACGAACTCGGCCGCGTTGTTGGTGTGCAGTCCTGAGTGCTTTAAGCGGCGCTTCGGGAGAGACCCATCGACTTCCTCAAGCAGCGCTGGAGCGAACGCACAGCTCTCCAGGTTGTATAAAGCTGTATTTAAATGCGGACTGAGATATCCGGAATGAGACCCCGTGTGCTCGTGTCTATCGTCGACGATGATGAATCGATCCGCGAATCGCTTCCAGATTTGCTGATGGAGTTCGGTTTCGCATCTCGAGCATTCTCTTCTGCGGAGGAGTTCCTGGCGTCCGATGGAATTCTGGAAACCAAATGTTTGATCCTCGACATCGCCATGCCGGGAATGTCTGGGCCCGACCTGCAGCGTGAACTGAAGCGCCGCCGGTCGAGTTTCCCAATCATCTTCATCACCGCCCAGAAAGACGAGGCCGTGCGGACTCAGATGCTCGAATCAGGAGCAATCGCATGCTTGTTCAAGCCCTTTGACGATACGGCGCTGCTCGATGCGCTCCATGCTGCCTTTCCGGTCAAGTAAGCTTCCCCGCTCGTTCACGTTACGGATTTACAATGATTCCTGCGAACGCACATTGCCAAGAAGTAAGGTGCTTCCCCATGCCGCCCGCTTCGCCCGTCATCTTTGTAGTGGATGATGATGTCTCGGTCCGTGAATCGCTTGAACTTCTGATACGTCATGAAGGTCTCGCGGTAGAGACCTTTACGTCGGCGCGGGAATTCCTGGCTCGTCCGCGGGTCTCTGTGCCGAGTTGTCTCATCCTGGATGTCTCTCTGCCGGACCTGAATGGCCTCGAACTCCAGAAGCGAATTGCCCTGGATCGCCACGAGATGCCAATCATCTTCATCACCGGGCATGGGGACATCCCTATGACGGTTCAGGCGATGAAAGCAGGCGCCGTCGAATTCCTCACCAAGCCCTTCGGCGACGAGGCCTTGTTGACTGCAATTCGCAACGCGATCGAGCGCAGCAGAATTCTGCTTGACCGCGATACTGAGATTCGGGAATTGAAAGCCCGGTATGTCCATCTCACATCGCGCGAGCGCGAAGTGCTGGCACTTGTTGTTGCCGGCCTTCCGAACAAGCAGGTCGGCGGTGAACTGGGGATCAGCGAGATTACCGTGAAAGCGCATCGCGGCAGCGTGATGCGAAAGATGAAAGCCGAGTCCCTCCCTGAATTGGTGAGCATGGCCGCTCGCCTGCGCCTTGTCCGGCCGACTGCGGCCGCCTCGCATGTGAGCAAGTAGGTAGTCTTCGCGGGAATAATCCCTGCAGGCAACTTTGAGTCGACCTTATGAGCAAACATCTCGAATCGTTGTATCAGAATCTACTCAACGGCAAACTGCCGCACAATCTGCCCTGGAGCGAGGCAGTCGACCTGGTTGAGCATCTGGGTGAGGTCCAACCGCAGGGCGGAGATGACTTTGTATTCCGCATCGGTAGCCAGCACGCCTTTTTCCAGCGGCCGCATACCCATGATCTTGGCGAGGAGGAAGTTTCTCGACTGCGTAAGTTATTGAAGGAGGCCGGCACAGGCGCTCAGGTGGAAAAACCCGCAGAGCCCGGCAGGATGATCGTTGTCATCGACCACCATGCCGCCCATGTCTACAAGGATCTCGGTGGAAGCCGCCCATCAAACGAACACAAGACGCAACCTTACGATCCTTTCAATTTTCATCATCATCTGATCCATCGAAAGGAAGCGCACTACCTTGGTGAGCGCGTGCCCGAAGATCATTCGTTCTATGAGGAGATCGCCAAAGACGTCACTCCGGCAAGTGAGATCGTCGTCATCGGTCACGCGACCGGGAAGAGCAACGCCGCCGACTTCCTGATCGAATATCTGAAGGCACATCATCCGGACGTTTCTCGACGAGTGATCGCCAGCGAAAGCGCAGATCTCTCGGCAGTGACCGAGCCAGAAATTGAAGCTCTGGCAAAGCGGCACATGGTCGCGGTCAACTAACAGCGTGGTTCATCACCGCAATCGAACACCATCCAAAGCTTCTGAAGCTATGCCTTCTCGCGTGCAACATTCATTCGGCCTTCCTGACATCATTGCAGCCTCGCTTGAAGTCATTTTTTGCGGAATTAACCCGGGGATGCGATCGGCCGCTGTCGGACTCCACTTCGCCAACCGAAGCAACCGCTTTTGGCGCGTGCTTCATCTCGCGGGCTTTACCGATCGGCAACTGGAACCACATGAGGCACGCCTCTTGCTCGACTACGGTTGTGGAATCACCTCTGCAGTTGCTCGGCCGACAGTCAGCGCAAGTCATCTGACCCGAGCCGACTACATCGCTGCACGTCCGAACCTCGAACGCAAAATGGCGGAATACAGGCCCAGGTACCTCGCGTTCCTGGGAAAACCGGCTGCTTCCGTGTTTCTGAACCAGCGTAATCTTCTGTGGGGATTCCAGCCAACCACATTTGGCGGATCTGCGGTATGGGTTTTACCCAATCCGAGCGGCCTGAACTGCGCATTCAGCATCGGCAAATTGACAGACACCTATGGGGAGCTTTTTGAGGCTGTGGCCCGACTCGGCTAGTGAGTTAATGCGGTCGTTCGATGGGTTCGGCATCAACTTCCCGAAATCGGCGCGAATTTCAGTTTCAACACGCGGCTTGGACAGCTAAAGAAGATGGCCCAGGCACAATTTGGGCACAAATTAGGCACAAAGCATTCTGCCATTTTGTAAATGACTGACTCTAGGTAAGTTTAGCTCTGGTGCCGGGAGGGGGGGCGAACCTTAGCCGCTGTTCGAAACACGCAGGTTGCTGATTCCAGAATCGACAGAA
>CAYOVE010000260.1:0-4553 GCA_964407295.1 uncultured Occallatibacter sp.
GCTACTTTCTACGAATGAACCATAATTGTCAAGTAGAAATTCAGGGTCAAACCGAAAAAAGCAGCATGAGACCCCCAGGAAACCCGACAAAACGCGAACCACACTGATCAACAGGAGTTCTAAATGGCAGGCAACTTGAGCTTTAGCCGCGAGCACGCTTGGCAGCTCCTCACCGAGTGGACCCAGAGCGAAAGTTTGCGCAAACACGCGCTGGCTGTCGAAGCGTGCGTGGTCGCCTACGGTGAGCGGGAGGCGGATCGGCTCGCGCTTGAGGGCGAAACACGCTCGGCCCTCGTCAATCTTTACTCAACCACCGCTCTGCTCCACGACTTCGACTACGAGCGCCATCCCACGTCCGAAGAGCACCCTTTCGTCGGCGTCCGCGAGCTGGAGCGGCTCGGATGGCCCGAGGAGCTTCGCACCGCCATCCTTGGCCATGCGGTCTACTCCGGGGTGCCGCGCGCCACGCACCTCGCAAAAGTCCTCTTCGCCTGCGATGAGCTGGCCGGCTTCCTGACCGCATGCGCCCTGGTCAAGCCGTCTAAATCCATCGCCGATGTCGAAGTGCCAAGCGTGAAAAAGAAGATGAAGGACAAGGCCTTCGCCCGCGGCGTCCACCGCGAAGACATTATCCAGGGCGCATCCGAGCTCGGCGTCGAACTCGATGCCCACATCTCGTTTTGCATTGAGGCGATGAAGAAGCGTGCCGGGGATCTGGGCCTGTAAGACTAGCCTGCATTTCAAATTTAGCTAATGGCTAAAAGCTAGAAGCTAGAAGCTAGAAGCTCCTTTACCTTCCCCACGCCCCGCTCTCGATTCGGTTTCCGTCCCGCGGCCTCCGGTTGTAACGGTAAAACCAGCACTCCACCATGCCGCCCGCCTTCAACTCAACAATCTGCCGTTCGCGAATATACTCGCTGGACTCCGGCGCCTGTGGATCGAAGCCCTCGTAAGCGTCGAGCCGCTCAAGCAAGCCCTCTTCATCCGGCAGCTCCATCACCGCGCCAAAGATCTTTCCTGACGCGATCGAGTCCGCCAACGCGCCCGGATAGCCGCCCAGATCGTAGAGCACACCGCGCACAAATCCCTCGCCCACCGGCCGCAGCTTCTCCGCCACGCGCGCTATCTTCGTCGGCGCAAGTCCCGGCTGCAGAGTCCCGTACGCAAAAAGATATTGGCTCATTATGTGGATTCGGCGGGCACTCGGGTTCTCCAGCGCCGGTCAACCTCTATTTCCCGAGGTGCCTGCTTATCTATTCCCTGTTCCCTAATCCCTATTCCCTGTCTCTCGCAGCTCCGCCACAATCTCCTTGGCCGCCGCCCGCGCCTCCGCTTCCTTGTCCGGCGGAAAGCTGATCGCTCCCACGCGCGCGTGCCCGCCCCCGCCATAGCGCTCGCAAATCTGCGCCAGGTTCACCATCTTTGCAGGGTCCATCTTCGTCCATGGATTTGATCCCACGGCCACCTTCGTCCGGAAACTCGACTTCGATAGGCCGATCGAATACGTCGCCTGAGGATACAAATAGTACGGGATGAACTTGTTGAATCCTTCAGTCGGATGATCGGTGATGTCGAAGAAGATGGTTCCATCGCGGTATTCCGCCCGGCTGCGAATCAGTTCCAGCGCCTCATCGTGGCGTTTCATCAGCGGCGGCAGCAGCGGCGCCACAAACGGCTGTTTCAGAATCTCAGCCAAAGGCATCTCTGTCAGCAGCGGAATCAGCCGCGGAATGAACCCCGGATCCTCCGTCGCCTCGATAATGAGCGTCAGCTTCATCGCCGGTGCCGCCATCTCCACGGCCGCTTCCGGGCTCTCATACTTTGCGCCATCCACGATGTCCGCCCAGTGAATCAGCTCCGCCACAGGCGCCGTGTCGAATCCATACTTCGTCTTGGCAATATGCGCCAGAAAGCTCGTGCACGAGGTGTAGTTGGGATCGAAGAACTTCCGCGCCCCGCAACTCGGATCGCGCTGGCACGCAAGAAAATTCTCGTGATCCGCGGGGGTCAGGAATGCCGATTGGTGGTGATCGAACCACCACGTGATGCGCGGCGACGCCGAGTATTTGAAGTCGACAATCGCATTCTCGTCGCCGGTAAATTCGCTCTCATCAAAGAGCGCACCGGCGCGGTGAACCAGCCCGTGATACTCGTAGCTCGCGTCCCGAGTAATGCACTCTTGATGGAAGCGCGTGAACAGCGAGGCCGAGCAAGCTCCGTCAAAGCACTTGTCGTGATAAAAGACGCGAACCTGCATCACCGGGGAGCCCTCCTCGAGCCGTCGCCTAAAATAGCGGAACTGACCAGCATCAAGGGCCGGGCCGATTGTGTCAAGCTGAGCCAGATCACACTGCCCACATTGCGCAGCCGACGCGATCGCCGCCATCCTCGCCGTGGTCCGTGTCACAAGCGGCTCATGAGCCCATCGTTTACCCTCAGAGCAGTCTCCCTGCATGACCACGGCTGCCGCTCAAGCTCGCTACCCGCTCACCCAGGGCGTTAACCCGTGGCTGGTCACCGTCTCGGTCATGCTCCCCACATTCATGGAGGTGCTTGACACCGCCATCGCCTCGGTGGCCCTGCCCTACATCGCCGGCTCGCTCTCAGCATCCAACTCCGAAGCCACCTGGGTGCTCACCAGCTACCTCGTGGCCAATGCGGTCATTCTGCCCGCGTCCAATTGGTTTGCGCGCCGCTTCGGCCGCAAGCGCTTCCTGCTCACCTGCGTGATTCTCTTCACCATCGCAAGTTTCTTTTGCGGTGCGGCGCCATCGCTCGCCATCATCCTCCTTGCACGCATCCTTCAGGGCGCGGGCGGCGGCGCATTGCAGCCACTGTCGCAATCCATTCTTCTCGAGAGCTTTTCCCTCAAGGACCGCTCCAAAGCCATGGCCGCGTATGGACTCGGAATCGTTTGTGCTCCAGTCCTCGGCCCCACACTGGGCGGCTGGCTTACTGACACATTTAGCTGGCGCTACGCCTTCTACATCAATATCCCCGTCGGCATTCTCGCCGTCATCATGATCAGCCGTTTTGTCCACGATCCGCCCTACATCAAGAACGCCAAGGTGGGCGCATTCGACAACATCGGCTTCGGCCTGTTGATTGTCTGGACCGGCTGCCTGCAGATCGTTCTCGACAAAGGCCAGGAGGACGATTGGTTCGGCGCCATCTGGGTCCGCTGGGCGGTAGCGGCGCTCATCATCGCGCTCTTGCTGTGGATCTGGCACTCCTGGACCCATCCCAAGGGCCTTGTCGATCTGCACATCCTCAGGAACCCCAACTTCCGAACCGGCTGCCTCATGATTGCCATGCTCGGCATGTGCATCTATATCACCATCGCCATCCTGCCGCTCTACTACCAGGAGATTCTCGGCTACACCGCATTCACGGCCGGCCTCGTCGTCTTTCCCCGCGGCGTCGGCTCCTTCATCGGCTCGCCCATCATCGGCATTCTCGGTTCCCGCATCGACAACCGGAAGCTGCTCTGTGCCGGATTCCTCGGATTCGCCGTCTGCGCCTTCATCTTTGGCGAGGTCAACCTCGACATCGGCCCTTACACGCTGCTCTTTCCCATCCTGCTCACGGGTTTCGCGCTCAGCTTCGTCTTCGTGCCGCTGGCCACTTTGTCCACCCGCACCATCTCCCGCAACGAGATGGGCAACGCCACCGGCCTTTTCAACATGCTGCGCAACATTGGCGGTTCAATCGGGATCGCCATGGCCACCACAGCAATCATTCGCCGCGCCGCTCTGCATCAGACCGAACTGGGCGCGAACCTCTCGCCTAGCTCCGCCGTGCTCCAGCAGAAATCCGCCATCATCGCCACATATCTTGGCCATCGTCTCGGCCCGAGTGCCGCCCGCCCCGGCTCCTACGGCCTCATCTACGGCCTCATGGAGCAGCAGGCTGCGCAGCTCGCCTACGTCGATGTCTTCCGCTGGACCGCCATTCTCGCCCTCATCTGCGCCGCCTGCGCCTGGCTCTTCACCAAGCCGCCTGCACACACTGAAGCCCCGCCGGGCGCGCACTAAGACCTAACTCGCCAACTCCACAAACTTCTTCTCCCCCTCGTCGTACTCCTCGATCCGCCCCGTCAGAATGTCGTAGTACCACCCGTGTACCGTCAACCTGCCCTCGGCCATCGCGTTCCGCACCGGCATCTGCGCCTGCAGGTTCTTGAGCTGCGCCACAACGTTGCCGCGGATCAACGACGCCAGTTCGGCGCTCTCGCCATCGGCAGGATTCAGCGGTTGCCTGTACGCGAACGCCGCCTCCACATGTTCCAGCCAACGCCTCGCCTTAGGCAGGTTCTCCAGGCTCTTTCGGTCGAGCGCGGCCTTCAGCGCTCCGCAATCGGAGTGCCCGCACACGATGATGTGCCGCACCTTCAGCACTTCCACCGCGTACTCGATCGTGGCCGTCACGCCGTCCACGTCGTGGCTCGTCACCGGCACCACATTGCCGATGCTGCGCGAGATAAACAGGTCCCCCGGCTCCGTCCCCAGAATCAGGTCCGGCAGCACGCGCGAATCCGCGCAGGTAATGAACAG
>CAYOVE010000261.1:0-4502 GCA_964407295.1 uncultured Occallatibacter sp.
GCACCACGCTCTTCCTCGGCGGATGGTCGGCGCCGCTTTCGTTCCTCCAATTCATTCCTTCGTGGATCTGGTTTTTCGGCAAAGTGATGATGTCGATCTTTGTCTTTATCTGGGTGCGCGGCACGCTGCCCCGCCTTCGCCAGGACCAGCTGATGAACTTCGCCTGGAAATTCGTTTTGCCCTACACGCTTCTCAACCTGCTGGTGACCGCGCTGTGGCGCTTTATGGGCGAAGGCTGGCAGCGTTGGGTGATCTGCACCGTCATTCTCGCGGCGGCCTACATCGTCATGGGCCGGCTGGGTATGCGCGGCGAACATTTTGGCCGCAGGAGCTACCGCTATGCTGAGTGAGGCACGGAATAAGGAGCCTTTGGTGCAAGTTATCGTGTACGCTCCGTCCGCTCAAGAAAGCATTGTCATCCTGAGCGACCGAAGTCCGCAGGACGAAGGGAGTCGAAGGATCTGCGGTTGCTTTTTGGCTGCGAGGTCTGCCTCGGCTTCTTCGCGAAAGGGATTGATCGCATGAATCCCATCTTCTATCTGCTTGCGGCTGTTACGCTCGCCGGTGGCCTGGCCGCGGTGCTGCTCAAGCACCTGGTTCACTGCGCGCTCGCCGTCACGGTTGCCTTCGCCGGACTCGCCCTGCTGTTCCTGCAACTCGACGCGCAGTTTGCCGGCTTCGCGCAGATTCTGGTTTACATTGGCGCCGTCGCCATCCTGATTGTCTTCGCCATCCTGCTCACGCGCGGCTCCGATCTACCCAAGGACGGTGTCTTCAGCAAAACGTGGTTCCTGGGTTTGATCATCGCTGCCGCCGTCTTCGCCGTCATTGGATGGGCTGTGCTGGCCAGCGTGAGCGCGATTCCGCAGCAGAATACCGTCCCTTCCGTCACCGTGCACGACATCGGCAACGCGCTTGTGGGCCGCTACGTGTTGCCGCTCGAAATTCTCGCTCTGCTGCTCACCGCAGCCACCATCGGCGCGGTCATCGTGGCCATGCATGAGAAAGCGAGGCCTAGATGACGAGTATGATGACGACGCCCCTCGCCGGCTATCTTCTCGTTGCCGCGTTGCTCTTCGCCATCGGCCTTGGCGGCGCGCTGGTCCGCCGCAATGCCATTCTCGTCCTCATTGGAATCGAACTCATGCTCAATGCGGCCAATTTGAACCTCATCGCTTTCTGGCGCTATGGTCCGCATCCCGAGGCGCTCACCGGCATGATGTTCGCAATCTTCTCCATCGCCGTGGCCGCGGCCGAGGCTGCCGTGGGTCTGGGCCTCGTCATCGCCATCTATCGCCACACCAATACCGCCGAACTCGACAAGATCGACAGGATGAAGGGGTGAACGCTTGATTCAGCAATCCGCTTCATTCGTCCCGCAGCTTGCCGCCTCCTCAATCACGCGCCTTTTATGGCTCATTCCGGCCGTGCCAATGTTTGCTGCGGGCATCATCTCGCTGCTCAAACAGCCGCACCGCAAGCTCGCTTCCTCATTGGCAACCGGCTCGCTCGGCTTTTCGCTCTTCCTTTCGTTGATCGCTTTTGTCCATGTTGTCAGCGCCTGGGCACATGGCACAGCCGTTCGCGAGACGGTCAGCTTCGCTTGGTTCCACTTCGGCGCATCGCGCGTCGATCTCGGCTGGGTGCTCGACCCACTCGCAGCAATCATGCTGGTGATGGTCAGCTTTGTCGGGCTGCTTATCTTCATCTACTCCGTCGGCTACATGGCCCACGACGAGAACTTCACCCGCTTTTTCTGCTTTCTCTCGCTGTTTGCTGGAGCCATGCTCGGCGTCGTCATCTCCAACAGCCTCCTTCTGCTCTTCATGTGCTGGGAGATCGTCGGCCTCACATCGTATCTGCTCATCGGCTTCTGGTATCAAAAACCTTCCGCTGCGGCGGCCGCAAAAAAGGCCTTCGTCACCACGCGCGTCGGCGACATCTTCTTTTTCCTCGGCATCGTCTGGTTGTTTTCCTCGACCGGCACGCTGCTTTTGTATAACAACGGAATCGGTTCGATCGAGCCCCTTTCTCTGGCCATCCTCTCGACGCAGCACGCGGGCCTCGGCCTCAGCGCAGCAGGAGCCATTGCACTGCTCATCTTTGCCGGAGCGGCGGGAAAGAGCGGCCAGCTTCCGCTTCACGTGTGGCTGCCCGACGCCATGGAAGGCCCCACGCCCGTCTCCGCGCTCATTCACGCGGCCACCATGGTTGCCGCCGGCGTTTACCTCGTCGCGCGCGTTTATCCGCTCATGCAATTCGGTGCCCCGCCCGGTGGAACGACTGCGGCTCTCACTGTCGTTACCTGGGTAGGCGCGGCCACTGCGGTCTTCGCCGCGCTCATCGCCGTCGCGCAAAACGATATCAAGCGTATCCTCGCCTACTCCACTGTCTCGCAGCTTGGCTACATGATGGCCGGCCTCGGCATGGGTGGCGTTGCCGTGGGCATGTTCCACCTGATCACGCACGCGTTCTTCAAGGCGCTCTTGTTTCTCGGCGCAGGCTCGGTGATTCACGGCTGCCACGAGGAGCAGGACATTCGCCGCATGGGCGGCCTCAAGGTCGACATGCCGCTCACCTTCATCACCTACACCATCGGCATGCTGGCGCTGTGCGGATTTCCAATCTTCTTCTCCGGCTTCTGGTCGAAGGATGGCATTCTCGAAGCCGCGCAACATTGGAGTGTCGCTAAGGGGCCGTTCTATCTTCTGGTCTTCGGCGCGCTCCTCACCGCGTTCTACATGACGCGCCAGGTCTGCTACGTCTTCCTCGGTTACTGGCGCGGGCACGAAACAGCGCACGAGAGCCCGAAGATCATGACGGTGCCGCTCGCTATTCTGGCTTTCTTCGCCATGGCTCTTGGCCTGATCGGAACTCCGGCGTGGCCCTGGTTCCGCGCGTTTCTTGAGGGCCGCGCGGCTACCTTCGGTTGGCGCGGATTCACCGAGCCGGGCCTTGGCCTGCTCATGGTCACTTCGTCGCTGGTGGTTTTTCTCGGTCTCGGCCTTGGCTGGCGGCTCTACGGCAACAAATCGCCAAAGCCGGAGGAACCAGACGCGCTCGAGAAATCCGTGCCCTGGCTTTGGGGCCCCCTTCGCGATCGCCTCTACGTCGACGAATTCTACGGTGTCACCGTGATCGCCTTCTACAAATGGTGGGCGCGCGTGGCCGATTGGCTTGACCGCCGCGTGTGGGGCGGCATTGTCGCTCTCGTCGCGTGGATCTTTGCGCTCTGGGCGCAGCTCAATCGCCTGCTCGACATCAACTGGGTCGATGGTGGCTTTGACAAAACCTGCGAGGAACTTTCGGAAGGCGGCGGGCTGCTGGCTAGCATTGAGAGTGGCCGCGTGCAGAATTATTTGCGCATCCTCGCCGTCGGCGTCGTCGCCCTCGTCGTGATTCTTTTCTGGAGTAGCCGCCCATGAACGCAATCGCCAGCGGCTTTCCGATTCTCACGGTCCTTACCGTGTTGCCCCTCATCGGCGCGGCAATCGCGCTCTTCGCGGGCAAACATGCGCGCGGCGTCGCGCTGATTACTTCACTCGTATGTCTCGGCTTATCACTCATGATATGGGCCAGCCTGCCCGCCAACGGAATCATCGGCCTCGTCGAGCTGCACACTTGGGCGCCGTCGCTTGGCATTGAGTATCACCTTGGTGTCGACGGCCTCGGCGCGCTCATGATCTTGCTCTCAGCCATCGTCACGCTCATGTCGGTTGACGCCTCGCATCGCGTCCACCACATGCCCGGCCTCTTCTATGGCCTCATTCTGATTCTCGAGTCGGGCCTCTTCGGCTCTTTCACCGCACTCAACTTCTTTCATTGGTTTTTGTTCTGGGAGTTGAGCCTCATCCCCGCATTCTTTCTCATTAAATTGTGGGGCGGTCCGCGCCGCGGCCCAGCGGCTACGCAGTTCTTCGTCTACACCATGGCCGGCTCGGTGGCGTTGCTACTGTCGTTCCTCGCCGTTTTTCTGTCCACCGGGACGAAATACGCGCCGGGCACGATGGATTTCGGCGACCTCGCCGCTATGGCCGCATCAGGCGCGCTCACGCAGATGGTCACGGCGCATCTGGGCGCGGTCATGCCGTGGCTCGCCATCGGCGTGCTGGCCGGCTTCGCGGTCAAGGTGCCGATCGTGCCATTCCACACCTGGCTGCCCGCGGCATATGCCGAGGCGCCTTCGCCCGTCACCATGCTGCTCACCGGCGCCATGTCGAAGATGGGCGTCTACGGCCTGCTGCGCATCGCGCTGCCCATCTTCGGCGTGCAGATCGCCGCCATGCGCACGCCGCTTCTCGTTCTCGCAGTGGCAACCGTCGTCATGGGCGCGTGGGCCGCCGCCGCTCAAAAAGATTTGAAGCGCGTCTTCGCCTACTCGTCGGTGAATCACCTCGGCTACTGCCTGCTCGCCATCTTCGCGCTGGCCGTTCCGGTTTCCGGCGCAGCGCAGCAAGCCAGCCAGGCCGCCGCGCTCAATGGCGTCATCCTGCAGATGTTCA
>CAYOVE010000262.1:0-4497 GCA_964407295.1 uncultured Occallatibacter sp.
CGAAAGACCTCCGGCGCCCGGTCGCCCACGGGCAGTTCCAGATAATTCACCATTGCGTTCGACCTCTCTTTGGGAAAATTGCGAATGAAGTTTTCTCGGTCGTGAGAAATTGAGAACTGGGCCCACCACAAGCCGAGCTAATAGGTAAAAGCTAGCAGCGAATGGCTGCTCTTCTATAATCAGGGATCATGAAGGCGCATGTCTACGTCACGCTAAAGACATCGGTCCTCGACCCCCAGGGTCAGACCATCCACAACGCTCTCCGCAAGATCGGCTTTGCCGATGTTACCGCTGTTCGCCAGGGCAAGTACTTCGCCCTTTCGCTTGCCGACGGCCTCCATGCCGACGCCGTCCGCGCTGAAGTTGAGCGCATCGCCCGCGAGGTCCTTACCAACCCCGTGATTGAGGAATACACTTACCGCATCGAGGAGTAGGCCCAGGTCTGAGACAACTACCTACCAGTTTGCGCCCTGCTCGCAGCTCCTCAAGGACTGTACTGCTGTTCGATCCCCGGTTTTGACCCGACCGAACATGAAATTCCGGTAAACTTTACACTCCTTCTCAGAAATTACACGCTTTCGCCGCCCAGCGAATGGCCCCGTTTTCCTATGCCCGTGGATTGCCAGCCCATTAACGCTATGCTTATGAGCAAGATAGCCATTCCTCCTGAGCCTTTGCGTCTATGGCAAAGCGATTGCTCCGTTTTCCTGCAGAAGCTCTATACAGCTTTCTCAAGGATAGGACTTCCGGCGCTCCCCCATTCTGCGCCACCCAGGGGGTTTAATGGCAAACCCGCAGTTCGTAAGCCTTACGTTGGCACCCGCCTCGTCCTCGCTGCAGGCATCCTCGCTTCCTTTAGTCAGCTACGCTCCGCCCACGCGACTTGAAGCGTCTGGCGCGCCTCAGGCAGAATGGGCCGCCGAGGCCATCTCGAATCTCAGGCATGTCGTCGCCGGCATCGGCTTCGCGCTCCTCATTGAGGGTGCGGCTGCCGTGGCGATCGTTGCCACCTGGAACCTCTGGCATATTCGCTAGCGGGTACCAAACCACCTCGCACTCCTCGTCCCACCTGCCTTCTGTCCGGCTCGCCCAATCCCTTGTTCCGTGAATTTTCTCCCACGCTCCCTGACCATCGTCTGTGCGCCTTCACGGAGAACCAGGCAAAACCGGCGCTGCCGGCGGCTGAAACACCTGAATCGCCCCAGCGTTGAGGATGGCAATTCGCTGCCCCGACGGCGATATCGCAACGTTGCCGCCTCCATCGAAAATCGGCGTCAGAGGCGACTCCATCACCATCTTGCCGTTGCCCGCATCGAACACCTTTACGATCTGACCCTGAAGGTCCCGCATGCCAACCATGCGTGTATACTCGCCGGCTGAACGTTTAAGCAGCAGCGTCTCCCGCGCCAGGCGCGTGGTCTTCGGCGCCATCACCAGCAGCGGCATCATCGCATTCATCGCGGTCCTTGACTCCCATAGTGAACCGCCGCGCGTCAGCATTGCCCCAAGCTGCCACCCGCTGTTCGGATCGCATGTCTTTACCAGCAGTACTGTCTCGGAAACAAAGTCGTAATCCGGAGAGCACGTCGAATCGATGCGTGCCAGATCCCGGCCTCCACCGGAAAAATCATTCAACTTCAGCAGCCACCCATCGCCTTTGTCTTGCGACTTCTCCAGATACCCTTCGGCGTTTATCGGCCAATCCACGGTTTGATTCGTCCACGGCGCTCGGCTCTCGCGAATCACCTCGCCTGACTCGAGCTTCAGGGTGCGCGCCACAAGAACACCCTGTTCGCTTGACTTCTGCCTAACGGTTGTCGAGGCGGGCGGCTCCGTCACCAGAGGACCTTGCTCACCCGGTTCCTGCGATGAATTTGCGGGCCCGAGAAAATTCGTGATCATGACCTGTTGCCCGGGATCCATCGAGATCCATAGAAGCCGGCCCGGCACGCGCAGATAGGGTTTCATCTTCAACTCGGCATCGCCTTCATCCAGACCGTCAGGCACGCGCAAAAGGTAATGCCCATCGTTGAGCATCCACAGATAGCGTGAACGGTCGGGCACGATCCACACGGCCCGGGACTCGATCTTGCCGTTTGCGATCGACAACACCAGAGCTTGAATCTGTTGTTTCTGGTCATCTTGGCGGTCGCCCGCATCGCGTTGCAGGAGTCCGGGCACTCGAAACGTGAACAGAATCCGGCCTTCGTCGAGAAAATTGAGGCTCACAAGGCTCTCGCGCCGCAACAGGTAGCTCTTACCCGGAACAGAAAAGCCGAGCGGGGCCAGCGGGATCGTGAAAGCAGGCGGCAAGCTGGGTTTCTCTGGGTATTGATCGAGTATCGTTGGCAGCGGCAGGTCGGAGGCCAGCGGTGGAAGCTGGAGCGAAATCTGCGCATGTATGAACTGCGCCGTCGCAAGAAGAAGGCACAAGCCGGTCAATCCCGGTGAAAGGCTGGCTCGTTGAGCGATAAACTCGGCCCTCGCCATGGAATTGCGCACGCGAAACACAAGCGCTCCGTAAAAATAGTTATACGCCGGGAAAGAGCCAACACGTGCAAGCCATTCTCTTCAGCGCCGATAACAACCCGCGCTTGGCTTTCGACATGATTCAGGGACTTTGAGCGTTGGGTTTCATTCCCGATTGCCCGCATGAAAGCATCGGGTTGATCGACGGGGAGGGTCGCCTAAGCCCTCTCGGGTAAGGTGAGTTCTGCGCAAGTCGCTTAGAATTGAAGTATGTGCGGGATCGTCGGCTACGTTGGCAAAAAGAAAGTCGTCCCAGTGATCATCGAGGGGCTAAGACGCCTCGAATACCGGGGTTATGACTCCGCCGGGATCGCCGTAGGCCATCCTGGAAGCAAGACGCTCGATCTTCGGCGCGCGGCGGGCAAGCTGTCAAATCTGGAAGAGGTCCTCCGCGAGCATCCGCTCGACGGCACATTCGGCATCGGTCACACGCGCTGGGCCACGCACGGCCGGCCCACCGAAGAGAATGCGCACCCGCATCGCGACTGCACCGGCCGCATCGTCGTGGTTCACAACGGCATTGTTGAGAATTATCTCGAGCTGAAACGCGAGTTGACCGCGCAAGGCCATAAATTCGTAACGGAAACCGACACCGAAATCATCGCGCACCTGATCGAACAGGTCCAGAAAGATGCTGAAGCTGCCGGAGAGCCCGTTCCACTCGAAGCAGCGGTGCGCTCGGCGGTCAAGCGGTTGACGGGCGCCTTTGCTCTCGGCGTGCTCTCGGCAGCCGAGCCCGACAAAATCGTCGCGGCACGCTTCGGACCACCTGTCATCATCGGCGTCGGTGAGGGCGAATCGTTTGTCGCTAGCGACGTGCCTGGCATTCTGCATCACACGCGCAACGTCTACTTCCTCGCCGATGGCGACCTCGCGATTTTGACGTCGGCCGGCGTCAAGCTGACGGACTTCGAAGGCCGACCTATCGAGCGCGAATTGCAGCACATTCAATGGGATCCCATCCAGGCGGAAAAGGGCGGCTACAAGCATTTCATGCTCAAGGAAATCTGGGAGCAGCCGCGCGCCGTTACCGACACCACTCTGGGCCGCGTCTCGCTCGACTCCGGCAAAGTCTTCCTTGGCGAAATGGAGATTCCCGACGAAGAACTGGCCCGCGCCGCAGGCATCAGTATCGCCGCATGCGGCACCAGTTGGCATGCGGGCCTCACGGGAAAGTACATGATCGAGCGCCTAGCGCGCCTGCCCGTCGACGTCGACTACGCCAGCGAGTACCGCTACCGCGATCCCATAGCCGGGCCGCACACGCTGGGCCTGCTCATTACACAATCTGGTGAAACGGCCGACACGCTCGCCGCGCAGCGCGAGATGAAGGCTCTCGGCTCAAAGACCGTCGCCATCTGCAATGTAGTCGGCGCAATGGTGGCTCGCGAAGCGCACGGCGCGATCTATACCCACGCCGGTCCGGAAATCGGCGTGGCCTCAACCAAAGCCTTCACTTCGCAGTTAGTCGCGCTGTTTTTGCTGGCGATGAAACTGGGTCAGTTGCGCGGCCATCTCGACAAGGCACAATCCGTCGCATTGATTGAAGAGCTCAGTCGCATCCCGGTAAAGATTGAAGAAGCGCTTCGCGGCTGCACGGCGCAGTGCGAGACTCTTGCAAAGGAATTCTCCACGGCGCGCGATTTCCTCTACCTCGGCCGCGGAATTCACTTCCCTATCGCCCTCGAAGGCGCGCTTAAGCTCAAGGAGATTTCCTACATCCACGCCGAGGGATACCCGGCCGGCGAAATGAAGCACGGCCCCAACGCCCTCATCGACGAGACCCTACCCGTCGTGGTGCTGGCCACGCGCGACGAGGCAGACCCCGCATCGAGGCTGCGCTATGAGAAAACGCTCTCGAACATTCAGGAAGTGACGGCACGCAGCGGCCGCGTCATCGCCATCGCGACAGAAGGGGACACAACGATCGGCGGCCTCGTCGAGCACGTCATCCCAATTCCGCCCGCC
>CAYOVE010000263.1:0-4440 GCA_964407295.1 uncultured Occallatibacter sp.
GTTGTTGCCTGTCGAACATCTTCGACGGGTGTCCCCGCTAGTCTCTGATCTCCTGAGCACAATCGATCGAGAAGACACACCCGCTGCTGAATGCCGGGTTTGTCTATTTTGGCGTACCGGTTTTTCAGCCTTCCCACTGAAACCGAGAGGTCTCGAATGCCGGTCGTAGCAAGTGAACAAGTCAAACCATCGCCGCAACCGCCGTCTGTCACATCCCCGCGGTTGAACCATCTGCGCCTGCTTGAAGCGGAGAGCATTCATATCCTGCGCGAGGTGGCGTCGGAGTTCGAGCGGCCGGTGATGCTCTACTCCATTGGCAAGGATTCCTCGGTGATGCTCCGGCTGGCCCAGAAGGCTTTTTACCCGGGGCCCATTCCCTTCCCTCTTCTCCATATTGATACTGGATTCAAGTTTGCCGAGATGCTCGCCTTCCGCGATGAAATGGCGCGGCAAGTGGGTGCGGAGCTGCTGGTGTGGCGGAATGAGCCGGCCATTGCTGCGGGAACAAATCCCATTGTGCTCGACACCAAGCGCTGTTGCGGGTTGCTGAAGACGCAGGCGCTTCTCGATGCGTTGCGCCATTACAAATTCGATGCGGCCTTCGGCGGCGCGCGGCGCGACGAGGAGAAGTCGCGCGCGAAAGAGCGGATTTACTCATTCCGCGATTCCGCCGGGCAGTGGGACCCGAAGAATCAGCGGCCTGAGCTGTGGAACCTCTACAACGCGCGCATTCATCCCGGCGAAAGCATTCGCGTGTTTCCGATTTCAAACTGGACCGAGATGGACGTATGGCAATACATCCACGAAGAAAAAATTCCGGTGGTTGATTTGTACTTCGCGAAAGAGCGGCCCATGTACGTACGCGGCGATGCGCTTTTGCCGATCGAGCAGGCTTTTGTTGCGCGCCCCGGCGAGAAGCCGCAAATGGTGAAGAGCCGGCTGCGCTCGCTCGGCTGCAGCCCGTGCACGGGCGCCATTCGCTCTGATGCCGATACCCTTCCCGCGCTTATCGCGGAGCTGATCGGTTTTCATTCCTCGGAGCGGGCAAATCGTGCCATCGATCATGACCAGGAAGGCTCGATGGAGATCAAGAAGCGGGAGGGTTATTTCTAAGTGGCAACTCTGTCGGCTCCCGCATTTTCGATCGAGGAATTCCTGCTCGCCGAACGCGAGAAAGACTTGCTGCGCTTTTCCACCGCCGGTAGCGTCGACGACGGCAAGTCGACGCTCATCGGGCGGCTGCTTTATGACACGCAATCGGTCTACGACGACCAGGTGAAATCGATCGAGGGCAAGGGCACGACGGCCCCCGGCCAGATCGACTTTGCCTTGCTGACAGACGGGCTGCGCGCCGAGCGCGAACAAGGCATCACTATCGATGTGGCCTATCGCTATTTCTCGACGGCACGCCGCAAATTCATCATTGCCGATACGCCGGGCCACGAACAGTACACGCGCAACATGGCCACCGGCGCGTCGACCGCCGACGCGGCGATCGTGCTCATCGACGCCAGCAAGGGCGTGCAGATCCAGTCGCGGCGTCACGCTTACATTGCTTCGCTGCTGCGCGTGCGGCATGTGCTCGTCGCCGTCAACAAGATGGATTTGATCGGCTACGATGAGCGAACTTTCCGCGCCATCGAGTCCGACTTCAGAGATGTTCTTGGCCAGATTGCGGCCGATACAGGCACGCCCGTTGAGGTTCACTTTGTTCCCGTCAGCGCGCTCAAGGGCGACAACGTCGTCCACTCAACCGGCGCCATGCCCTGGTACACGGGGCCGTCATTGCTCGAGTTGCTTGAGGCGCTGCCGTCATCGCGCGAGACGCGAAACGAACCTTTCCGCTTTCCCGTGCAGCGCGTGCTGCGGCCCGATCACACTTTCCGCGGATTTGCGGGGCAAATCGCGTCGGGGACGATTCGCCGGGGCGACGAAATCGCAGTCTTCCCTTCAGGACGAAGCGCGAAGGTCGAGCGGATTGTCACGTTCGATGGAGATCTTGACGAAGCGATTGCGCCGCTCTCGGTCACGCTCGTGCTCGACCACGAAGTGGACATCAGTCGCGGCGACTTGATCGCCGCGGCCAACGCCGCGCCAGTGGTGGCAAGCAGCGTGAAAGCATCGCTTGTGTGGATGGATCAGCGGCCCCTCGACGTGAATCGCCGCTATTTGCTTAAGCACACCAGCCACACAGTCCCGACAATCGTTTCGTTGATCGATCATCGCCTAGATCTGAGCGCGCTCAGGCACGAGCCTGCAGTCACGCTCGGCATGAACGACATCGGCGGGGTTTCGCTGCACCTGTTGCGGCCAATGGCCGTCGATCTCTATCGCGACAATCGCGGAACCGGCGCGCTGATCCTGATCGATCCTGAAACCAATGCGACCGTGGCCGCCGGCATGATCACCGATGCGCAAGGTCGCGCAACGGCGATCGAGGAAGACGAAGCCGCGGCGTGGGGCCGTGTGACCGCAGGCGAGCGCGAAGCCCGCTGGAGACACCGCGGCGGCGTGCTGGAGCTTTCAGGACCCACGGAACTAATTGACGCCATTGAGCGCTCGTTGTTCGCCGTCGGCGCCGTGACGTGCCGCATCGATGCCGGCGAGGTGGACTCTCTCGAACACCTGGGAATGCTTGACATCGTCGCAGATCTGCAGGCTCGATCGGGTTTCCTCACCATTCTGGCGCGAGCAGGCGATGAAGGTGTGTTGGCTGCAAGCGCCGGCGGCTTCGAGATCACCAGTGACGCGGAAAATCGGATGCATGCCGTCGCCGCGGTTCATCAGTTGCTCGAGCGCGCGGGAATCTTTATTTCTGCGGAAGGGGCGGATCTGTAATGGGCGTTGCCGAAATTGCCGCTGAAGTGAACACCAGGCTGGACGCGGTGCGGGCCACGCTGGCGGGCGAAGTCACGGGCAACGGAGACGTGTGCCTCACGTGCAGCTTTCAGGCCGAAGACGTGCTGCTTACCAGGCTGGCGATCGCGCTCGACCCGCGGATTCCAATTCTCTTTCTCGATACCGGCTATCACTTCGCCGAGACCTACGCATATCGCGACCGCATTGCGCGGGAGTGGAATTTGAACCTGATCAATCTGCTGCCGGAGAAAACGGTAGCGGAGCAGGAGGCGGAGTTCGGCCTGCTGTATCAAAGTGCTCCTGACCGCTGCTGCGGCCTGCGCAAAGTCGAACCGCTGTTCAAAGCTGTGGCCGGCTATCGCGTATGGCTCACCGGCCTGCGCCGCGAACAGGCAAGAAGCCGCGCTGCACTTGAAGAGTCGGCGATGTTTTCTCTGCCCGGCGGCAAACAGGTCCTCAAGCTGGCGCCGCTGACGGAGTGGTCGACGCGCGACGTATGGTATGCGTGCGAGCAGCTTGGAATTCCATTGTTGCCGCTCTACGAAAAGGGCTATACCTCCATCGGCTGCGAACCATGCACCTCGCTGCCGCTCGATCCCAACGATCCGCGCTCAGGGCGGTGGGCTGGCCGCAAAGTGGAATGCGGAATTCACATTCAGGCAGCGCCGGCGAAGTAAGGAACTGAGGCCACGGGATGCCGTACATTATCGGATTTTTCATCGCAATGTTCATCGCGCTCACCGGAGTGGGCGCGGGAACCGTTACCGTGCCCGTCCTGATTCTTTTTCTCGGTGTGCCTGCGCCGGTCGCGGTGGGTATCGGTCTCATGTTTGCGACGGCAGTGAAGCTGATCCTCGTGCCTACACAAATTGCCCGCAAAAATGTGGCCTGGCGCACGCTCGGCTATATGCTTCTCGGGGGTGTGCCGGGTGTCCTGCTGGGTTCGCTCTTCCTGCAGCATTTGGCCAACGCCAACTCCACCAACACGCTCAATGCAATTCTTGGCGCGATTCTGGTGACCACTTCCACGTGGCAGATTCTCTATTCCTTCCGTGCCATGGAGCAGCATGGGCCGCCCGATCGTAGTTCGGTGCTTCCCTGGCTCATGTTCCCCGTGGGCGCGGAAGTCGGCTTTTCATCCGCAGGCGCGGGCGCGCTTGGGTCGGCGGCGTTGCTGAGCCTCACTACGTTGTTGCCGGCCCAGGTGGTCGGAACTGACATCGCCTTCGGCTTCGTGATCTCGCTTATTGGCAGCGGCGCGCATTGGTTCTCGCACGCCGCAGACCCTTCGCTGCTGATTCACTTGATCGCGGGCGGAGTCGTAGGCTCCATCCTCGGGACCATCCTCAGCACGCACATCCCGCGCCGGCCTCTGCGCTTCGCTCTCTGGGTATGGCTGCTGATCCTCGGCGGCCAGTTTCTCTTCAACAGCTATCACGTTTGGGCCGCAACTCATTCAAGCAAGCCCGCGACCGAGACTTCCCTCAGCGCTCATGGGCCAAGCGGCAGTAGTAGTGGCGTGACTAAACAGTAAGCCACGCTCGCTAGCCCGGAAAGTGCGTACTCTCCGGCGGTCCCAGA
>CAYOVE010000264.1:0-4433 GCA_964407295.1 uncultured Occallatibacter sp.
CGCGCTTGTGCTCGACGAGGCGCTTGGCCTTCTCGATGACCATCTCGGCCACCTGCACGTGGCGGGCGGCGGGCTCGTCGAATGTGGAGCTGATGACTTCGCCCTTGACCGAGCGCTGCATGTCGGTAACTTCTTCAGGACGCTCGTCGATGAGCAGGACGATCAGCACGACCTCGGGATGGTTGGTTGTGACGGAGTTGGCGATCGACTGGAGCAGCATGGTTTTGCCGGTGCGGGGCGGAGCGACGATGAGGCCGCGCTGGCCTTTGCCAACGGGAGTGAGGAGATCCATGACGCGGCCGCTGACGCCTTCGCGCGTGGTCTCCATCTTGATGCGCTCCTGCGGATAGAGAGGCGTGAGGTTGTCAAAGAGGATCTTGTTGCGCGTCTCTTCAGGCGACTCGAAGTTGATGGCCTCGATCTTGACGAGGGCGAAATACTTCTCGCCTTCGTGGGGCGGGCGGACGTTGCCGCTGATGGAGTCGCCGGTTTTGAGATCGAACTTGCGTATCTGGGACGGAGACACGTAGATGTCGTCCGGTCCGGGCAAATAGTTGTAGTCGGGCGAGCGGAGAAAGCCGTAGCCGTCAGGGAGAATCTCAAGGACTCCCTCGGCAAAGATGTGGCCTTCTTTTTCGCTCTGCGCCTGGAGGATCTTAAAGATAAGATCCTGCTTGCGAAGGCCGCTGGTCCCAGGAATTTCAAGGGTACGGGCGATGCGGCTCAGTTCGGTGATGTTCTTTTCTTTCAGTTCTGCGATGGTCATGTTTACCTGCGAATGGACGGGATGTGTTGGAGGGAATGCGGAGCGGGAAGTGCTCCAGAGGAAAATACCGTGCGGGTCACAACAAAATCAGCCGGCGCTGACCAGCTTTGAATCGCCTTCCAAAATCATTTGGAGCGGCGGAGCGCCGGGAAAGAGAAGGCCTCGTTTCGACGGGGAGCTGCCTTGAAACCCTTGATTGAATGAACGCACCAGGTGGCGAAAGACGCCGTTAAGCTGCACGGCGCCTTTCCACCGGATGAGCCGCGGGCGCCTCTTCGGGCGTCTCCGCTTCAGGACTAGCCACTTCAAAACGGCACAAAACTTCGTTTGTGGTGTCTTGCAGCCGTGTATTCGGCTTGTGAAGCTTGCGGGTTGCCTTGCTTGCCAGCGTACAGAGCTGGTAGCGATTGGACACATGAGAAAGTGCCTTAAAAACGAGATCGGAACGCATTGTTTATCTCCTTCTTTTTCAAATTGCTGCACTGGAAAGAGCCACTGACCCACCGGCACAGCACAAGGGAAGCCAATACAAGCCAATAAAGATTGCGGGCTACCCCAAATTGCAACTTCCACATCTTAGACGCACTTCGCCTGCCCACAGTTCAAAAACATTTGGGGCCGCTACGCGCTATGAAATGGATGCCATACCCTATCGGATTTGCAGTTTGCGCGCCGGACACCCGGGCGCCTATCTGGCCGTTCCCCCAACGCTGCTAAAGACGCAGCCAAGGCATCAAGCGAGCCTTCTCTCAAAGGTTTGATGCTGGAAGTGGCTGATGGGCACACCCGGCCGCAATGCGCAACCTGCCCTCTATGGATGGCTACGATGAGAGTATATCGAAGACTAATCCCGGTCAATAGTTATTTCAGGTGAAATGAAGCGAATTGTCGAACGTTTACCGAGGTGGCTGAAGCCAGGCGGACGGCTCGATTCTTGGGGATATACACCTTTTATTATCAATGGCTTATCAGGCAAGATGGAGCGGCGACCAGGAAGGAAATCGATGGTGGTCAGCTGCGAGCGGACACAGAGGGCGGGGGGTGAACCTTCTGAGTCAATCCGGGGCTGATGCGCGGCATTATGAGCTGGCGTCGGGCTCGCCGGGCGAGTTATTCCAAGCCACTCCGTCGGGGTCCCGGAGGAGCACGCGGCCGTTTTCGTCGTTGCCGGGAAGCCTGGGGTGCGGGGTGCGGGATGCGTTGGCAGCAACCACATCGAGGCGGAAAACAGCGATGAGAACCATGCCGACAATTGGAGCGGCGAGAAGAAAGGTCTCCCAACCGGATTGAAGTGCAATACCCTGCACGTGCGCCTCCCCGCAATGAAGACCGCGGACGTGAGATGTATGTTAGCCGGGATCTCGGCTGAAGGACTGCGACTCGGGGCCGATTTTGATTCCAAGGTAATGGCACGGATTGGTGAGTGGGAGAACCGCGGATGGAAATGCAGACTATCGTGACGGCAAGCAGCGACTAAGGCAGCTCCAGGTAGTAGCATCGCTCACAACAATCCAGTACTCTTTGTAAGGTGGGCTTTTGAGAATGGGCATGCGGTGCAGTTTCTGCGAATTCATGATCTTGGTCATTGCGCTGCCCATAATTGATGGCTGCGGTGGCACAGGATCTCCCCCTCCTCCGCCCCCAGCCACCTACACAATTGGCGGTACAGTCTCTGGGTTCGCCGGCTCGGGGTTGGTCTTGCAAGATAACGGCGGCAACAACCTGACGGTGACTGGAAACGGCGCGTTCACCTTCTCAAATCCCATTGCGAGCGGCGGTGTCTACAGCGTGACCGTGTTTGCCGAACCGGCAGGCCACAGCTGCAAGGTAACCAGCGGCAGCGGCACGGCCAACGCCAATGTCACGAATGTGCAGGTCGCATGCGATGGCGAATGGAAATGGATGAGCGGCAGCAGCACAGTGATCAACGATGGCACCCAATCAGCGGTCTACGGAACGATGGGGGTGGCAGCACCCTCGAACACTCCGGGTGACCGAAATACCGCGGTGAGCTGGAGCGATGCTTTGGGCGATCTCTGGCTCTTCGGCGGTTTCGGCTACGACTCGGCTGGAACTTATGGAGAGCTCAATGACTTGTGGAAGTTTGATCCAAGCCTTTCTACAAACGGCGAGTGGACATGGATCGGTGGCAGCAGCACAGTTGTCAGCAGCTTCGTTGGCCAGCCCGGAGTTTATGGAACGCTTGGAATAGCAGCCCCCGCCAATATTCCGGGCGGAAGACAGGAGGCGGTAAGTTGGAGTGATGCTTCCGGCAAACTCTGGCTCTTTGGTGGAGTGGGCGAGGACTCGACTGGGACTGGTGGAACCCTCAACGACCTGTGGGAGTTTGATCCGAAGCTGGGAACCGATGGCGAGTGGGCTTGGATCAGTGGTAGCAGCACATCGGGAGGCACTGCAGGGCAGCCAGGAGTCTATGGGACGCTGGGAGTTGCAGCTTCCACAAATGTTCCCGGCGGGAGATGGGATGCGGTGAGTTGGAGGGATACGTCGGACAATCTGTGGCTCTTCGGCGGATACGGCTTCGATTCCACCGGAACTTATGGACGACTCAATGATCTGTGGGAATTTGATCCGAATCTCAGCACCCATGGCGAGTGGACCTGGGAGAGTGGCAGCAACACGGTGCCTGCCGCTTACGGTGGCCAACCCGGAGTCTACGGGACACTTGGAGTTGCTGCACCCGCGAATATACCTGGCGGGCGGTATGCGGCGGTTAGTTGGACCGATTCGATAGGCGATCTCTGGCTCTTTGGAGGATGGGGCGCAGACTCGAATGACGTTTTTGGAGATATGAATGATTTGTGGAAGTTCGATCCGAAACTCGGAAGCAATGGCGAGTGGACCTGGATGGGCGGGAGCAGCACGATTACGATCGTTGGTCACAATGGCTATAACGGACCATCAGGAGTCTATGGGACGCTGGGAGTGGCCGCATCCGCAAACTCCCCCGGCGGGCGAACGAATGCGGTGAGCTGGACCGATGCATCGGGCAATCTCTGGCTCTTTGGCGGCACTGGCTTTGACTCGACCGGAACCTGGGGAGAGCTCAATGATCTATGGGAGTTCAATCCGAGTCTTGGTACTAACGGCGAGTGGGCGTGGAAGGGCGGCAGCAGCGTCGTGGGCAGCTATGGCGAGGGCCAATCCGGGGTCTACGGGACACTGGGAATGGCTGCGCCCACGAACATTCCTGGTGGACGGGACAGTGCGGTGAGCTGGCGCGATGCATCGGGCAATCTGTGGCTCTTCGGCGGGAATGGCATCGATTCTAAAGGGACTGGTGCCTGGCTGAACGATCTTTGGGAGTACAACCCATAAGTGACCGTGACATGACGCGGTGAGAGTGGGCGCAGATGCATGGATGCGCTACTTATTACAAGGCCGCTAACCGGTAGCCATCGGCGAGAAAAATCAGTTTCTACCATCGAACTCAGAATGCCGGTTATTAGCCTGGGCCGTTTATCTTCGCGCTTACTGGGCTTAATGGGGGTCAAGCCCAGTAAGTGCGGTCGAGTGTCCGATATTGGATCGCTTCGGCGAGGTGGCCGACGGAAAGGCTCTCTGCCGCTTCAAGGTCAGCGATAGTTCGGGCGACTTTGAGGATGCGATCGTGGGCGCGGGCGGTGAGGCCCTGCTGCTGCATGGC
>CAYOVE010000265.1:0-4418 GCA_964407295.1 uncultured Occallatibacter sp.
ATGGCGGGCGTTACGGACACGGTGTTCCGGAGATTCATACGGCATGCGAGTCAATTCACCCGGGACCAAAGGACCGAGGGAACAAGGGACCAAGACGGCGGGGAGCAGCGAGCAAGGGAGCAAAGCAACGACGAAGCGACGGCAGCGCAAGTTGAAGCGCCGATGACCAATGCGCAGTCGGGGTGCGGGCTGATTATGACCGAATTCACGTCGGCAGATGGGCTGGCGCGGATGCGGGAGACGAAGCGGCGGCGGTACCTGACGTTTTACGACGATGAGCATCCGATTGGAGCGCAACTGTTCGGATCGAATGCGGAGACACTGGCGGAGGCTGCGCGGATTGTTGAGGAGACTGGATTCGATACGGTCGACTTGAATCTAGGCTGCCCGGCGAAGCGCGTGGTGGGTTGCAATGGTGGTTCGGGGCTCTTGCGCGATCTGCCGAAGATTGGCGAAATCTTCAAGGCAATCCGCAAGGCGGTGACGATTCCCTTCACCGTGAAGTTCCGCATGGGCTGGAACGATGCGCAGATTGTGTGCGTGGACCTGGCGCGGATGGCCGAGGCCGAGGGGCTGAACGGGCTGGCTCTGCATGCGCGGACGCGCGAGCAGGGCTACAGCGGGCAGGCGCAGTGGCAGTGGATTGCCGCGGTGAAGCAGGCAGTGAAGATTCCCGTGATGGGGAACGGCGACGTGCGCACGCCCGAGGACGCGGCGGCGATGGTGGCCGAGACGGGCTGCGACGCGGTGATGATTGGGCGGGCGGCGCCGGCGAATCCGTGGATCTTCAGGCAGATTGCTCAGTACACGGCGACGGGCAGCTACGAGCGGGCAACGAACGAGGACCGCTACAGAATGATTCGCGCGTATTTTGAAATGCTGCTGGCGGAAACCGAGGCGACGAAGGATCTGCCACGCGATGCGAGATTGGGCGATCCGGTGGGCAAGATGAAGCAGTTTGCCACGTGGTTCACGCACGGCGTGCCGGGCGGAGCGAAGCTGCGCGCGGCGATTTACCACGCGCGGACGGGACTCGGTGTGCTGGACGAAGTGGAACGGTTCTTTGTGCCGATGATTGAGGCGGGCGAGGCCTCCGAAGCGGAAGAGATCGAAGAACAAGTGTTTCCGGACGGCGCGTTGGTGTGCGACTGAGAAGAGCAGGGATTAGGGAATAGAGAATAGGGAATAAAAAGACAAAAGCACCCGCAGACATTGATTGCGCAGAGCGCCGGCCGAGACGATAAAAATTGCCGAATCGATTGCGCAAGTGCGGGCGGGACGCCCGCACGACAGCCGGCGAGGACGCGGGCGTTACAACAAGCTGATCGGCTACGTTCACAGCAGATTCTTCCCATCGCGCGGAATTTCCACACAAGAGCAGGGGAAGTGCACCGAGTGCGCGCGAGGGCGAGTGCGCTAGGCTGGAAAACGAGATGACAGTTTGCAAGATTTGCGAGGGAGTGGGTCTGGTTCGGGGGATGGACGCGGCCGGGAATTGGGTGAGCCGCGAGTGCCAGTGCCAGGAATCGGAGCGGGAGCAGCGGCGGATTCAGGCGGCGCAGATTCCGGCGCGGTACCGGGATTGCACGCTGGACACGTTTGAGATTTATCACGAGGCCGACCGGTCACTGGCGGAAGCACTGCTGACGGCAAGGCGATTTGTGGAGGAATATCCGGCGGGGACGGCGGGCAAAGGGCTGTTGTTTACCGGCTCGATGGGCGTGGGCAAGACGCACCTCGCGGTGGGTGTGTTGCAGCGGCTAGTGAGAGAACGCGGCGCGAAAGGGTTTTTCTGCGATTATCGAGAGCTTCTGAAAAGCATCCAGAACAGCTACAACCCCGAAGTGCGGACCACGGAGCTGGAGCTGCTGAAGCCTGTATTTGCCGCCGAAGTGCTGGTGCTGGACGATCTGGGCGCGCAAAAGCCGAACGAATGGGTGTGGGATACGGTGGCGCTGATCTTGAACACGCGCTACAACGACCGGCAGACAACAATTATCACGACAAATTATGCGGACCTGCCGGCGGGAGCCGGGGGGACGAGCGATACGGAGCGTGCAGCTCGCGAGGCGACGCTGGGCGACCGAATCGGGGACCGGATGCTGTCGAGGCTGGCGGAGATGTGCATCCGGGTGAAGGTGACCGGAAAAGATTGCAGGCAAACGGGGATCAAGCGGGCGCGGTTTGGGTGAAAGGGCAGCTTCTAGCTTTTAGCCTCTGGCTATTAGCTTGTGAGTGCCAGGTTGACGCCAGTGGATTCGATCGGCGGAATAGACCGCATCCGCACCCTCAGATTTCCATGCTGCAAGATGCCGACGATTCTGTGAAATCCCCGCAAGGTTCCGCAGTGGACTCTACACCAACAAGATGCTGGCGAGGATCAGGAGCATGGCAGCGATGGTAAGTCCCTGGTAGGCCCGTTCTGAAGCAGGCTTGGATTGCGGGAAGACGGTTGAGGAGGTTGGCGGCGAGGCGACTGTGTGGTTCGGGGAGGGGTGCATTGGCTGGCCTGCCTTTCAAATTCATCTACGGTTCGAACTCGTCTCTGGTTTCCTTCTTCCTCGTTCTTGAGGGCTCGGTTTTTCTTCTTATGGCTCGATGACCCTGATTTGCGAAGCTTCATGAGACTCGGCGCTTCGATTGGCGGGCCTTCAAGTCCCGCTGAACAATTTGATGTTCTTTTGACGCTCGAGGTGCATGTTGGATTCAAGCAAAAATGACGATTCGATAACCGAGTTCAGTGTGGACGTGGTTGACGTGCCGGGAGGTTTGCGCAGGATGACTTTGCAGGCCGCAAAAGCCGCGACGAGGCGAATGGAATCGGGTGTACAATCGCGCTCGTGAGCACAGGTCCACAACTGATTCGTCCCGCCGAAGCGCAGGAGCGGAGCTGGCTGCCAATGATCGCGGCGGCAGTGATTGTTCTGGCCCTGGCGATTGGATTGGTGCTGTTTTACGAACATGGAAAGAGCACGCCGGCGGTGACCCCGATCTCGGCGGCGCTCGATCCGTACGCGAGCAACTTGCCGATCAGCAATCTGCACATGAGCGAGAGTGCAAACCTGGCCGGTGGCAAGGTGACCTACATCGACGGGTCGATTGCTAATACCGGCAGCCGCACGGTGACTGGAATCACGGTGCAGGTTTTGTTCCGCGATCCTGCCCATGAGGTTGCGCAGAACGAAACCCATGAGCTGAGTCTGATTCGTACGCGCGAGCCATATGTGGACGTGGAGCCAGTGTCTGCGGCGCCGCTGAAACCGGGAGACAGCGCCGACTTCCGGCTGGTTTTCGACACGATCGCCCAAGACTGGGACGGCGCTTTCCCTGAGATTCGGGTCATTCACGTAGACGCGAAGTAGGCCGCAGGTCGATGGGAAGTTGGCGCGCCTTTCGCGACAGGGTAGAAACTACGCGAAGATGCAAAAATTACCCGCAAACAAAGGTATACAGGGCCTGAATCGGGCCATTTCCACATCGACGTTGAAATTTGTAACGATCCTATTTTCAATCAGATAGAGGATTTCCCAGCCAGGCTCCCTCTTTGGCAGCGATCGTGCTTTTATCAGGGCGAGCGGACAGCAGCGCTCAAATCCGCGAACGGTGATTCAATACCGCTAGCCAAGAGGGGTTCAACCCATGAAAACATCTGCGAACGTAGCAAAATTATTCCCCCGCCAACTCGCTGTATTTGCGTTGGCATCTGCAATTGCAATTCCCGTTTGGGCTCAGGACCAAGTCAACACCGGAACATCGTCTGGAGTAACGACTCAGACCACCACGACTTCTACCTCGACGCCGCAGGCTCAGCCCTCCCCCATGCCCGCGACCGAACAGCCCCTGGCCCCCGCGAAAGAGGGGTTCTGGGGCCGCATCTATCCCTTTGCCCGCAAGAAGTGGGTGAAGAGGCAGATCGATCCGATCAACGACCGGTTGAGCGAACTGGATGAAGTGAACGCCAAGAACGCCGCGTACATCAAGGACGTAGATGAACGGGCACAGGCGGGCATCCGGAAGGCGCAAAGCGCGGCCGATGCAGCGAACCAGTTGGCGATGACGGCGAACACCGAGGCGGAGAACGCCAACGGCGCCGCGCAGAATGCATCGAATCACGTGAACCAGATCAACACCACGGTGAACGGCCTGGATCAATACCATCAGGCGTCGGACCTGGTGATCAAGTTCCGCGGCTCAAGCCCGGTGCTGACTTCGGACTCGAAAGCAGCGCTGGATCAACTGGCCTCAAGCCTTACCGGGCATGAAGGCTACATCCTGGAATTGGAAGCGCACTCGCCGCTGGCGGGCAGCGCAGGCATACAGAGTTCAGAGCGCCTGTCGGAAGCAGTCAAGCGCTACCTTTTAACGGAACATCAGATTCCCGTCTACCGCATGCACTCCGTGGCCCTCGGCAACGAAGT
>CAYOVE010000266.1:0-4410 GCA_964407295.1 uncultured Occallatibacter sp.
GACTGGCCGAGCGCGATGTGCGACGCGGCGTTTTCGTCGTAGAGGGTGTGGAAGAAGACAAGGCCGCTCTGCGCAATGGGAGACGAGTGGGGAACGAGCGCTACTTCGCCCAGGCGGCGCGCGCCGTCGTCGGTGTCGATGAGCTTCTCCAGCACTTCCTGGCCGCGCGTGGCGCGGGCCTCAACGATGCGGCCATGCTCAAAGCGAACCTGAATGCCTTCGATCATGGTGCCCAGGTGCGATAGCGGCTTGGTGGCGGTGACGATGCCGTCGGCGCGGTCCTTGTGCGGAGTGGTGAAGACCTCTTCCGTCGGCATGTTGGGGATGCAGTAATTCCCATTGCCCGCGGTGGTGCCGCCACCGAGCCACTCGTGATCGTCGGCGAGGCCAAGGCGAAAATCGATGCCGGGACCGCGATATTGGAGGGCCGAGTAGCGCTTCTCGTTCAGGAATGCGGAGCGCTTATGCAGATCCGCGTCGTGCGCCTTCCACGCGCTTACAGGATCGGGCGTGTTGATGCGGGTGGTGAAGAAGATCGCATCCCAAAGCCTGGCCATCGCTTCATCGGGCGGATCGTTGGGGAACACGGCCGCGGCCCATGCGGGCGTAGCGGCGCCGACGATGGTCCAGTTGATCTCGTGGCGCGTGATGAGTTCGAGCGCGCCGCGATAGGCCTGCGAGAGCGCGCGATTGGCGCGGCCCACTTTGTCGGGATCCTCGTTTGAAAGCAGGCTGGGATTCGCGCCCGCAACGGCCAGGCGCGCGGCGCCGCTTTTAAAGGCCTCGGCCATGCCGTCGTAGAGCCATTTTGCGGCGCGGTCAAAGCTCGCGTCGGGCGCGTTGCGATAGCGAAGCAGCGTGGACTCATCGTCTGAGAGGAGCGTGGTGACGAGCGATGCGCCGGCGCGATAAGCCTGCTCGGTGATGCGGCGAGCCAGCGGGAGCGTGTCAACGGAGGCGGTCATCACCAGCTCTTGTCCGGGCTTGAGGCCGAGGCCGACGTTGATGGCAACCGAGGCGAGTTGATCGAGATTTTCAGCGTGCGTGCGGGCTTGCGGGGCGATTGCGGTGGGCGTCATTGCTTGTCGGTTCTCCGGGATTCGATTCGCCAAGGCTGGCCGGAAATTCTCTGGCCGCGCGGCGGAAAGCTTGTGCTCTCATTCTAGGGCCTGCTCGCCGGGGTCCCCGACGACAGGTCTTCGTCGTTGGGGTGGCTCGCCGCCGCTGTTGAATTCACCTACAATAGATGCTTGGCTTTTGAGGGGCCCATACCGTCATGTTGCAAACCTTCATTCATTCTGCGAAGAGAAGAGTTTCAGGATCAACAATCGTCTTTCTGCTGGGAATAGGCGCCGCGGGAGCCTGCGGCGCACAAACGCAAAAAGCGGCCGGCACATTTGGACCGAGCAATCCGTTTTACGGGCCGAGCACGCTGCCCTTTCAGACAACGCCGTTCAACAAAATCAAGGACAGCGACTACCAGGCGGCGATTGACGCGGGGATGGCGCAACAGCTCAAAGAAGTCGATGCGATCGCCAACAACCCCGCGGCGCCGACTTTCAAAAATACTTTTGTGGCGCTGGAGCGCGCGGGACAGCTGTACGACCGTGCGTGGAACGCATTCAACCTGGTCTCGCAGGCGAATACCGACCCGGAGCTCGAAAAGATTCAGGACTACGAGGCGCCGCGCACGGCTGCGTTGGCGGACGCGATCAACCTGAACACCAAGCTCTTTGCGCGCATCAAGGCCATCTACGACCAGCGCGCATCGCTCGGGCTCGATGCGGAATCGTTGCGGCTGGTTGAATACCAGTACCAGCAGTTTGTGAAGGCCGGCGCGAATCTGTCAGACGCCGACAAAGAGAAGCTGAAAAAGCTCGACGAGGAAGAGTCGACACTCGAGAACACGTTCATGACCAAGCTGCTGGCTGCTGCCGCGGCGGACCAATATTCGACGACGGATCGCACGACATTGGCTGGGCTGAGCGAAGGCCAGATGGACGCGGCGGCGGAGGAAGCCAAGGCTCATAAACTGCAGGGCTGGGTTTTGCCGCTGCAAAACACTACGCAGCAGCCCGATCTGGCTTTCCTGAAAGACCGCGCCACGCGTCACGCAATCTTCGAGAACTCCTGGAAACGGGCTGAGCGCGGCGATGCGAACGACACGCGCGCGACGCTGGCGCGCCTGGCGCAACTACGGGCCCAGAAGGCTGCGCTGCTTGGCTACCCGAATTATGCGGCGTGGAATCTGACTGACCAGATGGCCAAGACGCCGGAGGCGGCGATTGGTTTTCTAGATGCGCTGGTCCCGGCAACTACGGCCAAGGCGGCGGTCGAGGCCAAGGATATTCAGGTGCTGATTGATTCTCAAGGCGGAGGGTTCACGCTGGAGCCGTGGGACTGGGAGTTCTATGCCGAGCAGGTGCGTAAAGAAAAATACGATTACGACGAGTCGCAGGTAAAACCGTACTTTGAGCTGAACAATGTGCTCGAAAAAGGCGTCTTCTACGCAGCGCACGAGCTGTACGGGCTCACCTTCAAGGAGCGCAAGGACCTCCCGGTTTGGCAGGCGGATGTGCGCGTGTTTGAGGTTTATGACGCCGGCGGCAAGCCACTGGCGCTGTGGTACTGCGACTACTTCAAGCGCGACAACAAAAATGGCGGGGCGTGGGAAGATTCGCTGGTGGGCCAGTCGAAGCTGCTGGGCACGCTGCCCGTGGTCTACAACGTGGCCAACTTCGAGAAGCCCGCTCCGGGGCAGCCGGCGCTGCTCAGCTTTGACGATGTGACCACGATGTTTCACGAGTTCGGCCACGCGCTGCACGCCATGTTTGCCGATACCGAGTACCCAAGTTTGTCGGGCACCGCGGTGCCGCGCGATTTCGTTGAGTTTCCTTCGCAGTTCAATGAGCACTGGGCCAGCAACCCCACGGTGTTTGCGCATTACGCGCGCCACTACAAGACCGGCGAGCCCATGCCGGCCGAGTTGGCAGCAAAGATCGTGAGGGCCAAGACCTTCGACCAGGGTTATGCCTTTACCGAGATTCTTGCGGCATCGGAACTCGATCTGGAATGGCATGTGCTGCCGGCGACCGCGCCGCTCGAGAATCCCGACACGTTTGAGCAGGAGGCGCTCGAGAGGAAGCATTTGGCAATCAGTTATGTGCCGCCACGCTACCGCTCCAGCTATTTTCTGCACATTTGGAATGAAGGCTACCAGGCCGGCTACTACGCATACACGTGGAGCGAGATGCTGGACGACAACGCCTACCAGTGGTTTGAGGATCACGGCGGCTTGACGCGCGCCAACGGCGACGGGTTCCGGCACATGGTGCTTTCGCGCGGCAACACCGAGGATCTCCAGAAAATGTACGATGCCTGGCTGGGCGGGGAGCCAACCATTGAGCCGTTGCTCAAGAACCGCGGGCTGAAGTAGGCGTGGTTAGCGGTGTTCGCGGAACTGGGTGCGGGCGAGGACGCCCGCACGACAGTCGGCGAGGACACCGGCGTTACATGGGTCACTATAATTCGTAGCTATGGCCGAGAGTGGCGCTCAGAAGAAAATTGAAAAACTGCGCGAGGAGCTGCGGCGCCACGAGCATCTGTATTACGTTCTCGACGCGCCGGAGATCTCGGACGCCGCATACGACGCGCTGATGAACGAGCTGAAGAAGCTCGAAGCCGCGCATCCGGAGCTGGTGACTCCCGATTCGCCGACGCAGCGCGTGGGCGGCAAGCCGGCCGAGGGTTTCAAAAAAGCGCAGCACTCGCGGCCGATGCTCTCGCTCGACAATGCTTACTCAGCCGAGGAGCTTGCCGACTGGGATCGGCGCGTGCACGAGCTGGCCGGAAGCCTGCCGGTGGGATACACAGCCGAGCTGAAGCTGGACGGGTTGAGCGTCGCGCTCAGCTACGAACCGGATGGCGGCGGAGCGCGGCTCACCATGGGCCTGACGCGCGGCGATGGACAGACCGGCGAAGACGTCACCTCAAATATCCGAACCATTCGTAGCATTCCGCTTTCAATCTCCGCTGAAAAACTGAAAAAGGCAGGAATACCGCAGGGCTTTGAAGTGCGCGGCGAAGTGGTGATGCCCGCGGCAGCTTTTGTGCAGATGAATGAAGAGCGCGAGCGCGAGGGGCTGCCTGCGTTCGTGAATCCGCGTAACTCGGCCGCAGGCACGCTGCGCACGCTTGATTCTTCCGTCGTCGCCAAACGGCGACTGGTGTTTTTTGCCTACTTTCTGCTTGTCGATGGCGAGTATTTTGCCGCGGGGCAGACGGCTACGCTCGATGCGCTCACCAAGCTCGGCTTTCGCGTGAATTCGCATCGCGAGCGCGTAAACGATGTCGATGGGATGATGAAGTTCATCGACGACGCGGAGAACAAGCGGGAGTCGCTGGGCTATG
>CAYOVE010000267.1:0-4392 GCA_964407295.1 uncultured Occallatibacter sp.
CTTGTGAGCCGCCTTTCATCGCGGGAGCAGCTCAATTCTCGTGAAGTCCAATTGCAGCGAAAGGCAATGGAGCAGCTATACGAATTGAGCCGTAGCACGTTGCTGATCAATCTGCATCATCCGCCGGGGCCACAATTGACGCACTTGATCCAACGAATTTTCGAAGCTGAGGCGGTCGCGATCTTTGACGGGAACTCGGGGAAAACTGATCTGGCGGGCCCGTGGTCAAGAGACGAACAGGATCTGGCCAGGGAGTGCTACCTGCTGCAGGTGGATGACGAAGACAAAGCGACTGCAACTTCTCGACGGGTGTTGCGTGCGGGCGCCGATTCCATTGGAGCTCTCACGATTCGCGGCAACGTTGGAACCCTTGTGACCAACGCACTTGCGTCACTCACAGCCGTAACTCTCGAGCGCTGCGTTTCTTTTCAAAAGGAAAACGAGATCGAAGCGGCAAACAAGGGCGAACGGCTGAGAGCCGCCGTGCTCGATTCGCTGGCCCACGCGGTCAAGACGCCGCTTACAGCGATTCAGGCGGCGAGTGAAGGATTGAACGAAGTCGGCAACCTGAATCGGGCACAATCGGAACTCGTGACCTTAATCGATGACGAACTCAACAAGTTGAGCCTGTTAAGTACGAGGCTTTTGCAGACCGCAAAACTTGAGGCAGTGGACCTGAGCGTCGGCAAAGACGAAATTGTAGTTGAAGAGCTTGTGTCGGGAGTTTTGAGGGACCAGAGCAAGCGCCTTGCTGGCCACCCGGTAGAAATTGCGATTGCCGACCAAGCTCTGACGGTTCGCGGCGATCGAGAATTGCTGTCGATGGCGTTGGTGCAGTATCTGGACAATGCCGCTAAATACTCATTTGCGGGATCGGAGGTGAAAGTTGCGGCCTGGGAAAGCCACTCTGAGGTCATGATCTCAGTCCACAACTTCGGACCGCCCATTCCACTTTCCGATAGGGAGCGAATCTTTCAGCGGTTCTACAGGAGCGAAGTGACCATGCATCGGGCTCCCGGCACAGGGGTCGGACTGTCGGCGGTAAAAATGGCCGCCGAGGCGCACAAGGGCCATGTGTGGGTAATCAGCAGCGCGAATGAGGGAACAACGTTCTATATGTCCCTCCCTCAACTACCAGGAGGAAATTAATGAACCGCGAATCGGGCAACGTACTCATCGTGGATGACGAGCGGTCGATTCGGCTGTCGCTTCGGACGATTCTCTCGAACTTCGGTTTTGCGATCGTCGAGGCGGCGCGAGGAGAAGAAGCCCTCTCGCTGATTCGCGCCGCGCAATTCGACGCCGTGTTGCTGGATATCAACATGCCGGGGATGGGCGGCATCGAAGTGTGCCGGTTGATGCGCAAAACAGCTCCCTTGCTGCCCATAGTGATGCTGACTGTGCAGGACAGCGAAGATCGGAAGGTCGACGCGCTGGATGCCGGCGCGGATGACTATATTACCAAGCCATTTCAATTGCGCGAGTTGACCGCGCGCTTACGCGCGGCGGTGCGCCGGGGCAAGGTAACCGATGACGGCAATCGACCCATTGCGATCGGAGATGTTCTGCTGGACCCTGACCGGCACCTCGTGGAAAAGAAAGGAAAGGCCGTCCATTTAACTCCAAAGCAGTTTGAGGTTCTCCACTTCTTGATGGCGAATGCCGGGCGTCCGATTCCTCATGCCAAGTTATTGCGGTCCGTATGGGGGCCGGAATACGGAAACGAGCTCGAGTACCTGCGCACCTTCATCCGGCAAATTCGTATGAAGATCGAGGACGATCCGGCGGATCCAAAATACCTGCTCACGGATTCGCACATTGGATACCGATTCAGCGAATCGATATAGCATTCTGAATACGGTCTCGCCGAATTCGTAGTGTCGCGGTCTCACGGCTATGTTTCAAGCAATCCGCCCGCATGCGCACAGGGGATTACGAGGTGCTAGACCGTGCACGTGACATCCTCATCAGCCGGGAGAAGCGCGTGAGTGCATATACAGGCTGAAATTGACGGTGTGTCTCAGGCTGGGCGAGATGGGCGAATCCCGGCTACATCCAGCGCGCAAGAGCCACGAACATGACCAGCAAGAACAGGACCAGGTTCGGCACAGCCGTTTCGTGGCGGCGCATGTGATAAAAGGCTGCAGTCCACGTTAAAAGCGCAAGTCCGGCGATGGCCAGCGGCGCAATCATGACATGCGGCAAGAAGCTGTAAGGTGTCGGCAGAGCCAAAGCAGCCAGAACTTCAAATAGGCCGACCGCAAGGACGACTTCGTATGGCAGCCCAAAGGGGAGACGTGCCGGCTGCGCTCCGAGCGGCTTGGGTCTGTGCCGATAACTCCATATCTTCGCGAGTCCTACGCACAGGAACACGCCAGCCACAAGGTACCCCATAAGTCGATCGAGACTGTTCATCCTTCCGCCCGCCTTCCCTCTGCTCTGCGAGTTACGTTGCAAGAGGCGTGAATCGCGGCCTTGGAATTCGAAAAAGGCCCTAGAGATGAGCGAACCATGAAGAATATATAAAGTCAATATAAAGGCGAAAAATAGTTCATAATCCGTGGTCAAGCGCTCAAACGTGGCGAATCTTGGTCCACAACGGGGAAGGCAGTTGAGGTAAGGTGCCGGCGCTGCCTGACCGCCCCCCAGCCCGCGCGCCGGCACCATGTGCGGCCGGGCAGATTCCTGACGTTTCAGACCGGGCACATGCCTGACACTTCTTCCTTCTCAGGAAGGTTTTTGTTCTTGTCTTGAAACCTGGGGACAGCGGGACGTTCCCGCACACTTTGCGTTAAAGTCATTCCTGCTCAAAAAAGCTCTCTCTGCCGTTCGTCCTTCGCTATCTTAGCGGGTCGCCCACCGTTTCGCGGAGCCAATGCCCGCTTGGTTGCCTCCTCCAATTCTTGGACAAACTTCTCGGTCCCAGAGGGCGGCCGGTATGCGTCGCCGGTCTCACGGCCATGATCTCCGGAAATACCTGTGAGCATGTCTTGACTCCCCGCAACGGGGAGCCGCCTCTAAGAAACGTCGACGGCGCGACATAAACTGTATTACGTCTGATAGCTTTCGATCGCCGTGGGAACGTCCCGTCTGTCCCCAGGTTTCCCCAGGTTCCCAGGTTCTGTCCCCAGGTTCTGAGGGCACCCTTGGCACCCTTAGAGTGGTTTCGAACGCTCACCGGGACCGGGGCCACCCGCCTTGCCGGCACGTTTTGCAAAATTTGCCCAGATGTCTTCACCTTTGCTTATTTCGTAAGGCTTATCAAGCGGAAATCTGTAAAAGCCTGGAATGATTCCGCTATTGAGGGTGCCATCGATTCCATATTGCGTTTCGAAGCGCACGGGGAATGTCTCGCCGGGCGTTTTGGCAACTTGCATGTAAAACACACGAACGTGAGTTTCTCTGACTTGCAGCATCCTGTGAAAGTCGAAATCTAGTTGGTCCCCCTTAATCAAGACAATTGGGGAGATCAGAGAGAGAACTGAAAGTTCAGAACCTCCGCGTCTAGCGCTCCATTGCAATGGTTTTGTAACGGTGCCGTCTCTCATCTTGCGCGGCGGCAATGGATCATCCCAGTTAGTTCCCACAAGCTGGAAAAATCCGGGATATACGGATCCATCTGCGAAATGGAAGCTACCTGAAACGAGAAGCTTGGAATGCGGCCAGATGACGTCTTTTGTCACTGGCTTCATCCAAGGCAAGAAAGATCTCTCATCGATTTCGACAGTCGGCTCAATCCCGCCCTCAATGTGCCTCGCAATTCGCCAGACCGGATGTGTCTTAAAGTCACGCTCTGTAAGGTCTTCTTCTTGCTTGATTTTCATCATCTCTCCGCGGTCGAAGTACGACAGCAGCCGAAAAGCACTGCTGTGGCTCAGAATGCTCAGAATAATGACGGGCTGTTCTCGGATAGCCCTCAAACCAGTTGTTTATTGCAGCAAGGATATCGGGGTCGTCCGCATATATCTCTTGGGCTGCTTCGAATACCTCCCCCAGCGTGACAATTTCCTCACTGCATCGCTTCGTACCGCTACCAAATAGATCATCCCACCAATCATTCCATTCGTTGTCGTAGAACTGATGAACTTCGGGTGTGAGTGCGATGGCGAGCATCTTGCCTGCGGACACCATGAACAGGCACTTGAGGCTCTGTGGAATTATGTGATGATTTTCTGATCCGTTCCGTCCTGCCCTTGCCTCTACCTGCAAATCGTTATAGAAACCTAGGGACAGCGGGACGTTCCCGCACACTTTGCGTTAAAGTCGTTCCTGCTCAAAAAAGCTCTTCCTGCCGTTCGTCCCTCGCTGTCTTAGCGGGTCGCCCACCCTTTCGCGGAGCCAATGCCCGCTTGGTTGCCTCCTCCAATTCGTGGACAAACTCCTCGGTCCCAG
>CAYOVE010000268.1:0-4389 GCA_964407295.1 uncultured Occallatibacter sp.
GTGAGCGTGAGATTGAGTTTGCCGCCATGGGGACGGCCGAGATAGATCTGTGTCAATTGGTCGCGGACGATTTCGCTGCGGCGCTCCATGGAGTTATGGCGCAGGAATTCCTCGTCAAGAAAGCGAATCCAGCGGCGATAGATTTCTTCGGCTTCGGCGGCGGGATGGGGAACGGGGATCTCCGAGGCGGCCATATGCCATTGACGATAAATGAGGGAGCAGGCGGTAGGGAATAGGGGGTGGGCATCAGAAAGGCTCGATGCGATGAGAATGATTTGAGTACGCTTTGCCGGCGCGGGCGAGGACGCCCGCGCGACAGCCGGTCTGGAGACCGGCGCTACACTTTGCCAGTCACTGCGAACTGCGAACTATCAACTGAGAACTGCTTTTACCGTTTGCCCTGGACGGTTTTGGGGTTGGCGCCTAGTTTTTTGGCGGCGCGGCGATCGGCGATTTCGTGCATCTCCTTGCCCCAATGCGAACGATTGATGCCGAACTGCATGCCGAGCATCATGATGTTGCCCGTGCCCCAGTAAAGCGCCAGACCTGAAGCGTAGTGCCAGAGCATGAAGCCGAAGAGAACGGGCATCATAAAGGCCATCATGCGGCGCTGGGCGGGATCCATTCCCGGGGAGGGTGTCATGTACTGCGTGAGGAACATGCTGATGATGATGAAGATGGGCAGAATGTGCGTTGGGTCGGGCTGCGAGAGGTCGGGGAGCCAGAGCCAATGCGCCTGGCGCAGCTCTACAGTGTATTGCAAGACGCGAAAGTAGGGCCACAGGAGCAGCATGGGCACGAGCATGGGCAGGCAGTTGCCGTACATGTTCACGCCTTCGGTTTTATAGAGCGCCATCATTTCGGCGTTCATGTCGGCGCGCTTGGGGTCGGTGGCCTTCAGATTCGAGTAGCGCTTCTTGATGGCGTCAACCTTGGGCTGAATGCGCATCATCTTGAGCGACGACTTGGTCATCATCAAGCGCGTGGGCAGAAGCGTGAGGTTGAAGATGACGGTGGACAGAATGATGGCCCAGCCCCAGTTTCCAATGCCGTGTTCCACCAGGAAGCGGAGCAGGAAGTAGAGCGGCTTGGCGACGACGGTCATCCAGCCGTACTGGATGAGCGGCTCAAGATTGGGCCCATCCGTTTTGCCGTCCGCGCCTGTGGCGTGGATGGACTTGAGCACGTCTGTCGACTTGGGTCCGGCAAAGAGGCGCAGGCGCGTGTCGCCGCCGGTGTCGCCTACGGCGAGGCCGAGCACATCAATGGAAATCTTTTTGCTGTTGGGATCGGTTGCGTCGCTGGCTATCTCGATTGCATTGTGCAGAGTGACCACTGTGGTGCGATCGGGCGCGTCGGGCAGAAAAACTGAGGCGAAGTAGAGATCCATGTCGGCGGCGTATTGATACGGCGCGTCGAGCGTGTTGTTGCCACTCACCTTGGCGGCCGCCTGCGAATCCTGCTTGCCGTCAATGGACCAGGCGAAGAAGGCAGGCGTCCGCGTCTGCGACGGCAACATCCCCGTCTGCTGCAACTCCTGCATGTCGCCCAGGCCAGCCGGCCAGGCTACCAAAGCGCGGACCGGAGCGCCGTTCTGACTCACCTTGGACTCGACATTGATGACGTAGGTGGAGTTGAAGCTGAAGGTTTTTACGACGTCGAGGCCGTTGGAGGCGTAATGAAAGGTGATGGAGGCGGGCGCAAGGACGCTCCCGGTGGCCGTGGGCTGGGCGCCTGAAACCGAAACCTGATAGAGAGCCTGATTGAGCTGGGAGGTGAGCGCCGGATCGTAGGTAAAGAGCGAGAGCGGCAGCCCGAAGCGCGCGGCGGCCTGAGGCTGGACAAGATCAAGCGGCTTGCCAGTCGAGTCAAAGTATTTCTTCAGGATCCAGTGCTCAACCTGCGCGCCGCGATTGGTGAACTGGATTTTGAAGAGCTCGTTCTCGACTGTCGTGGTGGTGATGATGGAAGCGGCAATTTGCGGCGTGGCACTGGATGGCTGCGCCGTTGTTGCGGCCTTGGGCGCAGGTCCTGGAGCAGCTTGTGGCGTTGGCGCCACGGGCTGCGTTTGCGTGACGGCGGGCGGCTGGTCTTGCGGCTTGGGCTTGGCGAAGAAGTACTGGTAGCCAAGAAAAGCAGCGAGCACAACAAGCATCATGGCCATGGTGGAGCGCATGTCGCCACCACCACCGCCGCTGCCGGACCCCTGCGATTGCAGATTGGGATTGTGAACTTCGGGCAAAGGGATCTTCCTATCGTGTTGAGAGGGCAGCCCGCAGGGCAGCCTCTCTCCCTATGGTAACGGTTCGTGGGGGTAAACGGTTCCGGCGCGATGGTTTGAGGCCTGATTCATGGTGGCCGAGGCCGGGTGAGATGGGACTGGCGGGACGGGATCGAATCCTCCCGGCGTAAAGGGGTGGCAGCGCAACAGCCTCCATGCGGCCAGGGCAGAGCCGCGCAGAGGACCATGGGTGGCGATCGCGACCGCGGCGTACTCAGAGCAGGTGGGCAGGAATTTGCAGCCGCCCGGGTGGAGCGAATGCAGCGCCGGAGAAAGCCAGCGCTTGTAAAAGGCGAGCAGTGCGAGCAAGATGCGCGTCATGATGCGGACGGCCCTGGAAGATTCGGCGCAGCCGCGGAGTGTTTCGCGGAGCGTGCAGCTTCGGACTGGGCCTGTTCAAGGATACGCAAAATCTCGCGCTCAAGTTGCGCGAAGTCCATGGTGAGCACGATGCGGCGCGGGTGAAGGATGAGATCGAAGCCCGCCGGCAGGAGATCGACGTGGCGGCGGAGACCCTCACGCATGCGGCGCTTGATACGGTTGCGCTCGTGCGCCTTGCCGATGACTTTGCCGACCGTGAGACCGACGCGCGCAGCCGCCGGAGCAGCCGCGCCCTCAATGGTTTGCGGGGCGAGGAACCAGCTCATGGCAGAGGACTGGCGCTTGCGGCCTGCAGCGTAGGCACGAAGGTAGTCAGCGTGCTTGCGCAGACGCGAGTTCGCCAGAGTTTTACGCTGGGCAGGCTTGGAAGCTGAATTCATCGGGAAGGCTCGAGCCAAATGGTGGAGCTGCGCGGCGGTTTCCAGTTCAGGCGGCGCAGCTCTCGAATCAAGGACCGGCCGGGGAATCAATCGCGATGCGCGGGGCTTACGGAAACACGCTTGCGGCCGGCGGCGCGGCGGCGACTGAGCACGGCTGCGCCGGCGTTGGTCTTCATACGCGACCTGAAGCCGTGAGTTTTCGCACGGTGGCGGCGGTTGGGTTGAAAGGTACGTTTGGGCATGGTAACCCGCTCCTGTTTTCAAAAGAGAATCTGCTAGTTAGCAACTCTTTAAGTATATCTCAGGCGAAATTTGGATGCCACCCGAGAGGCGGTCTCACAGACCATCCTTGCCGACTCGCTGGACTCATCGGACCCGTCTTGATGCCGGGTCCGATCCTTGCGCGCTTTGCATCTGAGGCATTTATGCGTCTGGTTGGAGGCGCTTTCACGATGTGGCAAGGGAGTGAAGAGATTCGTCGTATGCTCAGAAGAGCGCTACGAGATTGATGTGAAAGACACTCGGCGAGTGCTACCCATCAGTAACGCCGGGTAACAAAGCGCGAACTTTCACCATCCTTGGTGCAACTCGAAGTGATCGCAGAAAACTTATGTGAATAGGGGATTGCAACGGACTCGGTTTGTGCTACTATCGGGACCGTTCCTGAAATTTCATTTGTAAATTCATGTGAAATTTCGAGCATTCTGCGTATCGGATTTTCGTCAACAGCCTCGGCTTTGAATCCCTCGAGGCGGACCAGTGGTAATCAGGTAAGGGCCATCTGATTGAGCGCGCGCAGCACATAGCTTTGCGCCTTAAAGAAGCCGTTGCCTTTAAGAAAAAATGAACCGCGCGGCGCAACGCCGGCGGAATCAGCAAGGATTGTACGATGGCATTTGCGACTACGCCGACCTCGGCACTCAATCCCTGGCTCCAGATTCTCGCAGCACTCGAGAAGAAGGTCATCCGGCAATCATTCGAGACCTGGCTTAAGCCAACTCGATTCAGCCATTCCGCGGGGCGCAAGCTGTATGTGCGCGTGCCGTCGCCGGAGTTCCAGCACATCGGCGACAAATACGGCGACCTGATTCAGGAAGCGATCGATCTGAACGCGCTTGAATTCGACGACGTGAGCTTTGTGACGGCGGAGGAGGATCCGTCGATTCCGCCTTTGCGGAGGGATGGCGGCTTCGGGCCGATTCCGAGTCACGCGCCCACTGCGCCGCCGGCGCCGGCAGCCCGCACCCCCGAGCAGGGACGCTTCGACTGGTCGACCGCGGCGCAACTGAATCCCAAGTACACCTTCGATGCGTTCGTGATCGGGAACGGCAACCAGTTTGCGCGCGC
>CAYOVE010000269.1:0-4343 GCA_964407295.1 uncultured Occallatibacter sp.
TCTGCCGCATGACGCGGTATACGCCGGAGAACACGCGCGACTGGATCCGCACAGACGGGCTGGAACACTATCTTGAAGCGAGAGAACGCGGCAAGGGCGTGCTGGTGCTGACGGGGCACGTGGGCGCGTGGGAGCTGTCGAGCTTCTATCACTCGCTGATGGGCTATCCGATGGGCATGCTGATCCGCAGGCTCGATAACCGGCGGCTGGATGAGTATGTGAATCGCGTTCGCTGCATGCACGGAAATTTTGTTCTGTCGAAAGACGACTTCGGGCGCGGGCTGCTGACGGCGATGCACGAGGGCCGGGCGGTGGGAATGCTGATCGACACGAATATGACGCCGCCGCGAGGGGAGTTTGTGAAGTTCTTCGGGATTGATGCGTGCACGGGCACGGGTCTTGCGCATGTGGCCCGGAAGACGGGCGCGGTGGTGCTGCCGGGGTTCATGGTGTGGGAGGCAGCCGAAGGGAAGTATGTGCTGCGCTTCGGGCCGGAAGTGGAGATTCCACGGACGGACGATGCGGCGGCGGACATCCTGGAGGGCACGCGGCGCTGTACGGCGGTGCTGGAGGAGTGGATTCGGCGCTATCCTGACCAGTGGTTGTGGATTCACAGGCGGTGGAAGACGCGACCGGCAGGGGAGCCGGGGTTGTACTAACGGCAGTGAACGGTGGACGGTGAACGGTGAACAGTGAACGGTGATTCGTGCGTCGTGGGCGGGGAAGAGTGGACGGCGATGACGATTGCGGAATTAATTGAACAACTCGGCGGGAAGCTCGCGCAGGGCGATGCGGGAATCATCGTTGCGGGAGTGAATTCGCCGGCGAGCGCGGGACCGGCCGAACTGGTATTTGCCGAGGATTCTGCTGCGGTGGATGAGGCGCTTACGTGCAACGCTGGCGCGGTGGTTCTGAGGGAGGGGATGGGCGCTGGCTTCGCGTCGAATGCGTCGATAGCGGTGATTGAAGCAGACCAGCCGAAGCTGTGGTTTGCACGCGCGGCGAAGATGCTCAAGCCAAGAATCGAGTGCGGGTGGATTCACGAGACGGCGGTGATTGGCGAAGGGGCGATGCTTGGGAGCGGAGTGACTGTAGGACCGCTTGCTGTGATCGGCAAGAACGCGATGGTGGGCGACGAAACCCGCATCGAGGCAGGCGCGGTGATAGGCGACGGAGTGAAGATCGGAGCGCAGTGCCGGATTTATCCGCGCGTGGTTGTGTATCCGGGAACAACGATCAGAGATCGCGTGATGATTCACGCCGGCGTAGTGCTGGGTGCGGATGGATTTGGCTATGTGCGCGATGCGGCGACCGGCGCGTACACGCAGTTTCCACAGCAGGGAACGCTGGTGATTGAGGACGACGTGGAGATTGGCGCGAATTCGACTGTGGATCGAGGCGCGCTGGGAGAGACGCGCGTGCGGCGCGGGGCAAAGTTCGACAACCTGGTGCACGTGGCGCACAACTGCGACATCGGCGAGGATGCGATTCTGGTTGCGCTCACAGGGATCAGCGGGTCCAGCACGATTGGAAAAGGCGCTGTGCTCGCGGGACAGGTGGGAATCGGCGACCACGTTCATGTGGGGCCAGGCGTAATTCTTGGCGGACAGGCTGGAGTGTTCAGCGGCGCGACGGTGACGAACGATGGATTGAAGCCGGGGACGGTGCACTGGGGCACCCCGGCGCGGCCGCTGAGGGAAGTGCTCAGGGAGCAGGCGACGCTGGCGCGATTGGCGCGGAAGCGGAAAGACAGCCGCTAGCTTCTAGCTACTAGCCGCTAGCCCTGCCGCGGTTGAACCGGCGAGTTCGGCCCTCGCCAAAAGAAGCTAGAGGCTGGAAGCTAGTAGCTCGTAGCTGAGGTTTGCCGATGGCCATCATCGTTGTGGGCGGGGGCGGGCGCGGCGCGGGGAAGACGGCGCTGGTGTGCGGCCTGATGCGCGCGCTGCCAGAGATCCACTGGACAGCGGTGAAGGTCACGACGCACGAGCATGGGAAGGCGACTCCGATCTGGGAAGAGACGACGCCGGGAGAGACGACGGATACTGCGCGTTTTCTGGCTGCGGGAGCGCGGCGGGCGCTGCTGGTGACCGCGAGCGAGGACGCGGCGGGAGCGGGACAAAATCCGCTGGGACCGATGGTGGAGCAGATTCTTCGGGATTGCGGGCCGCAATGCGGCATCATCTTCGAATCGAACAGCGTTCTGCGCCATGTGCAGCCCAAGGTTTGCCTTTGCGCATCTTCGAGTCCATGGACCGAAATGAAGGCTTCGTACGATCTCGTGCTGGAGCATGCCGATGCGATGGTCGAGTTGGCGGGACACGATCACATCATCGAGGCCGAGAAGATTACCTTTCGGCTGGCGTCGATGGAGCGCGTGTCGCCGGTGATGGTGGAGTGGGTGCGGGAGAAGCTAGCCAGTGGCCAGTAGCCAGTAGCCAATACTCTCCTTCCGGCGTGACCGCGAACCTTGACTTCCGGATCGCTTGCTTGTAACGTGGGCGAACATTCCCTGGATCTGCGGTTGTGTTTCAAAAGAAGACAGCCGGAGTGTGCGAATTTTGGACAGTGTATCGATTTCGGACAAGTGTGCGAGTTCAGATAGCGGTGCGGCAGCATTGACGGAGCGGCCCGCTAGCGCAGAGTCGAAGCGCAGCCAGCAGAACGACAAAGGTCCTGGAGAGAACGAGCTGGCGTGGCTGGCGTTGACGTTGACGCCGGGACTGGGGCCGAGGCGGATTCTGGACGCTGTGAAGCAACTGAAGTCGGCCAGCCAGATTTTTACGATGGCCCTTACAGCGCTTGAAGGCCTAAGGTTTCCCGCTGAGGCAGCGCAGTTCCTGTTCGACGGCAAGGGACGGAAGGCGGCCGAAGACGAATGGGCGCGGGTGGCTTCGCAGGGCGCGGCGATACTCGATTACGCAAGCCCGGAGTATCCGGAGCGGCTGCGTGAGATCTACGATCCGCCGACGGTGCTTTGGGTGCGTGGCGATGCGAAGCTGCTGAGCCGGCCGGCGATTGCGGTAGTGGGAACGCGGCATCCCACTCCATATGGGACGGGCATTGCCGAGCTGCTGTCGCGGGATTTGGCCGCGCGACGCCTGGTGATTGTGAGCGGGATGGCGCGGGGTATCGACTCCTGTGCGCACAAGGGGGCTCTGGCGGCGCGCATGCCGACAGTGGCCGTGTGGGGCACGGGACTTGACGTGGTTTATCCCAAAGAGAACAAGAAGCTGGCCGAGGAGATTCTGGCGACGGGCGGGGCGATTGTGAGCGAGGTGCCGATGGGGACGTTTCCCGCGCCGCAGAATTTTCCCAGGCGAAATCGGATTTTGAGTGGGCTGAGCGTTGCAGTTCTGGTGGTCGAGGCTGGAGAGAACTCGGGGACGAGAGTGACGGCACGGTGCGCCTCCGAGCAGAATCGGGATTTGTATGCGGTTCCGGGCAATGTGACCAACAAAGGCTCGTGGACTCCTAACACATTGATAAAACAGGGGGCTAAGCTGGTGGCGACCTGGGAGGATGTGTGGGAGGACCTGCCCTCGCAGGTAAGGTTGGAACTGGAGGCGCTGGCTCCGGGTGAATCGAAAGCCGAGGCCCAGGCATCCTTACTGGCTGACCCGGTGCTGCGGCCCCAGGAGGCCATGGTGCTGGAGGTCCTGCGCACCGACGAGAGCCTGCAGATCGACGAGATTCTGGATCTACTGGAGACTCAACTCACTTCCTCTGAGGTATTTACGGCGCTTTTTGAGCTGGAGATGGCGGGCCGGATTCGGCAACTGCCAGGGAAGAATTATGTGAGGACGATGTAAAGGCAGGGAACAAGGGACCAAGGGAACGAAAAGCGTCGGCTCCGCCCGCGGAACTCGCAGGCAGTATGTTTTTACTGCCCACTGCCGAAATGGGGAAGTTACTTTTCGGATGCGCTCCTCAATATGGATGCAAAGAGGTGGATTTGGCGCGATTTGCGGGCCGCGGAGGCGGGTTGCTACGCGCGGAAATGGGACGGTTGGCGAAGAAAAATCGTCCATGCTGGTGGAAATGAGGGGGTAATCCGTGCTACGGTGCAAGCCTTGCGGCCATTTTTTGCCGGAGCCAGCCCGAAGAGGGGTGGGCCGCGCGTCGGCTGACGTGATCGAGACTTGGTACACGATGTTCATGAAGAAGCGGGAGCGGACATCTGGAACCGATTGGCTGTGAGAGAGTCAAACAAGAGAATTGGACCATGAGATGAACCGGCGAGGGGCCGGGAACGGGCAAGCGAGCAACAGAGAGGGAACCGGGTTAAGGGATGGCAACAACAAAATCATTGGTGATCGTTGAGTCGCCGGCGAAGGCGAAGACGA
>CAYOVE010000270.1:0-4325 GCA_964407295.1 uncultured Occallatibacter sp.
TTGCCCAGCAGAATGAAGCCGGGGTCGGAGTATTCGGCCCGTTCGCCCGGCTCGGCCTCGAGGGGCAGCGCCAGGCAAGCGCGCATGAGGGCCTCGGGCGTGGCGGCGGTGCGGAAGAGCTCCACATCTCCGGGCAAGCCTGAATTGTGCGCCAGCAAGTGGCTTAGGGTGACAAAGCGCGCCTGATCTCCTGGGGCCCGGCCAGCCAGAAACTCGGGCAAAATCTCGCCCAGGGGCGTTTCCAGGTCGATCTGCCCGCGCTGGACAAGCAGCATCGCCGCTGCCGTCGTTCCGACGACCTTCGTCAAGCTGGCGACGTCGAATCGCGTTTCAGCAGTGACCGCTGGCGACTCTGCCTCGTAGGTGAATCGGCCCAGGCCGTCCTTCAGAAACCCTTCACCGCCGGCATACACCCCAAACGCGCATCCGGGGAAGGCCCGCGCTGCGATGGCCTCTTCCAGTACGCGATAGGCCGAGGCAAACCGGCTTTTCGCCTGGCCGTGGCCGGCCGCGGAGCTTTGGGATTGTTGAACCATCGCTTTCTGGCATGGTATCGCGGCAACTGCCCTCCCGCCGTGCCCCTCACACTTTTCACCGGCAGCACAAACCAAGTCGAGCTATCCTTGTGTGCGGGAGTTCCGTCTATCCAACTGAACGTGGAGAGTGGCATGACAAGGCTGCGGCAAGGGTATATAGCGGCAATTCTGGCCTCTTTAGTTGCCGCGGGCCCAACTCTCTACGCCGCCCAGGCCCCGGCGCCAGCCCAACCCTCCGCGAACACACCGGCTCCGGCGGATGCCCCGCCCGGAGCACAGCCGGCCTCCAGCCCTGCAATCGCGACCGAACCCGCTCAGCCCGAAGGTCCAACCGGGGCGGCGCCTCCGGCAGAGACCCCTCCCGAGCCGGTCGGCCTGTCGGACACAACCCCGGCAAGAAAGACATACACGGTGCCAGCCGGAACCAAGGTTTTGCTGGAGTTGCGCAGCGCCGTCAACACGAAGTCAGCCAAGGCTGGCGACGGCGTTTATTTGTCGTCCACGTTTCCCGTGGTGGTCGGCAACCGGGTCATGATCCCCACCGGCGTCTACGTGCAGGGGGTGGTCGACCGGGTGCAGCGCGGCAGCATGCGAGCCAAGGCGCAACTGGACATGCACTTTACTTCGATCATCTTCCCCAACGGCTCGGTGGTTGAGATTCCCGGCGTTGTGGACAGCGTTCCCGGCTCAAAAAACCAATCCGTCAAGAACAACGGTGAGGGAACGATTGAGCAGAACGGCGATAAGGGCCGCAACGCTGGAAGAACCGCCGAGATCGCCCTGCCATCGGGCGCGGGCGTGGGCACAATCGGCGGAGCGGAGTCTGGCCATCCCATCGAGGGGGGTCTTGCGGGACTGGGCGCTGGACTCGCTACCGTGGGCATTGTTACGCTCTTCACGCGCAATGCTGACGTTGATATTCCCCGCGGCACGCAAGTGGAGATGGTGCTGCAACGTCCGCTGCTGTTGGAAGAAGAGAATCTTGCCGGAGTGGGCGAACCGGGAACCGCACCCGCATTGGTGCCCGCTGCCGACCAGCAGAGGCCCATTACAAATCATCGCCCGCGGATTCTATGCCCGCCGGGCGGCCTGGGCTGCGAGTAGTAAGGCTGTGCCTGCGGACAGGCCGCTCTAATTTCGAAAACGACTGCAGGTTCGTTGGTGACTAAATGAGCTTCGCGTCAGGCGCGACCACGCCCGCGCGCATCAGCATGCAGCTTCCATTCTGGTCGCACCGGTAGTGGACATCGGAACGGTAAGAATCCCACGATATTGCGTTTCCGGCGGCAACCGTTGTTCCCAGAACGAATGTTCTTCCGTCGCTGGTTTGAAGGGTCCTGGTCGATGCGTTGTAGTCCGATACGGTCAGATCGCCTTCGGTGTAAAGGTTCGCCGTGGCTGGAGTATCAAGGCTCAATGGCGCCGTATTCAAAGCTGTTGTCGGCGCCAGTTGGGCAGCAGCCGTCTCGTGCTGCTCTGGCTTGGCAGAGGGCAGGATCATCATTCTTGCGACGTGGTATGTCTTCCCGTCCAGCTTAAATGTGGCGGGTTTGAGCGCGTCCGGTGTCGTGTTAAGAGCAACCTCGACCTTGGAGAACGAGGTCGCAGACCGTTCGGAACTTGTTGGGGCGGAGCTCAGCTTCGCCTGCCGCATTTCGACGGTCGGGTTGGAATCCGCATTCGCGGCTGTCGCGCTCGGGGCGGCAATAGGCGACGCGGCAACGGTCAGCTGAGTCGCTTGCGCGGGGCTGGAATTCGCGGCAAGGTTGGCTGCGGGCGCGGCGTCGGACTGAAGGTTGTTGCTCGAAGCGGACACCGAGCGATTGGCCGCATTCACCAGCGCGAGCGTGAGCCCGGTTGCAGTGCCAACGGAGACGCCGAGTGAGACGCAGAGAATGGGCAGAATAAGCCGGGAGAGCGAAAACGGCGAAGATGCCGGCAAGTTGGATCCGGAAACGAATGCGACTCGAGGGGTTTCGATGAGGGTTACCATGGTCCTCCGCAGGAGTGGGTTGCTGAAAGGCTCTTTTGAGGGTTTCGATTACTGGAGTCATTAAACGATTTTCTCGGGTACCCAACAATCCACCGAACGGGGCATTACTAAATCGCCATGCGGACTCGGTCAATCGGTTGGTCGAAAGATTTCCGTTGGGAGTTAGGAAAAGTGGAGTGAGCAGATCAAAGCTCTCCGGCGGCCGCGCCATTCTGGCTGGCGGACTTTACTGACCGGGTGCCCGGAAAGTGCAAGAAGGCGCAGTTCAGGAGTAATCTGGAACCATAAAGATGGAAAACGGCTCAATCGACCCCACACTTCCTGAGTTGGACTCAAGCCTTCCGCAAGCTTTAAGGCTGCCGCCGGAGAACGCAGCTTTGCCGGAGCTCCAGACCGAGCCGTCTCAGGCCCATGCAGAGCATTCCGCGTCCGAAATTGGGTCATCCGGCGCCCCCGAGGATGGATCGTTTATTGACACTGACTCAGCGGAATGGCTGCCCCTGATCCCCGCCGAGAAGCCTGCCGCTGAGGAGAAGAGGTCGGCGGGCATCTTTCTTTGGTTCCGGGATCTGGCCATTGCGGCTGTGGCCTCCGCCCTGATGATCACTTTTCTTTATCAGCCGGTCCGCGTTGAGGGGACAAGCATGCTGCCGCGCCTCGAGAATAGCGACAGGCTCTTCATCAACAAATTTGTCTACCACTTCACGGCGATCAATCGCGGCGACGTGGTCGTCTTTCATTATCCGCGCGACCCGGAGAAGAGCTACATCAAGCGCGTGATTGCGCTGCCTGGCGATCATCTTCGCGTCGATCAAGGCCGCGTCATTGTCAACGGCAAGCCGATTCGCGAGCCTTATGTGCCGCAGGAATACCGCGACAATCGCTCGGTTGCCGAGATGACTCTGCCGCCCGGCGAGTACTACATGATGGGCGACCATCGCTCCATTTCCTCGGATAGCCGCGATTTCGGCCCCGTTGAGCGCTCGCTCATCTACGGCAAAGCCGTGTTTATCTACTGGCCGGCCCGGGATGCGGGCGTCGTTCGCTGATCGACATGGAACGCCGGCGTCTCGGCGGCCGTCGTGCGGGCGTCCTCGCCCACGTGGATAGTGGAAAACCGGACCAAATTTGTCCGGATAAACCTGCTAAAATCGATTGAATCCACTCCTCGGAGAGGCGATGCAGGCGATCCTAGCGCTCGAAGACGGGCGCATCTTCCGCGGGCTCGGCCACGGGCACCCAGGCGAATGTCAGGGCGAAGTCGTTTTTAATACTTCTCTCACCGGCTACCAGGAAATTGCGACCGATCCCTCCTACGCCGGGCAGATTGTCGTCCTCACCAACCCCCAAATTGGCAACTACGGCACCAATCAGGCCGATAACGAGGCCGCGCGGCCTTATATCGAAGGCCTGATTGTCCGCGAGTTCTCCGCCATCAGCTCCAACTGGCGCTCAGAGCAGGTCACCGACGAGTACATGGAGCGCTACAGCGTACCGGTGCTCGCTGAAATTGACACCCGCGCCCTGGTGCGCCACCTGCGCGACCGGGGCGTGATGCGCGGGGTGATTTCGACGACCGAGACGAACCCGGACGTACTGGTTGCCAAAGCCAAGGCCATCAGGAAGATGGAGGGAACCGACCTGGCGCGAGTGGTTTCTACCAAGGCCAGCTACGAGTTCGACGCCTCCGATCCGCGCAACCAGAGCGGGGAGCCGCTGCTGGCCGAGGGCTTCATTCAGAAGGAACAGGCAAGGAAGCCAATTCTTAATGTAATAGCTTATGATTTTGGCATTAA